>JAUXQB010000205.1 GCA_030685215.1 Actinomycetota bacterium
AGGATGTGGACGACGCACACCGACCCCGCCCCAGCCATGTGGCACAGACCGGTACGTGCCCGTTGCACTTGGCGGGCGCCGGCCTCGTGCCGGAGCTGCAGGGTCGTCTCGTGGATCTGGGCGAGACCGGTGGGGCCGCCCGGGTGGCCGCGGGCGGTGAGCCCACCATCGGTCGAGAACGGGATCCGCCCACCGAGACGGGTAGCACCCTCAGCCACGAGTCGGTCTCCTTCACCGTCGCCGCAGATCCCCAGCAACTCGTAGTAGACGAGTTCCTCGACGGGAAACGCGTCGTGCACCTGAACGAGATCGAGATCGTCAGGTCCCACTCCCGCCTGCTCGTAGGCATCGCCGGCCGTATCGCGCGTCATCTGTGCCGGGCCGATGACGGCACCGAGAAAGACGTGGCCATCGGTGTACGTCTCGGATCGCTGCTGCGAGGCGGTGACGCGAACCAACGGCCGCCCCGAGCTGAGGCGTTCGGCGACTTCCCGTGTCGCGACGATCGCCGCCGCTGCGCCTCCGCCGGCGGCGCACGCCATCATCGAGGTGTGCGGATAGGAGATCATCGTCGAACCAAGCACCTCGTCGATGGTGACCTCGTGATCGGCCCGACGTTGCGCGAGCGGATTGGCGCGTGCATGGTTCCAGTTCTTCGCGGCGATCGCGGCGAACGTCTCAGCAGTGGTTCCCACGTCGTGCATCCGCCGTGTCGCCCACATCGCGAAGAACGCGGCCGGAAGCATCACGTCTTCGGCTCCCATACGACGTCCACCGCTGCGTCCGAGACCGCCCATCCGGTTCATGTCGTCGAAGCCGAGCGCCATCGCGACATCGACGCGGCCTCCCGCAACCGCGTGGACCGCTTCACCAAAGGCGCATGATCCAGTCGCCGAGGCGTTCTCGACGTGGGTCACCGGGATGCCAGTGAGTCCGAACTCCTTCGCGATGCCGACCCCGCTCGTGAGTCCACCGCCGAGGTACCCGTTGTAGAGAGCGCCGACATCCGGAAAGCCGATCCCTGCATCGTCGAGGGCTTGCATGCCGGCCACGTCGGCCATCGCGGCCGCGGCGAGGCGTTCGTTGTTGAAGCGGTGCATTCCGACACCGATCACGTACACGTCGCGGGCGAGTCTCGTCGCCATCAGCGCACCGCTTCGAAGCGGAACGTGACGAGGTCATTGCCGTCGTCGTCGCGGCCGACAGGGAACGTCGTCAGACCCATCGGTGATCCGATCTGCCAGTCGTCGGTGGTACCGAGCAGCGGCGCCTGGACTCGAACCCCTTCCGGGAGATCGATCTGC
>JAUXQB010000208.1 GCA_030685215.1 Actinomycetota bacterium
CCCGCGGGCGGCGCCCCTGCAGTGCCCCGATCGCGTTCATGTCATGGCTGGAGCGAGGAATGCTCGCTGGGCCGATGACGTGGAACGGGTTGCATCGGCTCAGATGCACGCGCTCGAGCCCGACGACGTGCACATGCGCAAGCCGCTCCGACCCCTCGCTTCATTTCGTCTGGTCCTACGAATCCCACATTGAGTGTGGAAGTCGTGCGACCAGACGGGGGAAAGCGGTGTGCGACTCGGGTGGGGAGGGTTTGGGGGCGGGACGTGGCAGGGTGGCGGGATGACGTCCGAGCCCTCATCACCGGCGGCCACCGAGCACCTGACGCTGGTGTTGGGGCGGCTGGCCGGGCCCGATGCGGTGCCGCGCGGCGATCAGGTGGAGGCGGTGCACGCCATCATCCAGCCGGCGGCACGCGTGCTGGTGGTGCAGGCCACCGGGTGGGGGAAGTCGGCGGTCTACTGGGCGGCCACCTCTGCATTGCGGGCCGCGGGAGCGGGGCCGACGTTGGTGGTGTCGCCGCTGCTCGCGCTGATGCGCGATCAGGTGACCGCGGCCACGCGCTCGGGCCTCCGTGCCGCCACCGTCAACAGCACCAACCTCGACGACTGGGACCCCATCTTCGCCGACCTCGACCACGACCGCCTCGACGTGCTGCTGGTGTCGCCGGAGCGGTTGGGCAACCCGCGCTTCGCCGCTCGCCTCGACGAGTTGATGAGCAAGGTCGGCCTCGTGGTCATCGACGAGGCGCATTGCATCAGCGACTGGGGCTTCGACTTCCGCCCGGACTACCAGCGTCTGGCCCGCGCATTGCTCTCCACTCCCACCGCCTCGGTGCTCGCCACCACTGCCACCGCCAACCAGCGCGTCACTGCCGATGTCGAGGCGCAACTCGGCGCGGGCACCACCACGTTCCGCGGCACGCTCGCGCGCACCTCGCTGCAGCTCTCGGTGGTGTCGGGTCTGTCGCCCGTGGAGCGCTACGCGTGGGTGGCCGACGCGCTCGACGCGCTGCCCGGCTCAGGCATCGTCTACGTGCTCACCGTGGCGGAAGCGGATCGTCTCGCGGGCTTCCTGCAGTCGTGCGGTCACGACGTGCGGGCGTACACGGGGCAGATGGACGGCGACGCGCGCATCGAGGTGGAGGAGCTGCTGCGCGCCAACCAGGTGAAGGCGGTGGTGGCCACCTCGGCGCTGGGCATGGGCTACGACAAGCCCGACCTCGGCTTCTGCCTGCACGTCGGGTCGCCGGCCACGCCGGTGGCGTACTACCAGCAGATCGGTCGGGCCGGCCGTGCGGTGGCGCGAGCCGACGCGGTGCTGCTCTCCGCGCAGGCCGACGAGCGCATCTGGGAGTACTTCGCCACCGCGTCCATCCCCGACCCCGACGATGTGGCGGCCACGCTGCGCGCACTCACCAACGGGTCGCGCTCGGTCGTCGAGCTCGACACGCTCACCGGTGTGCGCCGCGGCCGGCTGGAGACCCTGCTCAAGATCCTCGCCATCGACGGGGTGGTCACCAAGGACGGCTCGAAGTGGGCGGCCACCGGCGAGCCGTACGTGCACGACACGCAGAAGTGGAACGCGCTCACTGCCACTCGGCGAGCGGAGGCCGACCTGATGCGGCACTACGCGCACGGCGAAGGCTGCCTGATGGCGTACCTGCAGATCGCGCTCGACGACCCGTCGCCGGCGCCGTGCGGTCGTTGCTCGGTCTGCACGGGCCAGCTGCCGGCGCCGGGCACGACGCCGAGCCTCGAGCGCGTGCGCGCTGCACGTGCTCACCTGCAGGGCGTCGACATCGTCATCGAGCCGCGCAAGCTGTGGCCGCAGGGAGTGAGCCGCAAGGGGCGCATCGATGCGCTCGTCGAGGGCCGCGCAGTTGCCTTCGCCGACGATGCCGGCTGGAGCGACGAGCTGCTCGCCATGCAACGCACCGGCTACGGCAGCATTCCCGACGAGCTGCTCGCCGGCGCGGTCGACACGCTGCGCCGGTGGTCGAAGGTGTGGGGCACCCGGCCGGTCGCCGTGGTGGCCGCGCCGGCGTACTCGGTGGAGATGAAGGCCAACCGCGCGTTCGCTGCGCACATCGCTGCCATCGGCAAGTTGCCCGTGCTCGACCTGTTCACGTGGCAGGGCGACGAGGTGCCCGCCGGCGGGTCGAGTGCCCCGGTGGTGACGCACCTCGAGAAGGCCATCCGACTCGATGATCCGTCGGATGCAGTACCCGACGGCCCCGTGCTGCTGTGCGCCACCACCATGCGCACGGGCTGGTCGCTCACCGTGTGCGGGGCGTTGCTGCGTGAAGCAGGGTGCGCGGCGGTGCTCCCGTTGGTCATCCATCGCCTGCCCTGAGGTACCTCCCACAGTACGCTCGCTGCCGGAACGGGAGGCAACGCATGCGCATCAGGACAGCCGGTCTGTTCGCCGCGACGATGTTCATCACAGTCTGTCTCTCGGCATCGCTCCCGGCGGGCGTGCGCGCCGCCGACGACATGGCGGCGGAGTGCGCCGACGGCTTCGCCCTGTTGGCGAGCGGGCAACCCGACGCCGCAGCGGATCAGTTCGAGCTGGCGCTCGACGACGAAGCGTGTGGACGAGGTCTCGACCTCGCCGATCGTCAGCGCGAGGCAGCCGACGATGAGCTGAAGGAGTGCACCGCACTCGCGAAGAAGGCTGCCGACGCGGCGAGCGACACGTTCGCGACGGCGCGCACTGCGGCGCTGGCAGCATGCGCCGAGGTGGTGCGCCTCGACCGGTCGTTCGCCGGCAAGGTCGACGAGCAACTGCTGTCGATCGAGGCCTCCGTTCCCGACGGCGACGACGCACTCGACGACGCCACGGAGTGGTGGTCCGACGGTTGGTCGAACGCGCAGACCGCCGCCACGGTCGTGGGCCAGGGTCTGCTGGTGGTCGTCATCGCGATGCCGTTGCTCAACGCCATCGGAGTCGGCATCGGCCGTCGCGGTTGGCGGCGCGCCCGGAAGTTCCTGCGCACTCACGTGCTCGTCCGCTCGGGTGTCGCCTTGGCGCTCGCGGCGGCCATCGTCACCGCGCTCTCCAGCAACTTCGGTGATCGCACGTGGTTGGTCGGCCTCACCGTCGTCGGGTTCGTGCTGCTGGGGTGGGTGCTGGCTCAGCGTCGACGGGTGCGCTTCGACCGCTTCGCCGGCGTCGACGGGTCATCCACTCCCGGCTCGCCGGTGGGGCCGGTCATCGCCACCGAACTTGCGCGACTCACCACCACCAAGGGCGGCAGCGTCGAAGTGGTCGACCCCTTCGCCGCAGCCGAGCTCGACACCGACGCCATCGGTGCCATCAGCGGACCGGAGAACAAGCTCGTCGCCGCGCTCGTCAAGCTGTTCCGTGCGCTGCTGCAGCCAGGCCCCGATCTGGTGGTGACCGGTCAGCTGATCGCAGCCGGGAAGAAGGGCGAGGGCATCGTCGTGCAGCTCAAGCACGGCCGCCGCACCCTCGCGTCGGAGGTCATCTACGCCGCACAGTTCGCGCCGAAGTCCGCGGCTGCCCCGGCGGGCAAGTCGGAGACCAAGGACGTTCCCGCGTCGGCGTCGTCGCACGCCGACCTCGCGCGACCGGCTGCCATCTGGGTGCTGATGGCGCTGCTGCGCGAGTTCGAGGGCAACGAGTTGGGCGCGGTCGCCGGGCTCGAAGGGGCCACTCACTGGCGCGGCCTCGCACTGCAGGCAGCGGCGATCGAGCACGTCCGCGCCGGAGCGTTGGAGCAGGCGAAGGAGAGCTACGCGAAGGCGTGGGACACCGACCCGACCGATCGGGCCACACGGCTCGGGTTCGCACTGATGCTCGTGCGTACCGCATCGCCCGACGACCTCGAGGCGGTGTCGGGCGACCTCGTCCAGACGGCGCGCGACCTTTCGTTCGGCGCAGTCACCAAGGGCGTCGAGCCGACGAGCGTGCACGTGAAGGCCGACGCCACAGGGGTGCTCGCGCTGCACGCGATGATCGTCGCCAAGTTGAACCTGTTCGCATCGCGGGCGGCCGCCGACGGCTCGGCCGCGGTGCGCGACGCCGAAGGACTCGATCAGGTGCGCCAGGAGCTGGCGATGCTCGACGCCGTGCTGAAGGCCGACACCTCGCCACTCGACTCGGAGAGCCTGGCCAAGCTGCGCGACTCGTGCGCATCGATGAAGCCGTTCGCGCAGCAGTTGAGCCCCGGCCTCGAGCAGGAATTCCTGGCCACCGCGCTGCAGTCCATCCGCGGGAAGTACAACGTCGCGGCCTACCTCGCGACCCCGCTGGTGCGGCCGCGACGTGAGGGCGACGAGCAGGCCTCGCTGAGCTTGCTGCGCGCTGCGGTCGCGCACCCCACGTTCGCCAGCTACGCGAAGACCGATCCGTTCTTCGACTCGATGCGCAAGAACGCGTCGTTCCAGAAGCTGGTCCATCCCTCGGTCGCTCCCGTGCGCCCGTCGGGTCTCGCGGGCATCACCGTCATCGGCGAGCACTACAGCGCCTTGCTGGCGGCGCACGAGATCGACAGCCTCGACGAGTTGGCCGAGCAGTCCGACGAACGGCTCCAGGAGTACACCTCCGCGTCGCCGGGTCTCATCCGTTCCTGGAAGGCGGTCGCCTCCCTCGACGCGCTGCCCGGCATCGGCGCCCGCTACGCCAACCTTCTGTACCTGTGTGGCGTGCGCTCGGTCGCGGATCTCGCCGGTCGCAACGCGGTGGCACTGCGGCAGTTGATGGACTCGCTCGGCCTCGCCGTCGGCGTTTCCCGCGTTCCGTCGGCCGCGACGGTGCAGGCGTGGATCACGTCGGCCGGCGCCGAAGGCGTGTGAGCCGCTCTCGCTGAGCACGGTACGGTGCCGACGTGTCCCGGTTCGACGTCTTCCGCGAGCTCACCGACGAGCAGGAGGTGCTGCACGACCTGCAGCAGGCCGGCGCGATCTCGCTCGGACGGGCGAAGGTGACGGTGCTCGATCCGGAACGGCTGAGTCGCGCCGCCCGCTGACCGTCGACGCGGCTTCAGGTGAGCCGGTGCCACGGACGCGCGCGGCGCGTCGTGGTGTCGGGCCGCGGTGCCCGGCGAGTGCGAGTGGTGCTCTGGCGGCGCTCGAGTTGTTCGGTGATGAAGCTGGCGGCGATGGAGGTGTGCATGCACTGATCGTGCGCCGCGTCGCTCGTGTCGACCGTCGCGAACTCGACGCACGAACCGTCAGCGTGCCGACACAGGCGGACTCAGACGTGCTGGAGGGCGAGGTCGAGCCCGAACCTGCCGAGTGCTGCGCGCCGCTTCGCGAGCTCGAATCGTTGATCGTCGTCCACACCAGGGAGATGATCGATCATCATCGCCGAGAACACGGACCGGATGGCGAGGTGCGTGGCCCACGAACGTTCGAGCACGCTCGGCTCGACGGCCACCCCTTCTGCGTCGAGTCCGCTCCGGTAGCCCTCGAAGATCGCCCGGCTGATCGCTTCGAGGTCGGCGACCTCCGCGGCGCCGGACTCGTACCGCCCGGCGAGCAACTGTCCGAGGTCCGAGGCGTGTGCGTCGATGTTCCCGAACGCCCAGTCGAGGGCCACGACGGAGCCGTCGGCCGGCTCGATGAAGTTGCCGGGGCACGCGTCACCGTGGCACACACCTCGCGGCACGTCCTCGAGGCGGGCAAGCATGGCCGGGATGTGTGCGGCGAGCTCGAACAGGTCGCGCCGGTGGTGAGCGTCGACCGCCTCGGCGACGTGGGGCTGTGACCAGAAGGCGTCGTCGGCCTGCACCTGCAGATCGAAGTTCACGACCTTGCCGAAGAACAGGTCGCCGATCTCACGATGACCGAGCGCGAACTGCGCTCGCGCCTGGGCCGCCGTCCACGCACCGGTCAGCCGCCCGAGCGCCTCGGCAGTGCGTCGATATCGGGCGATGTCCCATGCCGTGCTGTCCGCGACGTCCTCCATCCAGATGGTGATGCGAGTGGGCGATTCGTCGATCGCATGCACGATCGGCATCCGCAACACACCGGGCAGGCGTGCTGCGAGGCCGCACCGATAGACGGTGGGCTCGTCGCGCCAGTTGAGGGCTGCGAGGGTGTCGGCGTGGTGCTCCTCGGGGATGATCTCGAAGTACGGCGACTCCGATGCGGGATGCAGAGTCTTGGCGATCAGCGACCACTGCGAGCCGTCGGCGAAGCGTCCCTGCACGCGATCGAGCGCATGCGTGGTCATGTTGTCGACGTGGTGCCTCACCGGCGCGTGATCCCAGTCGACCGTGTCGGTGCGGCCATGTGCCGCCTCCACCACCGTCAGCACGCGGCGTGGGTCGAAGCGTTCGCCGCCCGCGCGATCGACAGGAGGGGCGGTGTTCAGCATCGCGTCGTCCATCCCGCGAAAGTAATCCTGGTTGACTATCATGTCAACATGGTTGACGATATTCTCATCCCGGTGCCCCACCTGCTGGCCGGGCTCGATGGCGTGCAGCGACGCATCGGTGACGGTCTGAGTGCCCGGATTCGTGCTGGCACGACCGCAGCGATTCGAGGATCAGAGGGTCGCATCCTCAATCTGATCGGCCCGAACGGGACTCGACCCACCGTCTTGGCCGACGGTGCCTGGATCACGAAACAGGCGATCGGCAAGCGCATCCACGACCTGGAGGCGCGTGGTCTGGTGACGGTGGATCCGGACCCCCACGACGGTCGGGCAGTCCTCGTTCGGCGCACGGCCGAAGGCGACCGGAGGATCGCATTCGCTCTCGCGCAGATCGCCGACGTCGAGCGCGAGTTCGCCGAGTTGGTCGGAGTCGAGCGCTACCGGCAGTTCCGCGAAGTGCTCGACGAACTCGCGACGGGCTATCTGCCGGCCGCTCTGTCGGATCACCACGACCGGGCCTGAGGCCCCGTCGCTCGCGCCCCGGAGCGGGTCACGTCATCGGGAGCTGGTCGTCGTCGAGGTCGTCGCTGTCGGTGCGGGGCACGAACAGCCAGCTGTCGAGCAGGAAGAACTTGGTGAGCCAGAGCACGCCGAAGGCGGTGATGTTGGCCGCCGACACTGCTGCCGCCGAATCCCAGCGCTGCTCGACGGCGGCCACCGCAGCGGTGCTGAGCGCGAGGCCGGCGAACGTGTAGGCCCAGAACGGGATGATCTCGCGGGTGACGCTGTGGTTGCCGCGCCGCTGCCAGACCCAGCGGCGGTTGACGAGGTAGGCGGGGATGCTCGACACGCCGACGGCGAACACGTTGGCTCCCACTGCGCCCACCGAGGTGAACCCGTACGACCCCAGCAGCAGCAACTGGGTGATCGCCACGTTCATCACCGACACGGCTCCGAAGCGCCACAGGCGCGTCAGCCGCACGGCTGCGGGTGTCGGGGAGGCCGACGCGACCTGTTGCTCCGATGCGCTCATCACCTACACGCTGGCAGATCCGAGCCCCCGATCACCGGTCAGTCCGAGGCTTTCCTCCAGCGGGAGCTGCTTCCGAGGGTTTCCGCGGGCAGATCCTGGACGTGAGCCTCGGGTTGGAGGAAAGCCTCGGACTGCGTGGGGCGGGGGCGGCGTGCGAGACTTCGGAGCGTGAGCACCGAAGTCGCCGAAGGGTCCGTCCGCCATCTCGACCACAGCGGACTCCATCTGGCCCGGCCGGACGGCTCGACCGTCACGGTGCCGCTGCTCGCCCTGCGTGATCGCTGCGACTGCGCGTCGTGCAGCCATCCGAGCGGGCAGCGCTTGCTCGATCCTGCCGCGTTTCCGACCGACCTGGCGGCCACCGTCGTGGCGGTCGACGACGGCTTCCTGCGGCTCCACTGGACACCGGAGGGTCACCACAGCACCTACGCACTCGCCGAACTGTTGGCCGATCCGCCCGCCGCTGACGACGTGTTGCCGTGGGACGCGGGCGCCGCCGATCGGTTGGCCGTCGGTGACCACCAGCAGATCACTGCCGACGGCGAGGCCGGCAGCCGTGCGTTGCTCGACTGGTTGCGCGGTGTCGCCGCAATGGGTTGCGGCGTGCTCACCGGAGTGCCCACCCTCGACGGCGAAGTGGCTCGCGTGGCCGAGCTGTTCGGGTTCGTCCGCGAGACCAACTACGGCCGATGGTTCGACGTCTGGGCGCAGGCCGATCCCACCAATCTCGCCAACACGTCACTCGGCCTGCCGCCGCACACCGACAATCCCTACCGCGACCCGGTGCCGACGATGCAGTTGCTGCACTGTCATCAGAGCAGCGCGGCCGGCGGCGACAACGTGCTGGTCGACGGCTTCCGCGTGGCCGCGGAACTGCGCACACTCGATCCCGACGGCTTCGCGCAACTCGCAGGGCGAGCGGTGTCGTTCGCGTATCGCGACGCCGGCGCGTCGCTCACCACCACCGCACCCATCATCGATCTCGACGTGGCCGGCAACGTGCGTGGCGTGCGGTTCAACCATCGCTCGCTGCAGCAACTGCCGCTGCCGACGAACCCTGCCGAGTCCGAGCAACTGTCGGTCTGGTACCGGGGGTACACCCACTTCGCTCGCCTGGTGGCCGACCCACGCTTCCACCTGTTCGTGCACCTGCGGCCCGGCGACCTGTTCATCGTCGACAACCGGAGAGTGCTGCACGGGCGCACCGCGTACGAGGCGGGCGGCGGGTCGCGTCACCTGCAGGGGTGCTACGCCGACGTCGACGGGTTGCGCAGCACCATCGCCGTGCTCCAACACCGGCTCGACGCCGCGGCAGACGACCGATGAGCGAGGTGGTCGACCAGATCGTCGAGGTGCTGCGCGAGCGCGGCGACGAGGCCTACCTCGGCGAGCGAGTGTCGATGCTCGAGCACATGCTGCAGGCAGCGCACACCGCGCAGCAGGAAGGTGCGCCCGACGCGCTGGTGGTGGCGGCGCTGGTGCACGACATCGGTCACCTCGTCCACGATGCGTCGGCCGGCTCCGACATGGTGCAGCTCGAGTCCGTCGACCGAGTGCACGAAGAGGTCGGCGCGGCATGGCTGGCCCGTGGCTTCGGTCCCGAGGTCACCGAGCCGGTTCGCCTGCACGTCGCGGCGAAGCGCTACCTGTGCGCCACCGAGCGCGACTACTTCGCGGCGCTCTCGCCGGCGTCGGTGCACACCTTGAGCCTGCAGGGTGGCCCGATGTCGCCCGCCGAGGCCGCCGACTTCATCGCCCTCCCGCACGCCGACGCGGCCGTGGCCCTGCGCCGCTTCGACGACGCGGGCAAGCGCCTCGCCGGCGGGACCCCCTCCCTGGAGCACTTCCTCCCGCTGCTGCTGGCCGCCGCGCGCGACTGATCCACCGCCGCCCGACCGTTCGTGTCGCGGCTCGATCGCCACCGTTGCAGGTGGGGTCGCGACACGTGCGCTCGTGAACGAGAGTTGACGCGCGATGCGCGCGATTCGCCGCACCTTGAGCGCGAATGTTGCCGGCCGCGGCGAGTTTCACGCTGAGGCCACCCGTTGCACACACGCCATTCATCTGGCTGTCAGGGGCGACTTCTACTGTCCCGAGGGCATGGAAACCACACGGCCGCACCCCGTCGAACAGCTCCCCGCGGGCCGGCCAGCGGCGGCGGATGCGTTCCTCGACACACTGCGCGCCGAGCAGTCCCGCTTCCTGGAGGCGATCGCCCGTGCCCGCTCGCTGCTGGGTCACGAGAGCGGACAGTTGGCCAACGTCGCGGCCGTCCACGGCCGTCTGACTCGGCAGTTCTTCGATGCGCAACGCACGATCATGAGCCGCCGAGCCGAACTCGACGCAGAGGTCGCGGCCGTCGGTGGCGCCGCCGAGGAGCGGGCCGCCGCACAGTTGGCCATGGCCCGTGAGCGAGTCGCTGCCGGAAGCGTCGGCGACGATGTGGCGGAGTCCGGCGAGATGGACGACCCGGCACGAACTGCAGCGATGACGGGTCGTGAGCGCTCGACCCGCCAGCAGATCGCTGCGCTCGGTGTGTCGGTGGTGCGCACGATGGACGACGTCGACGCCCTGGCCACGGTGATCAATGGCGCATTCGAGTTGGATGAAGCCGACGGGGTGGCCGCGCAGCGGCAGTTGACGGTGCTGCTCGACGATTGGTGGCAGGCCGAGCTGCAGGAGGGTCGCGCGGTGATCGACGACGCGCACGCCCGCGCGGCCGTGCGACAGCACCTGGCCGGAATCGAAGCCGGTCAACTGATCGAGGCTGCACGTGCGTCGGCGGGCCGCGACGACGTGGTCGCGTGCGGCGACGAACGTTCGGCTGTGCTCCCACGTGACGTCGTCGAGGTGTTCGACGACGCGCCCGACGGCGACCTCGAATCGTTGCTGGCGCACCTCACCGACTCGCTGCAGTTGCCCGCCGACGTCACGCTGCAGGCAGCCACCGACGACAGCGACGTGATCATCAGGTTCGAACCGGCGCCGATGGCCCCTGCGGCTGCCGGCTCCGCCGAAGCGTTCCAGCACTTCTGGTCGCAGGAACCGCGCCCGCCGGTCGCCCGCGGCAGCGCCGGCTGGCTCCCCTCGCACGTGCTGGTGCCGATGACGGCCGCCACGTCGTTGCTCGCACTGCTCTTCGCGTGGATCGGGTGACCCAGTGGCTGGGATGAACGGCAACGCGTTGAACGGAAGTGCGCTGAACGGCACGGTGCCCAACGGTGCGGGCGGGTCGACGGACGCGGCGGTCCTTCCGATGCTGACGCCGATGGCGGAGATGACCGCGGACGCGACGATGCCGTCGCCGGAGCGTGATCCGCTGCCGATCAACGAGCCGTGGCCGGAGCTGGAGCACGACGGGCTGGAGACCGAGCGAGCCGGGCTGGAGGCGGAGATCGCCGCGGCGCGAGCGCGCACTGCGGCCGCGAAGCACCGCGCCGCCCAGCGTGACGCAGAGATGCGCGCTGCGTTGCGGGTGGAGCTGGAGGCCTCGAAGGACGCGCTCGCCGACATGGAACGCGAGCACGCCGTGGCGATCGCGTTGGTGCGGGAAGCGGCCGACGTCGAGGTGGCTGAGATCCTGGCCGCTGCCCGTCGGCAGGTCGCTGCCCCGGTCGCCGTCGAACCGCGAGTCGGAGAGCCGTCGCACGATGTCGAGTGAATCCGGATCGACCGACACCACCGCCCTCTCGCCGCGGGCAGGCATCGCGTTGCTCACGCTGCAGCTGCGCGCGGCGATGCAGGAGGCGGCCGAGGCCGAAGCAGATGCAGTGGCCGTCGATCTCGACGCGGCTCGCGACCTGCTGCGGGCACGTCTCGCACCGATGCTCGACGAGCGTCGTCGTGCGCTCGACGACACGCTTGCAGCCACCCGGACGGAGGCAGCGCGGGCAGTGGCCGCGGCGCATCGAGCCGCCTCGGTGATCGTCGCCCACGCACGGCCGGTGGAGCTCCCGCTGCCGGAGATCGTGGACGCGCCGCCGCCGCTCCCCGAGCCCGCCGCCGACCCCGTGGTCGAGGAGTCAGCGTTCGAGGTCGAGCCGGCCGTTGACGCCGACGACGATGTCGAGCCCGCCGCGGAAACCGTGGTCGAGGCGGTGGCCGATCCCCAACCGATGCCGGAGCAGGAGCTCGACGCCACACTCGTCGCGGCGTTCGAGGCAGACCTCGCGCCGGAGCCGGAACCGGACGAGGAGCCCGAACCCGAACCGGCGCCCGCCGCGGTCGTGGCACCGCTGGTGGCACCGCTCACGGCACCGGTCGTCCCGGCGGCACCCGTCACGGTGGTCATCGACGCAGAGGCCTTCGCCCGCGTGTTCGCCACGGTCTTCGCGTCGATCATGGACGACCGCCAGCGCACGCCCGGATGGAGCACCGCTCCGCAGGTGTTCGTGCCAGCGCCGCCGTCCACGCCGGCGAAGCAGTCGTTCTGGACACACGCCCGTCACCCCGACGTGCTGCTGATGGGCGTCGCCACGGTGATCGTGCTCGTGGTGCTCGCCGCGTGGCTGGGTTGAGCGTGGCACTCACCACGCTTCCCGATCTGGCTGCCGCCGAGGCGCCGGTGCCGCGCGAGCTGGTGGCGCGCAAGGGCCGCGGCGACCGCGTGTTCTTCGGCGGCGCCTCGTTCAGCGGACTGGTGGTGCTCGCGACCATGGTGGCGGTGGGCGTGTTCCTCGCGATCCAGGCTGCCGACGCGCTGAGCGCCACTGGCCTGTCGTTCCTCACCACTGCGGAGTGGCAACCCGATCGCGGTCAGTTCGGGATCGCGTCGGTGATGATCGGCACCGTCCTCATTGCACTGGTGGCGGTGGCGATCGCGTTGCCGATCTCGATGGGTACGGCGCTGTTCATCACCGAGGTGGCACCGCAGTGGCTGCGCTCGTGGCTCGTCGCCCTGGTCGACCTGATGGCGGCCGTGCCCAGCGTGGTCTACGGCCTCTGGGGTCTGTTCCTGCTGCAGGGGCAGTTGATCGGCCTCTCGCGTTGGCTGAACGCGTGGTTCGGTTGGATCCCCTTTCTCGACGTCGCTCGCGCGGACCCGAACAGCCCGCTCTCGAGCGCTTCGGTGTACACGGCATCGGCGTTCATCGCCGGCGTGGTGGTGGCGATGATGGTGATGCCGATCTCGTGCGTGGTGATGCGCGAGGTCTTCTCGCAGGTGCCGATGGGCGAGCGCGAAGGAGCGTTCGCACTGGGTTCCACGCGGTGGGGCATGATCCGCGTGGTGGCCCTTCCGTTCGGTCGCGGCGGCATCATCGGCGGCACGATGCTGGGCCTCGGGCGAGCGCTGGGCGAGACCATCGCAGTGCTGTTGATCATCTCGCCTCGCTTCGACATCAACTTCCATCTCCTGGAAGCGGGCGGCAACTCGGTCTCCAGCCTCATCGCGCTGCGCACGTTCGAGTCGAGCGGTTTCGGCCTGTCGGCGCTGATGGCGGCCGGCCTCACCCTGTTCGCGGTGACGCTGGTCGTCAACTTCACCGCATCGTGGTTCGTGGCCCGGTCGCGTTCCGGGGCGAGCAGCGAAGCATGACCGCGATGCTGACTCCCGACCCGCCGACGACGGTGCTGCCGGCACGGCCGATGCCGACGGCGGCCCCGCCTCAGCGGCGCGCGGTTCGACGCCTCTCCCGCAACGACGTCCTGCCGATGGCGGGCGCGCTCGTGAGCGCGTTGTCGACGACGATGCTCATCTTCGGTCGGCTCACGCCACTGAAGGGCCGACTCGGGTTCGTCGTCGTCTGCTTCGCGGTCTTCGTCGCCACGTATGCCGTCCTCGTGTCGTTGACGGAAGACCGGCCGGCGGTGGTGGACCGTGTGATGGCGGTGCTCCTCACATCGACGGCGCTGCTCGCCCTGTTCGCGCTGTTCTCCGTGATCATCTTCGTCGTCGTGCGCGGCGTGGATGCGCTGGTGCACCTGAACTTCTACGTGGAGGACCTCAGCGACACCGGGCCACTGTCGCCGCTGGACCAGGGTGGCGTGCTGCACGCCATCGTCGGCACGCTGATCATGACCCTGATCGCGTTGATCATCACCGTGCCGTTGGGTGTCGCGTGCTCGGTGTACCTGACGGAATCGGAGGGTCGCGCCACCGGACTGGTGCGCACCGTGGTCACCGCGATGACCGCGCTGCCGTCGATCCTCGCCGGCCTGTTCATCTTCGCCACCTGGATCCTGATCCTCGGATACGAACGCTCGGGCCTGGCGGCCGCCATCGCGATGAGCATCATGATGTTGCCGATCATCATCCGCTCAGCCGACGTCGTGCTGCGGCTGGTGCCCGGCAACCTGCGCGAAGCGGCGGCCGCACTCGGTGCACCGAAGTGGCGCACCGTGTGGCACGTGGTGCTGCCCACCGCGAAGTCGGGCCTCACCACGTCGGTGATCCTCGGCGTCGCGCGCGGCGTGGGTGAGACCGCGCCCATCCTGCTGACGGCCGGCTTCACCTCGACGATGAACCTCAACCCCCGCGAAGGGCCGATGGTGTCGCTGCCGCTCGCCGCATTCGAGCTCGTCCGCTCACCGCAACCGACACAGGTCGCTCGCGGGTTCGCGACGGCTGCGGTGTTGATGATCCTGGTGCTGATCCTGTTCTCCGTCGCACGCATCGTCGGTGGACGGCCTGCCGGCCAGCTCTCGAATCGCCAGACGCGGGCCACCGTCACGCAGTCCGCCCGCGACCTGGCTCGCATCGAGGCTCGGAACGGAGCGCCCGACGCGCAGGTCACCGCGCAACTCACGGAGCTGATCGCATGAACTTCGCCACACGCTCACCGCGTCGAACCACGCTCCTCGCGCTCGCCGTCGCGCTCACCATCGCCCTCGTCGCGCCGGCCGCGACGCCGGTCGCGCTGGCCGGCACCAGCTACCAACGCATCTCCGGCGAAGGCTCGTCGTGGGCCGCCAACGCCATCGATGCGATGCGCGTGAACGTGAGCCAGTTCGGCATCACGGTGGACTACAACCCGAGTGGCTCGACGGCAGGTCGCAAGAACTTCCTGAACGGCACCGTCGACTTCGCGGCATCCGACATCCCGTTCCAGTTCGAACCCGAGGACGGCTCGGCGCCGGAGAACCCGGCCCCCGGCAGCTACGCGTACATCCCCGTCACCGCCGGCGGCACGGCGTTCATGTACAACCTGCAGATCAACGGCAAGCGGGTGACCAACCTGCGTCTGTCGGGTGAGAACGTCGTCAAGATCTTCACCGGCGTCATCACCACCTGGAACGACCCCGCGATCCAGGCCGACAACCCCGGGCTGGTGATGCCGGCGCGCGCGATCGTCCCGGTGGTGCGGTCCGACGGCTCAGGATCGAGCGCGCAGTTCACGCAGTGGATGATCGCGATGTTCCCGAGCCTGTGGGACGACTTCTGCAGTCGCTCTGGCCGGGCGCCGGCGTGCGGGTTCACGTCGTTCTATCCGACGATCGCCGGGATGATCGCCCAGTCGGGCGACCTCGGCGTCGCCGGCTACGTGAGTCAGGGCTTCGCCGAAGGAGCCATCGGCTACGTCAACTACTCCTACGCGCTCGGGTCTGCGTTTCCCGTCGCGAAGGTGCTCAACGCAGCCGGCTACTACACCGAGCCGACCCCGGAGAACGTGGCCGTGTCGTTGTTGCAGGCACGGATCAACACCGACGAGAGCAACCCGGCGGTGTACCTGACGCAGCAGCTCGACGGCGTGTACACGGACGCCGATCCGCGCAGCTACCAGTTGTCGTCGTACTCCTACCTGATCGTGCCGACGAAGGTCGCCGGCCAGTTCAACGAGGACAAGGGCCGCACGCTCGGCGCGTTCGCGTACTACGCGATGTGCCAGGCGCAGCAGTACTCGGCCTCGCTCGGCTACTCGCCGATGCCGATCAACCTGGTCGAGGCGAGCTTCGAACAGATCCGCAAGATCCCCGGCGTGGAAGTGCAGTCGGTCAGCATCGCCGAGTGCAAGAACCCGACGTTCTCCCCCGACGGGTCGAACGTGCTCGCCGAGAACGCCGCCCGACCGCAGGAGTGCGACCGTCAGGGCGGTCAGAGTCAGTGCCCGAACGGCACCGGCGGCCTCTCGAACGTTCCCACCGCGGTGTCGGGGCCGGCGACGAACGGTGGCGGGCAGACTCCCGGCGCGGGCACCACTCCAGCAGGTGGTTCCACGCCCAGCGCTGGCTCCACGCCGGGCGGCGTCACACCAGGTGCCGGCACCACGGCCAACGGCACGCCCATCGCCGGAGGCGACCTGGGCACCGACGGCGCTCCGGTCATCGACCCCGACAACCTGAACCCCGGAGAGGTGTGCGATCCCGACACGGGTGTGTGCGGCGTGGTCGGAGCGCCCGACGACGGCGGTGTCACGGGGGGCGTGGTCGGGGCCCAGTCGCCGACCGTGCTCGCGCAGTCGTCCGGATGGACCTCGTCGATCGCGATGATGCTGCTGGTCATCGGACTGACGCTCGGTCTCGTGCTCGTGCCCGCCGTGGTGTGGCGCCACCTCTCCCGAACCGAGCCGGCATGAGTCGCCTGCGCACCTCGGCGTGGCTGGTCGGCCCGGTCGCCATCGCCGTCACCGTGGCAATGGTGACCACCGGCGTCGCGGCCGAGCCGGTGGCCGGGAGCCAGGGCACCGACACGTCGCTGCCGTTGACCGACTCGGCCTACACGGTCGCAGGTCGCGGCGCCTTCTCCGACCTCGAGATCACCGTGAACCAGACGGCCGACCTGAACAACCAGGCGGTGTCGATCACGTGGACGGGTGGCACGCCGACGCTGCAGGGCCCCGGACGATTCGGCTCGCAGTTCCTGCAGATCATGCAGTGCTGGGGCGACGACGACGGCACCGTGGCGGACAACCCCGGTCCGCCGCCCGAGCAGTGCGTGCAGGGGGCCACCACCGGCGTCGCCGGCGGGCTCTCCGGCGTCGCACTGCCGGGCGGGTTCGCGACCTCGCGCGTGATCTCGCGGTCCACGTGGTCGGGGTTCGACTCCACGGTCGGGTTCCTCGAGGAGAGCACGTCCAACGTGTGGCGCCCCTTCCGAGCGGTCGACGGCACCGAGGTGAACGCGCACACCGACCCCGCGTTCAACCCGTCGATCGTGGGTGGGAACTACTGGCTCAACCCGTACTTCAACGTGGTCACCACGAACGAGATCGCCGGCGCCGCGACCGGCCTCGACGGTCGCGGAGCGGAGCTGTTCGAAGTGCAGACCGGCGTGCAGTCCGCCGGGCTCGGGTGCGGGCAGAGGGTGCAGCCCGCAGCCGACGGCTCGAAGGTGATCCCCAGGTGTTGGATCGTGATCGTGCCGCGCGGTACGCCGGATGCGGAGAACGTGGGCACGCCGTTTGCGGAGCGAGCCGACCAGTTCGGCGTGTACACGTCGCCGCTGGCGCCGAGTGCGTGGGCGAACCGCATCGCGATTCCACTCGACTTCAACCCGGTCGACTCGCCCTGCTCGCTCGCGGACGAGGAGCGACGGATCGCGGGATCCGAACTGGCGCTGCGCGCGGTCGCCAGCTGGCAGCCCGCGCTGTGCGCCGGCGGCGATCTGCCGCCATACTCCTACGCCCCGGTCAGCGACGCGTCGGCCCGCCAGCAGTTGGCACTGGGCGCGCAGGGCTCGCCGGGGATGATCGCCGTGTCGCGGCCACTCGCCGGCGCTCAGCTGAACGCCGACGACCCGGTCGTGTACGCGCCACTCAGCGTCTCGGGCCTGACGATCGGGTTCAACATCGAACGCAGTCTGCGCCCCGACGCGCCGGCCGATGCGCAGCAGTTGGCGGGCGTCCGCATCGCCGAGCTGAACCTCACGCCTCGCCTCGCCGCGATGCTGCTGACGCAGTCGTACGCGCAACAGGTCGTCATCCTGCGGGCACCCGACTACCCGTGGCTGGCGACGAACCCCGGCCACATGGGTGTCGACCCGGACTTCCTCGCGTTCAATCCGGAGTTCGAGCTGCTCGAGATCTCCGACGGTCGCACGTTCAGCGGTCTTCAGCTCCCGGCCGGGAACTCCGACGCGGCGCAACAGGTGTGGGAATGGATCTTCGCCGACCCCGAAGCGCGGGCATGGATGAACGGTGAGCCCGACGAGTGGGGCATGACGGTGAACCCCGTCTATGCGATGAGCTCGACGGTCAACCCGACGGGTGTCGCGTTCGGTGAGCCGGTGCCCAACTCGTTCCCGAAGGGCGATCCGTACTGCTACCAGGCCCCGCCTCGCGGCGCCGGAAACTCGGTGGTGCCTCCGCCCGTGTGTGGCACCGACTGGATGCCGTACGCGCGCAGTTTCGCCGACTCGGCCCGCGTCGGACGCGTGGCGTTCGACAGCGCCAAGATCGTGGAGAACCCGTTCGCCACGTCCTCGTCGCTCGTCTGGGGACGCGGTGTCCCGCAGTACCTCGGCCGCAAGGCGATGCTCGTGCTCACCGACACGCCGTCGGCGGCGCAGTTCGGGCTGCAGACCGCGCGGCTCAGCCGCGCCGGCGACAACAGCGACGACCGCGCCTTCATCGCGGCCGACGGGGCCGGCCTCGTGGCCGGTGTCGCAGCGATGGCAGCGGGCGCCGAGGCGACGGTGCTCGAGCCGGCACCGACGGCCACGGCACCGACGGCGTACCCGCTGACCACCCTCACCTACGCGGCGAGCACCCCGCTGTCGCTCGACGCCGAGGCGAGAGCCGAGTACGCAGCGTTCATCGACTACGCCACCGGGCCTGGGCAGACGCCGGGACTGGAGCTCGGTCAGCTGCCCGCCGGCTACGCGCCGCTGCCGGCAAACCTGCGGGCGCAGGCGACCGAGGCAGCGAACCAGATACGGACGATGGTGGCGACGCCGACACCTCCTCCCTCCACCACGCCGACCGTTCGACCCACCACCGGCGCGACGCCGCGAACCACACGCCCGGTCACCACCACACCGACGGTGACGACCGCTCCACCGACCACCGTCGCCCCCACTTCCACCACGACCACCACGACCGTGCCGCCTGTCGACGACGAGGTCGACGAGCCGCGCCCAGACGCGTCGCCCGTGTTGACCCCGTTCGTCGAGCTCGCCCATAGCCGCTACGTCGTGCCCGGTCTCGGCGGGGTGGCCCTCGGATCGGCGCTCGGTGTGTTGGAGATCACCAAGCGGCCGCGCCGGCGGAGGTCGGGCGACGGTGGCGTCGACCTGTTGCAGACGATGGAGCACTGAGATGGCCCGTACGACCGACCGACGAACGCGCCGCCGCTGGCCGCGCGTGCTCATGGCAGCGACGGTGGTGGGCCTCACCTGGCTGCTCACCGGTCCCGTCGTGTGGGCCGCGGCCGAACCGCCGGTCGATGCAGGCGACGTCGAGCTGCTCGAGGCCGGGGACCGCGACGCGTTGAGCGGAGGTGACGGCAACACCGCCTTCATCGTGCAGCTGCCAGAGGGTTCCACCTGTCCGGGCGACAGCTTCCACGACCAGTGGCGCATCCAGAGCTTCATGGTGCCCACGACGGCCGACGTCGGATCGCTCTCGTACGGTGTCATCGGACCCGAGGGCACGGATCAGCACGCGCTCTTCGGTGCCGACTTCGCCGCCCGTTCGTTCGCGAACGTGCTCACCCCGGCCAACGCCGTCGCCGGCCAACCGGGCCGGATCGAGACGCCGCCCGCGTTCAGCTTCGGAGTCGCCGCCGAGGAGATGATCACTCCCGGCGACTACCGGATCGGCATTGCCTGCACGTACTTCGGCACCACTGCGCTGTTCTGGGACGTGGAGGTGGTCATCACCGCCGCGAGCGGCGGCGACCCCGACGAGTTGCGCTGGCGCTTGGCGAGTGCTCCCGAGCAGGCCGGCCGAGCTCCGACGTCATCGGACGGCCGGTCGTGGATCGTGCCCACGTTCGTCGTGGTCGGCCTCGGTGCCGCAGCGGTGCCAGTCGCAACCGTTGTCCTCCGAGGTCGCTCCCGCCGCCTCACACCCCTCCCCAAGGAGTCGTCATGACCGCCCGCTCCCGTTCGTGGCGTCGCGCCGCACGGCAACTCGCCCGCGCCGGCACTGCTGTCTCCGCGTCGATGCTGATGGTCACCATCGCCACCTCGTTCGGCCCCGGTCGGCAGGTTGCCGATGCGGCCACCAACGCCGGCGGACTGGACGTGCTGGTCCCCCCGGGCACTGCCGCCGCCGGCCAACCACTCACCGGCGGAGGCAGCGCCACGGCGTTCGCGCTCGCGCCGCCCGAAGGTGCGGCCTGCAGCGGTGACTCCGCCACTGGCGGCTACCGCGTGCAGACCTACATGGTGCCCGCGTCGGTCGACCCCGACACGCTGACGTTCGGACTCACCGGGCCGATCCCGTCGGCCACGGGTGTCAACTATCGCCAGCCGCTGTACACCAGTGCCGGGTCGTCGTGGGTGAACAAGACCACTGCCGTCAACACCGGCCTGTTGATCGGCCTGCCGATCCTGTCGTTCGAGTGGATCGGCACCGACGGCACCACCGTGCTGCCGGCGGGCACGTACAACCTCGGCTACGCGTGCACGAAGGGCGCTGCCTCGGCCACACAGCTCGACAAGTACTGGAACGTGCAGTTCACCGTCGCCGCGGCGGCCGCGGACGTGCCGGCCGGGTTGACGTGGAGCGTCTCGGCGGCGGTGCCCACGACGACGACATCGACCACCGTCGTCGCCACCACCACGACCGGCGCCGGCGCGACCACCACCACGACCGGATCCGGCACGACCACCACCGTCTCCGGTTCGACCACCACCACGACACGCGCCACCACCACGACCGTTCGCGTCAGCTCCGGAGCCGGTGGCGGCTCGGGCTCGGGTGGCGGCACGATCGTGGCCACCGGTGGGTCGCCGTTGCCGACGCTGCTGTGGGCCGTGCTGTTGCTCGTGTTCGGCCGCATGGCCATCCTGCTCGGTCGTCCACTCAGGGTGCTCCCGCCCGACGCGTCATGACGGCGACCGCGACACTTCGGCAGTCCGAGTCGTCGAGCGCCACGCCACGACGTCGATCGCGGCGGAGCGCCGCTGCACGACGACTCGC
>JAUXQB010000215.1 GCA_030685215.1 Actinomycetota bacterium
GCGAGTCCCACGTCCAGAACGTGCCCCACGAGATGCGACCCCAGAGGCTGCCGGTGACGAGGGTCATGCCCATGAACAGCACGCCGACCTCGGCGCTGGCGCCGGCGATGCGGTCCCACACCAGGCTGCGGGTGCGCTTGAACAGATAGAAGGCGCTGGCGATGCCGGTGACGAAGAATGCGAGGTACGCGAGCCACGCGGTGGGCACGTGGATGTAGAGGATGCGCACGCCTTCGCCCTGCACGCGGTCGTCGGGCGAGATGATCAGGCCGAACACGACCAACCACGCCATCCCGAGGAGCACGGCGACGCCGAGCACGCGAGTGAACCTGGTGGAGGTGGGGCGGGCGACTGCCGGGCGAGCGTCGGTGGGTGTGGCCGTGGACTGAGGGTGGTTCATGTTCCGGTCATTCGTCGATGAGCGAGCCGAAGGCCAGCGTGCCGCCGGCACCGAAAACTACGGCGAACAGCGTCAACAGGCCAATCCAGGGCCAACCATCGCTGGGGGTCGCTTTTTCGGTACCGAATGCTGCTTCGGTCGCCCGAGTTGCACCGATGAGAACTGGCGCCACCACCGGGAGCATCAGGAGCGGCAACAGCGTTTCGCGCCCTTTGGCCCCGGCAGCGAGACCGCCGTAGAGCGTACCGACGAAAGCCAGCCCGGTGGTCGCGGCCAGGAAGGTGGTGACCAACAGCACGACTCCGCTCGAGCGCAGCTCGGTCTTGTACAGCACCACGGCTGCCGCGAGCAGCACGATCTCGAGCAGGGCCAGTTGCGCGGCCAGTGCCATCGCCTTGCCGAGGAAGATGCCGCCCGGCCGCACGCCGGCCACCTGCAGTGCGTCGAGCGCCCCGTCGGCGGTCTCGACCGCGAACGACCGCTGCACGATGACCAGCAGGCTGAACACCGTCGCCAACCACACCAGCCCGGGCGCCACCCGGGTGAGCACGTTGTCGCTGTCGAGCGCGAACGCGAACATCACCATCACCAACGCGGCGAACGGCAGCACCTGGTTGATCACCACGCGGCTGCGCCACTCGATGCGGAGATCCTTCATCGCGACCAGCCGTGCGACGCGCCACGCGTTCACGACGGTGTCTCCCCGACGTTCAGGTCACGGCGGGGCAGGTCGCGCACCTGGCCGCCGACCACCTCGACCACCCGGCTCGCCAGCGAACCGGCGCGCTCCAGTTCATGACTGGCGACGATCACGGTTGCCCCCGCCGACGCGGCGCCGCGCAGGGTGGCGTCGAGCTCGTCGCGGCCCGCAGCATCGAGCCCGGCGTGCGGCTCGTCGAGCAGCCACAGCTCGGCTCGGCGCGCCACCAGGCACGCCAGCGCCGTGCGCCGTCGTTGTCCCGCGCTCAGCCGACCGACCGGCACCGACGCCAGGCGACCCGCGAGGCCCATCCGCTGCAGTGCGCCCGCCACTTCCGCGTCGCTGGCGCCGACGGTGGCACCCCAGAAGCGCACGTTGTCGTCGACCGTCAGGTCCGCGTACAGCCCGTTCGAGTGCCCGAGCAGGCCCACCCGGTTCCGCACCGAGGCACGGTCGGCCACGATGTCGCAGCCCAGCACATGTGCGCTGCCGCGCTCCACGGGCAGGAGGCCGGCGCACAGGCGCAGCAGCGAGGTCTTGCCGGCCCCGTTGGGCCCGCGCAGCAACACGATCTCGCCGCGTTCCACCGTGAGCGACGCGCCTGCCAACGCCGGAAAACTGCCCAGCACCGCGACCACATCGACCAGTGCAACGACCGGGTGAACGACGGGCTCCATTCCGGCCGCACACGCTAACGGAGCCGCCGTCGCTCGGCACCTCGCCACCGACCCGCCGGATTCTGGACAGGAATCGTCCCACGATGGCGTCTGGACAGGATTCGTCCCGCCCTCCGAGACGAATCCTGTCCAGACATGCCCGGTCGACGACGTGCGGGTGCCTGCCCGCTCGTGAGACGGCGGCCCGGATAGCGTGACGGGCCGTGACCAGCGGCGCCGACGAACCTCTCGAGCCGACCGAGCCGCTCGCCACACCCGCGGCGACGCGGCGTCGCGTGCCGTACTTCGAACGCCCGAAGCACCCTCGCGACTGGCGTTGGGTGGTCGGCGGCATCGGCAAGACCCTCATCGTGCTCGGACTGCTGATGTTCGCGTTCGTCGGCTACCAGCTGTGGGGCACCGGAATCGAGACGGCGCGCGCCCAGAACAGCCTGGAGAACGAGTTCCAGGACCTCCTCTCCGCCACCACCACGGCTCCCTCCACCACCACGCCGCCGGTCACCACCGCACCTGATCCGGCCACCACCAGCACCAGCACCACGAGCACCATCCCCACCGCACCGGCGGGCCCACCGATCCCCGACGGGGAACCGATCGCTCGCATGCTGGTCCCGAGCATCGGCCTCGACTGGTACGTGGTGCAGGGCGTCGGCAAGGACGACCTGAAGAAGGGTCCCGGCCACTTCCGCGAAACACCGATGCCGGGACAGTTGGGCAACGCTGCGATCGCCGGCCACCGCACCACCTACGGCGCGCCGTTCAACGAGATCGACGAGCTCGTACCCGGCGACCTGATCGAGGTCATCACGCCGGCCGGCCGGTTCGTCTACGCGGTCACTGGCACCGTCATCGTCGAGCCGAGCGAGTACGCCGCGGTCATCCCCACCATCGACCCCACCATCGCCACGCTCGTGCTGGCCACCTGCCACCCGGAGTACACGTCGGATCAGCGACTGGTGGTGCGGGCCGAGCTGGTGGTGGAGCAGAGCGACCAGGTGATGGCGCCGCCGAGCAACACGCAGCCCGCCGATCCCGACGCGACGCTGCCCACCGAGGACACGCTGCCGCCCGACACCGTGCCCGACACGACACCGGACGACACGACGCCCGACGACACGGTCACTGCCACCACCGACGCGCCGGTCACCACCACCACACTGGTCGACGAGTTCGTGGAGGTGGAGGAGGACGGGTTCAGCGGCGGCTGGTTCGACGACTCCGCCGCCATCCCCCACGCGCTCGGCTGGGGCCTGCTGCTGTTCGCCGTCGGTGTCGGCGCATACTTCGTCGGCCGCGCCTCGAACCGTCTCTATGTGTCGTTCCTGGTCGGCGCCGTTCCGTTCGTCGTGGTGATGTACTTCTTCTTCGAGAACGTCAACCGACTCCTTCCCCCAGGTCTCTGAGGCCCCATGAACTCGCCGTCCCCCACACCCGCGCCCGATCCCGTCCGCGCCCGCCGCAAGCAGATCGCGAAGTACACGCTGCTCGCCAACCGGGTCGGCTACCTCTTCTACGCACTCGCCATCGCGACGTTCGTCATCGGCTTCGCCGTCAGCTTCAACGCCGCGGTATCGGCCATCGTGATCGGCTCGCTGGTCATCGGGTCGCTGTTGCTGGCGCCCGCCATCGTGCTCGGGTACGCGGTGAAGGCCGCCGAGCGCGAGGACCGTGAACGCGGTCTGTGAGCCGGGTTTCTGCGACTCGAAAAGCTTGTTACCCTCAGGTAACCGTATGAGTCAAGCACCGAGCACGCGACCACAGACGACGAGATCCACGTCATGAGCATGCGTCTTCCGGCCCCCGCCCGCCGCGAGCAGATCCTCGATGTCTCGGTGCAGGTGTTCGCCCGCAACGGCTTCCACTCCACCTCGATGAACGACGTGGCGGAGGCCGCCGGCGTCACGAAGCCGGTGCTCTACCAGCACTTCGACAGCAAGCAGGATCTCTACCTGGCGCTGCTCGAGGAAGCCGGCAACCGCCTGCGCACCGCCGTCAGCAAGGCCGTGGTCAGCGCGGCCAACGGCAAGGAACAGACCGAGATGGGCTTCCGCGCCTACTTCCGATGGGTCGCCGACGACCACGATGCGTTCCTGCTGTTGTTCGGTTCGCGCGCGAACCGCGACGAGGAGAGCACCACCACCATCCGTCGCATCACTGCCGAGACCGCGAAGGCCATCGCACCGCTCATCGCCGCCGACATCGACCCCGAGCACCAGCGCACGCTCGCGCAGGGCCTGGTCGGGCTCGCCGAAGGGGTCAGCCGCCACCTCGTCGAGCGTGGCGACACCTTCGACCCGGAAGTGCTCGGCCAGCAGGTGGCCGACATGGCGTGGGCCGGCCTGCGCGCAGTGCACCGCAAGGGTTGACCGCTCGGTTCAGTCGGAGATGGGAACCAAGCCCGGCACGTCGTGGCGGAACACGCCAGTGTCGAGGTAGGCGCGCAGCTTGGTGATCGAGCGCGGCACGTAGCGGTCGAGGATGGCGAGGAACTCGGCGTTGGTGGTGGTGACGATGTCGTTCAGCAGCACCAGGTTGCGGCTCGCCACCATCGCCTCGTACTGGTCGGTGGTGAACGATGGCAACGGCCGCACCTCCTGGTACCCGTCGAGCAGGGCAGCCTCCTGCGCGAGGTTGTCGCGGATGTAGTACGCGGAGATGGAGAGGTCCTGCACGGGCACGCCGATGCCGCTGTCGTCGAAGTCGAACACGGCCAGTCGTCCGCGGTACCAGTGCAGGTTCCAGATGTGCAGGTCGGCGTGCAACGGTTGACGCGCGGCACCCGCGAACAGCGTGTCGTAGTGACCCTGGATCTGCGCGGTCGCGGCATCGATCACGGCATGCGCATCGTCGTCGAGCAACCGGTGTTCGCCACTGAGGTTGTCGGGCACGTCCATCAGGATCGTGTCGATCGCGGGCAGGCCGGCTCCGTCGGGCATGCGCCACTGCGCGCCGTGCTGGTGCAGGATCGCCGTCGCCCGACCGGTGGCCCGCATCTGCTCGCGCGTGGCTTTCGTGCCGAGCGTACGACCGGGTAGCCAGGCGAACAGCGCCGCCGGCAGCTCGCGACCGAGGTCGGGACTGAACACGTGCGTCATCAACGCACCATCGCGGGTGCGTTGCGGGGTCGGCACCCACAGCTCGGTGTCGGTGGCCAGCGCGGCCAGCCACGCCATCTCGGCGGCGATGTTCGCCTCCGTGCGGCGCGAGTTCACGTTCACGCGCAGCGCGTAGCGGGTGCCGTCGGCGGTGTCGACCCGGAACGTGGTGTTGAACCCGTGCTGCAGCAACCGCAGGCCGGTGACCTCGATCGGATACGCGCGCAACGCCTCCAGCGCTGTGGGCCGCAGGCGCGCCACCTGGCCACGCACAGATCGTTCCTCGAACTTCATCGGCGGCAACCTACTGGCGCGGGCCGGCGCGGGCCGGCGAGTTTCAGGCTCTGATGGTGTAGCCCTTGTAGCCCTCGCCGAAGCCGGCGGCGATCAGCGGCGAGCACCACGGCATCGCCGGTGCGATCGGTTCGCCGTTCACCTTGCGCACCTCGATGCTGCGCGAACGGCCGTCCTTCACCAGCGAGGCGAGGGCGTCGGCCCAGCCGTGGTCGTCGACCGCTGCCGGGAAGGTGACCAGGTGGTGCGACCGGCGATCGAACCACACCAGCGGCACGCCGGAGCGCAGCACCACCAGCGCACCCGCGGCGCGCGCCGGGCGGCCGGCGGTGTCGGGCCACGCGATGGCCGCACCGTACGGCTGTGCGGGATCGGTGGCGGCCAGCACCACCGGCGGCGGCAGGTCGGCCGGGTGCAGCTGACCGTCGGGCGCATCGCGCAGGCTGCGCAACCGGTCGACCGCGCCGGGCAAGCTGAACTGTGCGGCGCCGAGGCCGGACACGAAGTAGCCGCGGCGCGTCTGGCCGCGTTCCTCGAGCACCTTCAGCACGCCGTACACCGACGCATAGCCGCCGCGCACGCCTTCGGCCAGCACGGCTTCGCGAGTGACCACGCCGTAGCGATCGAGCAGTTGCAGCGCCATGGTGTGCGCGGCCTCGGTGGGCGACGGAGCCGGCAGCAGCAGCGGTGCGACGAGGCTCCAGCGTCCGGCGCCGAGCGGTGGGCCGATGCGCGTGAGGCGGCCGGGGCGGGGGCGCCCGCGCACTGGGCCGGCGGGGCGAGCGCTCTTCGTGCCCTTCCCGCCGAGCAGCGACCGCAGCGGCGCCAACGAGTCGTTGGTGACCTCGCCCGCCCACACCAGATCCCACAGCGCGGTGAGCAGCTCGACGTCGGTGGCGTGGGCCGCATCGCCCGAAGGGTCGGTGGCTGCGGCCGCGCGGATGCCGTTCCAGAAGCTGGCGCCGTGCGCCGCCAGATGGGCGCGCAGCGCATCGTGCAGCGCGCCGGTGGGCGGTGGTTGCGGCTCCCAACCCTGCGCGAGCACGGGCAACTGGTCGGCGAAGCACAGCCGCACCCGACCGTCGTTGGCGCCGAGCGCGCCGGCACCCACCCACACCAGTTCTCCGGCCGTGCACAGCTCGTCGAGCTCGACCGGGCGATACGACCGCAGCCGCGCCGGCAGCACCTCGCTCTCCACCGTGCTGGCGATGAGCGCAGCACCCTGCAACTGGCCGAGCGCCTCCACCAACCCGTCGAGGCCGCGCCGATCGCCGGGGATGCTGTGCCACCCGAGCAGGAACCGCGCGTACGCCTGCTGCTCGACCGGCTCGACCTCGCGGCGCAACGCGGCGAGCGAGCGCCGCCGCAACTGGCGGAGCACGTCGACATCGCTGAACTCGCGACCGCCGACACCGCCGGCGGCGAGCGGGCGGAACTCGCCGCGCACCACACGGCCATCGGCTTCGAGCGCGGCGAGTGCGCCCATCGCGCGGTCGACGGAGATGCCGAAGCGTGTGGCCAGCTGATCGACCACGAACGGACCGTTGGTGCGGGCGTACCTGCCGACCAGCGATTCCAGCGGGTGCGGCACCGGCTCGGTGAACGCACGGGGCAGACCGAGCGGCACGTTGCAGCCGAGCGCGTCGCGATAGCGAGCCGCATCGTCGGCGGCGATGTATCGCTCGACACCGGCGACCGACACGGCGAACGCTCGCCGCTCGTGCACCAACGCCGCCAGCCACTCGGCCGACGACGTGCCCTCGCAGCGCAGGTCGATCTCGGCGGCGGAGAGGTCGCCCACCTTGCGCAGCACGTCGTGCAGCTCGTCGGCGCTACGGGCGCGGCGGCCGTCGGCGAGCAGCTGCAGTTCCAGCTCGAGGTCGGCCAGCGCGCCCGGGTCGAGCAGCTCGCGCAGCTCCTCGGCACCGAGCAGGTCGCGCAGCAGGTCGCGGTCGAGCGACAGCGCCGCGGCTCGGCGCTCGGCCAACGGGCTGTCGCCTTCGTACATGAACGCGGCGATCCAGTTGAACAGCAGGCTCTGCGCGAACGGCGACGACTTGGCGGTGTCGACGCTGACCACGCGAATGGCACGACTGCGCAGCTGCCCGAGCACCTCGCGCAACGCGGGCAGGTCGAACACGTCTTGCAGGCACTCGCGCGAGGTCTCGAGCAGCATCGGGAAGGTGGGGTACTTAGAGGCAACGGCCAACAGGTCGGCTGCGCGCTGGCGCTGCTGCCAGAGTGGCGTGCGTTGGTCGGGCCGGCGGCGTGGCAGCAGCAGCGCGCGGGCCGAGCACTCGCGGAATCGCGCGGAGAACAGCGAGGTCTGCGGCAACGAGGCCATGACCAGCTCGTCGATGTCGTCGGGGTCGATGACCAGGTCTTCCAGCGGCAGCTCGTCGGCAGCCTCGGGCAGGCGCAGCACGATCCCGTCGTCGGTGTACATCGTCTCCACGGGGATGCCGTAGCGCTCGATGAGCCGGCGCTCGATGGCCATCGCCCACGGCGCGTGCACCGGCACGCCGAACGGGCTGAGGATGCAGACTCGCCAGTCGCCGATCTCGTCGCGGAAGCGCTCGACCACGATGGTGCGATCGTCGGGCACCACGCCCGTGGCCTGCGCTTGTTCCTCGAGGTAGAGCAGCACGTTGTGCGCGGCCAGCGCATCGAGCGAGTAGTCGGCCATCAACGTGGCCATCGCGGTGGCGGCCGGCAGCGAGCGAGCCTCGCGCTGGAACGCGCCGAGTGCTCGGCCCAGCTCGAGTGGGCGGCCGGGACGGTCGCCGTGCCAGAACGGCATCTTCCCCGGCTCGCCCGGCGCAGGGGTGACCACGACCCGCTCGAACGTGATGTCTTCGATGCGCCAGGTGCTGGCGCCGAGCAGGAAGGTCTCGCCGGGGCGGCTCTCGTAGACCATCTCCTCGTCGAGCTCGCCCACGCGTGTGCCGTCGGGCAGGAACACCCCGAACAGGCCGCGGTCGGGGATGGTGCCGCCGCTCATGATGGCCAGCCGTTTGCTGCCGTCGCGAGCCCGCAGCGTGCCGGCCACGCGGTCCCACACCAGGCGCGGGCGCAGCTCGTTGAACTCCTCGCTCGGGTAGCGACCCGAGAGCAGGTCGAGCACGTTGGCCAAAAGGTCGTCGCTGAGCTCGGCGAAGCAGGCCGCACCACGGACCATCGACGAGAGCTGTTGCACCGACAGGTCGGGGTGCATGGCCACGTGGGCGACGATCTGCTGCGCCAGCACGTCGAGCGGGTTGCGCAGGAAACGGCTGCTCTCGATGAGACCCTCGCGCATGCGGCGCACCACCACGGCGGCCTCGAGCAGGTCGCCACGATGCTTGGGGTACATGGTGCCCTTGCTGGGCTCGCCGACGCTGTGGCCGGCGCGGCCGATGCGCTGCAAGCCGCGCGACACCGCACCCGGCGACTCGACCTGGATGACGAGGTCGACCGCACCCATGTCGATGCCCAGCTCGAGGCTGCTGGTGGCGACGATGGCGCGCAACTCGCCGCGCTTGAGCTGGTCTTCGATGACCACGCGCTGCTCGCGTGCCAGCGACCCGTGGTGCGCCTTCACCAGGTCGCCGGTGATGCCGGCCTCGACACCTTCGTCGGCGGCGAGCTCGTTGAGCCGCGCCGCCAGCCGTTCGGTGAGGCGGCGACCGTTGCAGAAGATGATGGTGCTGCGGTGTTCCAGCACCTGCTGCAGGATGCGCGGGTAGATGCTGGGCCAGATGCTGCTGCGCTGCGGTTCCATCGCGGCGGAGGCGGGGCCGCTGCGCAGGTCGCCGGGCGCGGACTTGACCTGGCCCATCTCCCCCATGTCCTCCACGGGCACGACCACCTCGACCTCGAGCGGCTTGCGGATGCCGGAGTCGATGATGGTGACCGGACGCCGTGGACCGGCCGCACCGTCGGCACCAGCGGAGTGCCCGCCGAGGAAGTGCGCGATCTCCTCCAACGGCCTTTGCGTGGCACTGAGGCCGATGCGCTGCGGCGGGCGATGGGTGATGGCCTCCAACCGCTCGAGGCTGAGCATCAGGTGCGCGCCGCGCTTGGTGGTGGCCATCGCGTGGATCTCGTCGATGATGATGGTGTGCACGTTGACCAGCGTGTTGCGCACCTCGCTGGTGAGCATCAGGTAGAGGCTCTCCGGCGTGGTGATGAGCAGGTCGACCGGTCGCCGCGACAACGCCTGGCGGTCCTTCGGCGAGGTGTCGCCGGTGCGCATGGCCACGGTGGGCTCGACGAACGGCTCGCCCAGCCGCTCGGCCGCGAGCCGGATGCCCATCAGCGGCGACCGCAGGTTCTTCTCCACGTCGAACGCCAGCGCCCGCAGCGGGGAGATGTAGAGCACCTTCGTGCGCGCCTTCGGGTCGACCGGCGCGGCCCCCGCCGGCGGCGGCGTGACCAGCGAATCGAGGCTGGACAGGAACGCGGTGAGGGTCTTGCCGCTGCCCGTGGGTGCGCACACCAGCGTGTGCTGACCGCTGCGAATGGCGGGCCACCCGTGGATCTGCGGCGGCGTCGGCGACGGGAACGACGCGCTGAACCACTCTCGCACCGCCGGCGAGAAGCCGTGGAGCACCGGGTGGTCAGCCATGCCCGTCAGGCTACGCCAGGGGTGTCGCAGGGATACTCGGCCGC
>JAUXQB010000222.1 GCA_030685215.1 Actinomycetota bacterium
GGCCTGCTGCTCGAGACCACAGCTCGATGAACGACACCGCGGAGGTCATCCACGTCTCGCGCGAGGACTACATCGCGAAGGTGACCGAGCTGCGCGACGCCGGCTTCAACATGTGCGTCGACGTCACTGCCGTGGACTACCTCGAACATCCCGGACGCGTGCTTCCTGAAGGCATAGAACCGCTGCGCTTCGAGGTCGTCGCCAACCTGCTCAACATGACCGAGGCAACCCGCGTGCGCATCCGCGTGCAAGTGCCCGAAGACGAGCCCCACATCACCACGCTGTTCCAGCTGTATCCCGGCGCCGAAGCCATGGAGCGCGAAGCCTTCGACATGATGGGCATCGTTTTCGACGACCACCCCGACCTGACCCGCATCCTGATGCCGGAGGACTGGGAAGGCCACCCCTTGCGCAAGGACTTCGAAAACCCGCGCGTGCCGGTCCAGTTCAAAGCACCGCGAGCGAGCAAATGACGACCGCAAACGACGATCTCGATCTGGAGCTGACCTCCGAGGGCGCCCAAGAGATGGACGCGGTCGCCGACACCGGCGGCCTCGAACTCCTGCGGGAGCAGGGCGCGGTTTTACGCATGCCCGAGGGCGCCGAGCTCGACCCCAACGATTTGTCGATCGAGTCCGGTGAAGACCAGACGATGATCATCAACATGGGTCCGCAGCACCCGTCGACCCACGGTGTGCTTCGCCTCATGCTCGAACTCGACGGCGAGACCGTCGTGCGCACCAAGCCCGTCATCGGTTACCTCCACACCGGCATGGAGAAGACGGGCGAGACGCTCACCTACGTGCAGGGCGGCACCAACGTCACCCGCATGGACTACCTGAGCCCGCTCAACAACGAGCTCGTGTTCAGCATGGCCACCGAGCAGCTGCTCGGCATCGACGGCGACATCCCCGAGCGCGCCGTCTGGATGCGCATGCTGCTCAGCGAGCTCAACCGGATGAGCAGCCACCTGCTGTTCATGGCCACCAACGGCATGGATCTCGGCGCCGTCAGCATGATGATCTACGGCTGGCGCGAGCGGGAAGAGGTGCTGCGCTTCTTCCAGAAGGTCACCGGCCTGCGGATGAACCACAACTTCATCCGTCCCGGTGGTGTCGCCGCCGATCTGCCCGCCGGCTGGCGCGACGACGTGTTGCACCTGCTCGAGATGATCCCGCCGCGGCTCGAGGAGTACGACATCCTCATGACCGGTCAGCCCATCTGGCGCGACCGTCTGCAGGGCGTGGGGGTCATCACCGCACAGGAGGCCATGGCGCTCGGCACCACCGGGCCCATCCTGCGCAGCACCGGCGTGCCCTGGGACCTCCGCCGCGATCTGCCCTACCTGCACTACGACGAGATGGAGTTCGACGTCATCGTCGGCAGCTACGGCGATGCGTTCGACCGCTACGCCATCCGTCTCAACGAGATCCGCGAGAGCATCCGCATCGTGTACCAGATCCTCGACCGCATGCCCACCGGCGACTTTCGCATCCAGAACAAGAAGGTCACACCGCCGCCGCGTGCGCGCATCGACGAGAGCATGGAAGCGCTCATCCACCACTTCAAGATCTTCACCGAAGGCTTCAAGGTGCCCGAGGGCGAGGTCTACGTGGCCATCGAGAGCCCGCGTGGCGAGATCGGCTGCTACATCGCCAGCGACGGCTCGGCCACGCCGTACCGCATGCACGTGCGGGCGCCGTCGTTCGTCAACATCCAGTGCCTGCCGCACATGATGCGCGGCGGCCTCGTCGCCGACGCCGTCGCCGTCATCTCCTCCGTCGACCCAGTGTTGGGAGAGGTGGACCGATGAGCAAGATCTGTTCACAGGGCGCCGAGGAAAGCGCCAGCGACGAGGTGCTCGGAGGGAGCAGCCGAAGCGAAGCGGCGGCCAGTCCCGACCATCAGAGGGTGGTGGACCGATGAGTCGACTCAACGAAGCCAACGTCATCCTCGCCAAGGAGATCATCGGGCGCTACCCGAAGGCGCGCTCGGCCACCATCCCGCTGCTGCACCTCTCACAGCAGCAGAACGGCTACATCACCAGCGAGGCCATGGTGCACATCGGCGAACTGGTCGGCGCCACCAGTGCCGAGATCCTCGGCACGGCCACGTTCTACGAGATGTTCAAGTTCGAGCCGGTGGGCAAGTACCTGGTCAACATCTGCGGCACGATGAGCTGCCAGCTGCTCGGCGCCGACGAACTGATGCACCACGCCGAAGCGCGACTCGGTGTGAAGGCCGGTGGCACCACCGCCGACGGCTTGTTCACGCTCGAGCACGCCGAGTGCCAGGCCGCCTGCACGGAAGCGCCCAACATGCAGGTGAACTACCGGCACTGCCATCGCATGACCACCGCCGCGTTCGATCAGCTCATCGACGATCTCGCGGCCGGCCGCCTCGACGGCGAGATCCCGCCGCACGGCACGCTCGCGCGAGTGCGCCAGCAGATCCCCGCCGACAAGGCAGCCGGTGTCGCGTCGCTCGACGCGCCCGCGCAACCCGCCTGGATGCCTGCGCCGGAGGCCACGTCGTGAGCACCTACACCTGGGCAGCCGGGTACGTCGACGACGGCGATCGCCCGCAGATCGTCACCTCCCGATTCAAGTACGACGACGGCTACACCCTCGAGCGCTACCACGCCACCGGCGGCTACGACGGCCTGCGTGCCGCGCTGGCACGCACGCCGGCCGAGGTGCACGACGAGGTCAAGGCGGCCACCGTGCTCGGCCGCGGCGGCGCCGGCTTCCCCGCAGGCACCAAGTGGGGCCTGATGCCTCCCGGCAAGTTCCCGCGCTTCCTCGTGGTGAACGGCGACGAGAGCGAGCCCGGCACCTACAAGGACCGTCTCCTCATGGAGCGCGACCCGCACCAGCTCATCGAAGGCTGCCTCATCGCGTCGTATGCGGCGGGGCTCGCGCAGGTGTTCCTCTACATCCGCGGCGAGATGCCGCTCGCGCACGAACGAGTGGCCACCGCGCTCAACGAGGCCTACGCCGCGGGGTACATCGGTCGCAACATCCTCGGCTCGCAGTTCAGCGTCGACATCGTGCTGCACTGGGGTGCAGGCGCCTACGTGGTGGGCGAGGAGACCGCACTCATCGAGAGCCTGGAGGGCAAGCGCGGCGAGCCGCGACTGAAGCCGCCGTTCTTTCCCGCCGCCATCGGTCTCTACGGTCAGCCCACCATCGTCAACAACGTCGAGACCTTGTCGAACCTCCCGTGGCTCGCGGTCAACGGCGCCGAGGCGTACACCGCCATCGGCACCGCCACCAGCCCGGGCACGCGCATGGTGGCCGTCAGCGGTCATGTCAAGCGGCCGGGTGTCTACGAGATCATCAACGGCACCACCACGTTCCGCGACCTGCTCTACGGCGACGAGTTCTGCCAGGGCATCCGCGACGACAACGAGTTGAAGGCGTTCGTGCCCGGTGGCGGTTCCGCTCCCTGGTTCACGCCGGACCAGCTCGACCTGCCGTTCGAGAGCAAGCTGGTCGGCGCTGCAGGCTCCATGCTCGGTTCCGGAGCCGTGATGGTGATGGACCACACCACCGACATCCCGAAGGCTGCGCTCACGCTGGTGCACTTCTACGCAGCCGAGAGCTGCGGCCAGTGCACGCCGTGCCGTGAGGGTGGCACGTGGCTCGAGCGCATCATGCAGCGACTGGCCGACGGCCGTGGCTCGCACGACGACCTCGACCAGTTGTTCGAGATCGGCCAGGCCATCTGCCCCGGTGTCTTCCCGCACGCCGCCAGCGAGCGCGTCGGACTCGAGGCCAAGCCGTTCCCGTTCAAGATGACCACCATCTGCTTCGTCGGGCCGTCCGCCTACACGGCGGTGCACTCGGCCGTCACGCTGTTCCGCGACGAGTTCGAGGCGAAGATCGTCGAACGCCGCCGCATCCCTGTCAGCATCGAAGCGGTGGGAGCCCACTGATGACCACCATCGATCCCGACACCACTGCCGACGACACGGTCGAGGCACCGCCTGTCGACCCGAACGCGGTGAACATCACCGTCAACGGCGTGCCGCACGTCGCGCGCAAGGGCCAGCTGGTCATCGAAGCAGCGGCCGACGCCGGCGAGTACATCCCGCGCTTCTGCTACCACGAGCGGATGACCTCGGTGGGCAAGTGCCGCATGTGCCTGGTCGAGTGCGACACCGGTCGTGGCCCGGCGGTCACCGTGTCGTGCATGGTGCCGGTGGCGCCCGACATGAAGGTCGACACGCAGTCCGAGACCACCAAGCGCATGCAGGAAGGTGTGCTCGAGCTGCTGCTCGCCAACCACCCGCTCGACTGCCCGGTGTGCGACAAGGGCGGCGAGTGCCCGCTGCAGGACCAGACGCTCAGCAACGGCCCCGGCGAGAGCCGGTACGTCGAGGAGAAGCGGCACTACGAGAAGCCCATCGCGATCAGCGACATCGTGCTGCTCGACCGCGAGCGCTGCATCCTCTGCGACCGCTGCACCCGCTTCGCCGACGAGGTGGCCGGCGACCCGCTCATCCACTTCAACGGGCGCGGCAACAACACGCACATCACCACCTACCCCGACGAGCCGTTCAGCAGCTACTTCAGCGGCAACACCGTGCAGATCTGCCCGGTCGGCGCGCTCACCGCCAAGCCGTACCGCTTCAAGGCTCGCCCGTGGGACCTCAGCCAGCAGGAGAGCACGTGCACCACGTGCGCCGTCGGCTGCCGCACCGTGGTGCAGAGCAGCCGCGACGAAGTGCTGCGCTACATGGGTGTCGACAGCGAACCCGTGAACCACGGCTGGCTGTGCGACCGCGGCCGCTTCAACTTCGAGTCGGTGAAGAGCCCCGACCGCGTGCTGCAGCCGCTCGTGCGCGACGGCGACCAACTGCAGCCGTCGTCGTGGAACGCCGCGCTCGCCGCAGCCGCCGCGCTCATCACCGAGGCAACGGCCGCGGGTGGGGCGAACAGCATCGCCGTGCTCGGCGGCGCACGCGGCAGCAACGAAGACGCCTTCGCCTGGGCACGGCTCGGGCACGAGGTGATCGGCACCCCCAACGTGTACGCACAGATGGGCGACGGCCTGCCGGCCGGTCTGCTCGGCCAGCCTCGCGCCACCATCGACCAGGCGGCCCACGCCGCGACCATCGTGCTGCTCGGCCCGGATCTCAAAGAAGAGCTGCCCGTGCTCTACCTGCGCCTCCGCGAGGCCGCAGAAAAGCGGTGGAGCCGCATCATCGAGTTCACGCCCAAGCGCACCGGCCTCAGCCCCTACGCCTGGCGCACCATCGGCTACGAACCCGGCACGCAGGTGGCGGCGGTGCAGCAGGCACTCGCCGACCCGGCCATCGCCGCGCAGATCGCCAGCGGCGACGTGGTCGTCGTCGCCGGCCGGGCCAACCTCGCCGAGTCATCGGCCGCCACCGTCGCCGCATTGCGGGAACTGCTCGCCGCGGTGCCGAGCGCACTGGTGCTGCCGGCGTTCCGCCGCGGCAACGTGGTCGGCGCGCTGCAGGTGGGCATGCGCCCGCGGCCCGGTGGCCTCGACACGCGCAGCACGCTGCAGGCGGCCGCCGACGGCAAGATCGAGTGCCTCGTGCTCGTCGGCGCCGACCCGCTCGCCGACTTCCCCGACACCGACCTCGCGCGCCGCGGGCTCGCCGGTGCCCGTCGCATCATCGCCGTCGACTCGTTCCTCACCGCCTCGTCGTCGCTCGCCCACGTGGTGCTCGCGGCCAGCGCGTACACCGAGAAGTCGGGCACCACCACCAACATCGAAGGCCGTGTCTCCACGCTCGCCCGTCAGGTCACTCCTGCGGGCAACAGCCGCGCCGACTGGATGATCGCCGGCGAGCTCGCACTCGCGCTCGGCGGCGACCTGGGGTACGACACGGTCGACGACATCACCGCCGACATCGCCACCCTCGTCGACGGCTATGCCGAGGTCACCATCGAGGCGCTCGCCGCGAGCACCGACGGTGTGGTGGCCGGGGTGCCGTCGGCCATCGACCCGATGAACGTGGTGCCGGTCGACCTGCCCGACCGCAACGCCTACGACTTCCGTCTGGTGGTCAGTCGCACGATGTACGACCAGGCCACCGGCACGGCCAACTCTCCGTCGCTGGCGCACCTGCCGCGCGGGTCGGCGGTGCACCTGCACCCGCTCGACATCGAGCGCGTGGGCACCACCGCCGGCACCGAGGTGAAGGTCATCGGGCCTCGCGCCACGGTGGTCTTCGCGGTGGTGGCCGACGAATCGGTGCTGCGCGGCACGGCCTGGGTGCCGTTCAACAACCCCGGGCCCAACGTGGGCGACCTCATCGACTGCTTCGCCGCGGTCAACGACGTCCGAATCGAGAACATCTGATGCTCGGCCTCGATCCACTGCTCGACGATCTCGACTTCACCGCCATCGTGGTGGTGCTCATCAAGGTGCTCGTCGTCTTCGTCGTCGGCCTCGTCGGCACGATGCTGATGGTGTGGTTCGAGCGCAAGGTCATCGCGTACATGCAGAACCGCATGGGTCCCAACAAGGCCGGCCCCAACGGGCTGCTGCAGACCCTGGCCGACGGCATCAAGCTGTTCTTCAAGGAAGACCTCATCCCCGAGAAGAGCAGCCGGTTCGTGTTCAAGCTGGCGCCGTACCTGGCGTTCGTTCCCGCCTTCCTGGTGTGGAGCGTCATCCCGCTCGGTGGCGACTTCAGCAACGGCAAGGACGGCACGGTCACCATCCTCGGCAAGACCACCAAGCTGCAGCTGTTCGACCCGCCCGTCGGCGTGCTGCTGCTGCTCGCGCTCAGCAGCGTCGCGGTGTACGGCATCATGCTCGCCGGGTGGAGCTCGGGCTCGAAGTACCCGCTGCTTGGCTCCGTGCGTGCCTCGGCACAGATGGTCAGCTACGAAGCGGCACTCGGTCTCAGCCTCGCCACCGTCATCCTCATCGCCGGCACGCTCAGCACCAACGGCATCGTCACGGCGCAGAGCAGCATCACCCGCTGGCACGTCATCGCCACCGGCGTGCTGCCGTTCGTCATCTTCCTCATGGCCGCCACGGCCGAGCTCAACCGGCCACCGTTCGACCTGGTCGAAGCCGAGCAGGAGCTCGTCGGTGGCTTCAACACCGAGTACAGCAGCATCCGCTTCGCGCTGTTCTTCCTGGCCGAGTTCATGAACACCATCACGATGAGCGGCGTCATCGTCACCCTGTTCTTCGGTGGCCCGCAGCCGGTGAAGGTGCTCGGCAACTCGAACATCCTCTCCATCCTCGGGCCCTTCAGCGGCACCGTCTGGATGCTGTTGAAGGTGCTCGTGTTCCTCTACATCTACGTGTGGTTCCGAGCCACGCTGCCTCGCCTGCGCTACGACCAGCTGATGAACCTCGGCTGGAAGCTGCTCATCCCCGTCTCGCTCGGCTGGTTCATGCTCATCGCACTGTTCCGCGTGGGCAGCGACTCGGGCTGGTCGCGCGCCGAGCGCATCGTCGCCGGCGCGGCAGGTCTGGTCGTGATGGCCGCCTGCGCCTCGCTGCTGCGACTCGCCAACAAGGTCAGTGCCCGCAACCGTGAACGAGAGGGGGCGATGTTCTGATGGGTTACCTCGACGGATTCCTCGTCACGCTGAAGCAGCACCGGATGTTCGGTGGTGAGCGCGTCACCACGGCCTACTCCGGCGGTCGCATCTCCAAGAAGGGCAAGGAGGTGGAAGGGCGCGACGAGAAGATCGACAAGCCCGAACGCCTCCACGGCCGCCATGTGCTGAACCGCTACGAGGACGGCATGGAGAAGTGCATCGGCTGCGAACTGTGCGCGGGTGTGTGCCCGGCGAAGTGCATCTACGTGCGCGGCGCCGACAACGACCCGCAGAACCCCACCTCGCCGGGCGAGCGCTTCGGTTTCGTCTACGAGATCAACTACCTGCGCTGCATCCACTGCGATCTCTGCGTGGAAGCGTGCCCCACGGAAGCGATCACCGAGAGCAAGCTGTTCGAGTTCAGCTTCACCAACCGCAGCGACGCCGTGTACACCAAGGCCGAGCTGGTGGTGGCCGACGACGGCAAGCCGCAGCAGCTGCCGTGGGAGGACTGGCGCGAGGGCGAGGACCAGCTCACCAGCGGGTGGATGCGCGCCACCGCAGCCGGCGGCGACGCCAACTTCGTGGGCCAGGTCGGTTGGAGCAACGAGCTGGGCTACGGCCTGCGCGAACCGGAACAGCCGGCCGACTGATGGAACTGTTCGTCTTCGTCGTGGCCGGCGCGATGGTGCTCGGTGGTGCCCTCGGCGTGGTGCTGCGCTCGCATCCCGTGCACGCGGCACTCAGCCTCGTCCTCACCCTGTTCGGCATCGCGGTGCTGTTCGTCGCCCAGGAAGCACACTTCCTCGCCGCCGTGCAGGTCATCGTCTACGCCGGCGCCATCGTGGTGCTGTTCCTGTTCGTCATCATGCTGCTCGGCGTCGACAACGCGGAAGACCTCCGCGTGGAACCGTTCAAGATCCAGCGACCGGTGGCTGCAGTCGTCGGTGCCGGTGTGCTCGCCCTGGTCGGCCTCGCCATCCTGGCCTCGCGCGACGCCACGGTGCCCACCGTGGTGCAGAGCGAGGCCGTGCAAGAGGCGGCGCTCTCGCCGCACGACTCGAACATCAAGGCGCTGGCCCGCGACGTGTTCAGCGACCACGTGCTCGCGTTCGAGCTCACCTCCGTTCTGCTCGTCATCGCCGTCGTCGCCACCGTGATGCTGGCCCGCAAGCCGCGCAAGGGCGAGCACGTCATCGAGATCGTGGAAGGGGCAGGCAAGTGATCGCCTACGAGATCCCCGTCCCCACCACCACCTGGTACCTGCTGCTGTCGGCTGCGCTGTTCGCCATCGGCACCGTCGGTGTGATGGTGCGCCGCAACCCGCTCATCCTGTTCATGTGCATCGAGCTGATGCTCAACGCCGTCAACCTCTCGTTCGTGGCGTTCGCCCGGCAGATGGGCGACATCGGCGGGCAGAGCACCGTGTTCTTCGTGATGGTCGTCGCCGCCGCAGAAGTGGTCGTGGGCCTCGGCATCGTGGTCGCCATCCTGCGCCGCAAGCCGAACGCCACCACCGACGACATGGCCGAGTTGAAGGGTTGATGTGATGCTCGACCTCGTCTGGCTGATTCCCGCGCTCCCGCTGGCCGGGTTCCTGTGCATCCTGCTGTTCGGCCGGAAGCTCGGCGACCCGAAGGCCGGCTACTTCGCCACGCTGATGGTGGCCGCCTCGTTCGCCGTCACCGTCGG
>JAUXQB010000223.1 GCA_030685215.1 Actinomycetota bacterium
CAGCGGCCCGACGGGGGTGCAGCTGGCACTCGGATGGTCGGCTGGCACTCGGATGGTCGGCTGGCACTCGGACGGGACGGGACGCGGTGAGCGTCAGAGCTCGGTGAGCGAGCCCTGCTGCCACTGCTCGCGGAGCTTGAACTTCTGGATCTTGCCGGAGCCGGTGAGCGGGAACTCGTCGATCTCGAACCAGTGCCGGGGTGTCTTGTGCGGTGCGAGGTGGTCGCGCATGTAGGCGAACAGCTCGTCCTTGCTGATGCTGGCGCCCGGCGCCGGGCGGACGAAGGCAGCAACCGTCTCACCCCACCGGTCGTCGGGCAGGCCGATGACCGCGACGGAACCGATCGAGGGATGCGCGAACAGCAGCTCCTCCAGTTCACGCGGGTAGATGTTCTCGCCGCCGCGGATGATCATGTCCTTCAGGCGGCCCTCGATGCTGCAGTAGCCACGATCGTTCATCGCCGCCAGGTCGCCGGTGTGCAACCACCCGTCGGCATCGATCGCCTCGGCGGTCTGCTCCGGCATCTCGAAGTAGTTGTGCATCACGTGGTAGCCGCGAGTGCACAGCTCACCGACCACACCGATGGGCACGGTGTCACCCGTCTCGGTGTCGACGATCTTCACCTCCACGTGCGGCATCGGCGCGCCGATGGTGCCCGACTTGTCCTCCATCGTGTCGTCGGGTCGCGTCATGGTGGCCACCGGCGAGCACTCGGTCTGGCCGAAGACGATGGTGAACGGTGCACCCAGCTCGCGTTCGAACGTGCGCACGAGTTGCTCCGGCACGAGCGAGCCTCCGGAACAGACACCGGTGAGGGCCGAGAGGTCGGTGCCGGCGAAGTCGTCGTGCTCCATCATCGCGATCAGCATCGTGGGCACACCCATCAGCGCGTTGGCGCGGTACTCGCCGGTCAACGCCAGCGCGAGTGCGGGCTCGAAGGCCGGTACCAGCACCTGCGTGCAGCGGTGCGCCACCGCGCCGAGCACCGCCATCACGCTGCCGGCCGTGTGGAACAGCGGCATCATCGTGACGTAGACGTTGCCGTCGGCGACGCCCATCCGATCCATGAAGTGCGTGGCGTTGTTCACGAGGCCACGGTGGTGCAGCAGTGCACCCTTCGGGAAGCCGGTGGTGCCCGACGTGTACTGGATCATCACCGCGTCGGTCGGCGCCACCGGTGGCAGCTCCGTTGACGGATCGCCCGAGTCGAGGAACGCCTCCCACTCCGCGAACCGCACGATCTCGCGCAACTCCGGGCACTCCGGCTGCACGGCCTGCGCAGTGGCGAGCATCGGGTTGCCGCGGAACGAGTCGACGCAGAACAACGCCTTCGCCTTCGACTGGTTGAGCACGTAGCGCAGTTCGGCAGCCTGGTAGCCGGGGTTCACCGTGACGATCACCATGCCCGCACGCGCCACACCGAACTCGAGCATCTCCCACTCCGGGATGTTCTGCGCCCACACCGCGATCTGGTCGCCGGGCGCGAAGTGCGCGAGCAGCGCTCGCGCCACCCGATCGGCCTCCACATCGAGCTCGGCGAAGGTCCACTGTCGGCGCGAGGCTGCGTCGGGAAGTCCCTCGATGATCGCGAGTCGGTCGGGAGCCGCCGCGGCTGCATCGCGCAGGATCTGACCGATGGTGGTGTCGTGGATCGGCGGGGACGACGGGCCTGTGGCGTGCGAGATCGTCAACGTCATGGGCGGATTCATACCAGACCGCGAGAAGTGGGATGATCAAGCGGTGACTGAGTTCTTCGTCTGGGCACCCAACGCGGAGTCGGTGACGCTGCTGCACTGGCATCAGGGTGGGGACGCCGCCGAGGAACACCCGATGACCGGCGGGGACGACGGCGTGTGGCGCTGCGAGACGCCCGCACTTTCCGGCGATCACTACCTGTTCCGCGTTCGGCGTGGCGAGGAGAGCTGGGACAGGATCGACCCCCGGGCCCGGGAAGTCACGAACTCGGTCGGACGCGGCGTGGTCCCCGCGCCTGCGCCCGAACACGAACCGTTCACCGCCCGTCCGCTGAACGAGTGGGTGATCTACGAGTTGCACGCCGGCACGTTCGGAGGCGACCTGGCCGGCTCCGTCGACCACCTCGACGAACTGGCGGCGCTGGGGGTGACCACCGTCGAGTTGATGCCGGTCGCCGAGTTCGCCGGCGACCAGTCGTGGGGTTACAACCCGGCGATGCCGTTCGCGGTCGAGTCGTCGTACGGCGGTCCGCAGGCGTTGCATCACTTCGTCGACGCCTGTCACCAGCGCGGCTTGGCGGTGGTCCTCGACGTCGTCTACAACCACCTCGGCCCCAGCGATCTCGACGTGTGGCGCTTCGACGGTTGGGGGGAGGGCGACGGTGGCGGCATCTACTTCTACAACGACTGGCGGGCGGCGACACCGTGGGGTGCGACTCGTCCGGACTACGGGCGGGCGGAGGTCCGCGGTTTCCTGCTCGACAACGCGCGCATGTGGCTGGGCGAGTATGCGCTGGACGGGTTGCGCTTCGACTCCACCGTCAACATCCGCAACGCGCATGGGCACGGCGGCCCCGACGGTGACCTCCCTGATGGGTGGGCGTTCCTCCAGGAGGTGACGGACACGCTGCACCACGAGTTCCCGGGGTGCGTACTCATCGCGGAGGACATGCAGGGCGACCCACTGGTCACCGCATCCACCGCCGAGGACGGACTCGGGTTCGACGCACAGTGGGACGCTCAGTTCGTGCACGTCGTTCGAGCCGCGCTCACCGAGACCCACGACGAGTCGCGAG
>JAUXQB010000232.1 GCA_030685215.1 Actinomycetota bacterium
CCTGTTCGTCACCTACATCGGCTACCTCGCGGTGCGCGACCTCGGCGGCACTCACCACCAGCGGGCGAAGCGCAGCGCGGTGCTGGCGCTGCTGGCCATGCTGGAGGTGCCGCTCGTGCACTTCAGCGTGAAGTGGTGGCGCCCGCTGCACCAGCAGGAGAGCGTCGCCGACGGCGAGCTCGAGAACCTGATGCTGTTCACGCTGTTCGTCGGTCTCATCGCGTTCACGCTGCTCTACGTGTGGTTGGTGATGCACCGCCAGCGCGTGCTCGCCCTGCGCGACGCGGTCGACGACCGCGGCCTCGACCTCGCACTCGAAGCACGCCGCAACGAAGCTCTGGAGATGCAGTGATCGCCATGCAGAACGCCACCTACGTCATCGGTTGCTACGTCATCACGCTGGGCGGCATCGGCTTCTACACGTGGCGCGTGTTGGCCAGCGCGCGCAAGGCCGCGCGCGAGGTTCGCCCCGAGGATCGCCCGTGGGCGTGACGTCCGACGGGAACGACATCGACCTGAGCCCGCGGCCGGTGGTGGCCACGGCCGCCCGCGGCAAGAAGAAGCCGTGGTTCGCGTACGGCGTGCTGGCGCTCGTCGTCGTGGCGGGCGGCGTGTTCGTCACCAAGTTCCTCACCTCGGCCATCGACTACTACTGCAACGTCGACGAGATCGGCGTGAAGGACGGGTGCGACGAAGGTCGCAACATCCGCATCCAGGGCGTCGTCGACAAGCGGTCGGTCACCCAGGACGGCAACGTCACCAGCTTCGAGGTCCGCTGGAACGACGCCGCGATGGCGGTCGACTACGAGGGTGAGGCCAGCGGCATCTTCGCCGATCTGGTGAACCCCGACGACTCGCTGCAGTGCATTCCCGTGGTGGTGCGTGGCGTGGTCACCGACCGCGCCGACGGCTCGCAGGTGTTCGAGGGCGACGAGGTCATCGTCAAGCACGACAACACCTACGACGCCGAGAACGAGGACCGCATCGACGAAGCCAACGCGGAGGCTGCCACGTGCTCGGCGGGGTAGTGCTGGCCGAAGGCACCAACGGCTTCCTCGGTCACACGGCACTCATCGTCGGGTTCGCCGCGTGCCTGTTCGGCGCGTTCGCGCTCGTGAGCGCCACCGTGCTGCACAACCCGCGCCTGCTGCGCACCGTGCAGACCTACGGCTGGATCGTGCTCGGCGGCGCGGTGCTGGCCGTGGTGGTGATGGAGAAGGCGCTCATCACGCGCGACTGGTCGCTCGCCTACGTGCAGAAGGTCGGCTCCTACGACACGCCGGCGCTGTTCAACTTCACCGCACTGTGGAGCGCGCTCGAAGGCAGCATCCTGCTCTGGCTGCTGCTGCTCGCGGTGTACACCGCCATCATCCTGCGTCGCTACCGGCACCGGTTGCACGACCCGATGGTGGCGTGGGCGCTGGTCACCATGTTCGTGGTCACCGCGTTCTTCTTCTTCCTCGCGCTCGGCCCCACCGATGCGTTCCGCGCCGCCGGCGCACCCGACTTCAATCGGTGCTGCAAGGGTCCCAATCCGCTGCTGCAGAACCACGTGCTGGTGCTGTTCCACCCGCCCATCCTGTACCTCGGCTACGTGGGCTTCACCGTGCCGTTCGCATTCGCGATCGCGGCGCTCGTCACCGGCCGGGTGGGCGAAGGGTGGCTGGTCGAGACTCGCCGCTGGGCGCTGTTCGCATGGGGCTTCCTCACGCTCGGCATCATCCTCGGCGGATGGTGGAGCTACGAAGTGCTCGGCTGGGGTGGCGTGTGGGGCTGGGACCCCGTGGAGAACGCGAGCCTGCTTCCGTGGCTCACCGGCACGGCCTACATCCACTCGGTGATGGTGCAGGAGCGGCGTGGCATGCTGCGCGTGTGGAACCTCAGCCTGCTGGTGGCCACGTTCTCGCTCACCATCCTGGGCACGTTCCTCACTCGCAGCGGTGTCATCAACAGCGTGCACGCGTTCAGCGACGGCACGGTCGGGCCGTACCTGCTCGGTGCGTTCGGCGTGGTGGTCGCGGTGTCGCTGGGCCTCATCGCGTGGCGCGGCGATCGCCTGCGTTCGCCCGGTGCCATCGACTCCCCGCTCTCGCGGGAGGGTGCGTTCCTCGCCAACAACGTCATCTTCACCCTGTTCGCGTTCGTCATCCTGCTCGGCACCGTCTTCCCGCTGATCGTAGAGGCGAAGGACGATCGGCGCATCGCGGTCGGCTCGCCGTTCTTCGACACGATGAGCCGCCCGATCGGGTTGGTGCTGTTGTTCCTCATGGCGGTGGCTCCGGCGCTGCCCAGGCGCAAGGCCAGCGGCGAACTGCTGCGCGAGCGGCTGTTCTGGCCGTCCTGGTGCGGTGCCGGCACGTTGGTCGTCGCAGTGCTGCTCGGCGCCACCGGGTTCTCGCCGCTGCTCGCGTTCGGCCTCGCCGGTTTCGCCGCCGGGTCGGCCTTGCGTCAGCTGGTGCTGGCCACCCGTCGCCAGGGCTACCGCGGTCTGCTCGGTCGCACCAACGGCGGCATGATCGTGCACCTCGGCATCATCCTCATCGCGGTCGCGCTGGCCGCCAGCAACAGCTACTCGCGAGCGGGTGAGTTCACGGTCACCAAGGGCGAGACCGTCGAGTTCGGCGGCCACACGTTCACGCTCGTCGACCTCACCGAGTTCGAGTCGGCCACGTCGATCGGTGTGAAGGCGCTCATCTCCATCGACGGCGGCCAGGCGTACGCACCGGCCATCAGCAAGTTCACCGCCACCGGCCAGGACGTCGCGACGCCGAGCGTTCGCACCGGCCTGCGCTACGACATCTACCTCACGCTCGAGAACGGTTCGAAGCCGAGCACGGGCGAGGCCAAGTTCAAGGTGTTCATCAAGCCGATGATCGTGTGGCTGTGGGTGGGCGGCATGTTGTGCGGTGTCGGCACCGTGCTCGCCGCGTTCCCCGGCCGCCATCGGCGTCGGCCCACCGATGCGGTGTCCGCGCCCATCGAGCTCGAGACGGAGGAACCGGTCGATGCCTGACCAGGAAGCTTCAGCGTCCATGTCGCCGAGCTCGCGCCGGCGCATCGCGCCCATCATCGTGCTCGTGGTCGCGGCCGTGATGGGCGGGCTGTTCTGGGTGCTCGCCAGCAGCAGTTCCGCACCGGCCGACGAAGTCGGTCTGGTCGAGAGCCCGCTCATCGGTCGCGCCGCACCGGTGGTGCGCAGCTCCACCATCGACGACGAGCCGTTCGACCTGTCGCGCCGCAAGGGCAGCTGGGTCATCGTCAACTTCTTCAACTCCACCTGCGTGCCGTGCAAGGCCGAGCACCCGGAGCTGCTGAAGTTCGTGGAGCAGCAGGCGACGTTCCCCGACGGCGCCGAGTTCTACAGCTTCGTGCAGCCGCCCAACGACGACGACGACATCCGTGCGTTCTTCGACGAGCGCGGTGGCGACTGGCCCGTCGTGCGCGACGACGACGGGCGCATCAACGTCGCGTTCGGCGTGTCGCAGGTGCCCGAGACGTTCATCATCGACCCTGACGGCGTGGTGCGCGTGCGGTGGGCCGGCGAGATCGACTCCGAGATCCTGTCCCAACTGGTGCAGCAGCAGCGCGCGCTGTACGGCTCGTGATGAGTCGTTCGTCCGCGTTGAAGCGGTGGCCGGGGTGGGTGCTGTTGGTGCTGGTGGTCGCCGGGTTCCTGGCGTTCGGCACCACCCGCGACGCCGGTGCCCGCACGCCCGAGGAGCGGGTGGAGGAGATCAGCCGGCAGCTCGCGTGCCCGGTGTGCAACGGCGAGACGGTGTACGAGTCGCGCAACACGTCGTCCACGTCCATCCGCGCCGAGATCAAGGCACAGGTCACCAACACCGACTCCACCGACGACGAGATCATCGCGTTCATCGTGCAGCAGTTCGGCGCCGACACCCAGCTGCTCCCGAAAGCCAGCGGCTTCGAATCGCTGGTCTGGGTGCTGCCGTCGGTGGCACTGGTGTGTGCCGGCGTCGGACTGTTCTTCTCGTTCCGCAAGTGGCAGCGCAACGTCGACACGATTCCCGACGACGAGGATCGCGCGCTCGTCGAGGCTGCGTTGGTGGCCGCCGACGCGCCGCCCACTGCCGAGGGTGTCGATGAACCCTGACCGCCTCGCGGAGCTGGAGGAGGAGCGCCGCTTCCTGCTCGCCAGCATCCGCGACATCGAACGCGAGCACGAGGTCGGCGACGTGGAGACCGACGACTTCCACACGCTGCGCGACGGCTACGTGGCGCGCGCCGCGGCGGTGATGCGCGAGATCGACGACGGTCGCAGCGCGCTGCCGCCGAAGCCGGCGCGGTCACCGTGGCGCACGGTGGCGATGATCGGCGCGACCCTGGCGGTGGCCGTCGGGCTCGGCGTGTTCGTCGCGCAGTCGGCAGGCCAGCGACTCCCTGGTCAGTCGCTCACCGGTGGTGAGCAGGCCGACGAGGTGGCGGTGAAGTTGGTCGAGGCGCGCCAGGCGCTGGGTGTCGACAACGCGGCGTCGCTGGCCGCGTACGCGCGGGTGCTCGAACTCGAGCCCGAGAACGCGGAGGCGCGCACGTACACCGCCTGGCTGCTGGTGCAGAACGGGGTGCAGGTGCAGAGCCAGGAGCAGATCGTGCAGGGCATCGAGTTGCTGCGCGATGCAACGACGGTCGACCCCACCTACGCCGACCCGCACTGCTTCATCGCCATCGCGTCGGCCAACTTCCTCGACCCGGCCGACCCGGCGACGGTGGTCGAGGAGGGTCAGGCCTGCCTCGACCGCAACCCGCCCGCGGCGATGGGCCCGTCGATCGAGACCATGATCGCCGACGCCGAAGCCCAGCTCTGACGACTACACGACGGTGGTGGGGTCGCAGTTCGATCCGCAGACCACCACCACGACGCGCTCGCCGGGCTCGGGCACGTAAGCGCCGCTGTGCAGCGCGGCCAGCGCGGTTGCGCCGCCCGGTTCGGCGACCAGGCGCAGGCGGTCCCACAGCAGCCGTTGCGCCGCACGGATGGCGTCGTCGGACACCGTGACCGAGTGGGCGACGTGATGCTGCACGATGCTCCAGGCGACCGCGCCGAGTCGCTTGGCGCCGAGTGAATCGGCAGCGACACCCGCCACGCCCACCTCGACCGGCTCGCCCGCCATGCGCGCGGCGTGCAGGCATTGGCTGGTGTGCGGCTCGACGCTGACCACCTTCTTGCGCCCGGCGAACCACGCGGCTTGCCCGGCCGTGAACCC
>JAUXQB010000250.1 GCA_030685215.1 Actinomycetota bacterium
CACGCCGCCGTCGCGCAACGCGCTCGACCTGCTCGACGCACCCGGCCGCATGCGCGAGTTCTTCGGCAGCCGGCTGCTGAAGTGGCTCACCGTCCCGTATCGCTCGCGCCTGTTCACGATGGCGTCGAAGCCGTTCTACCAAGTGGCCGACCGCATCCTGGGCTCTCGCTTCCTGCAGGACATCGCCGAGTTCTTCGTGCTCTTCCAGACGATGGAAGCGGGCTTCGTCGCCCGTGCGAAGGAGGTCGAACGGCTGCTCACCGACGACAGCACCGCGTTCGTCGTGGTCAGCACGCTGGAAGCGGCGCCCGCACGCGAAGCGAGGTTCCTGGCCGAGGAGCTGCAGCAGCGCCGCATGCCGCTGGGGGCACTGGTGCTCAACCGCACGCTGCCCGCCACGGTGCGCCAGCCGGCAGCGGTGAAGGCCGCCGCGGCGCTCGCCGACACCGCCACCGACGCACGCCTGCTGGCCACCCTGGCGAAGAGCACTGGTGCCGCCGCCGACGCGGTGGAGCACGTACTCACCGAGGTGGCCGCACGATTCCGCGACATCACCGTGGTCGCCGGCCGCGAAGCCGAGCGGCGGCGCGAGCTGGAGGCCGTGGTGCCGCTGACTGCAGTGGTGCCCACGATGCCCGGCGACGTGCACGACGTGGCCAGCCTGCTGGCCATCGGGCAGTACCTGCTCGGCAACGGATCGCGGTGACGCGCCGTCCGGCGTGGCACACTCAAGACCCATGGCTACGCTCGGCGAGCTCACACGGCAGCACACACAACTCAACCGAGACGAGATCGATCACCTGCAGCGGCTGATCGGTGAGTGGGGCATGCTGGCCGACCTCAGCTTCGCCGACCTGCTGCTGTACGTGCCCTCCACCGACGGCACCTGGTACGTGGTCGCACACGTGCGCCCGGCCACCGGCCAGACCATCTACCACTCCGACTACGTGGGCACCACCTCGTCGGGTGCGGCCGAGATCGCGCTGCTCACGAAGGCGTTCACCGACGGCGAGATCGTCGAGGGCGACATCGTGGTCGACGGCGTCCCCGAGTCGGTGCGGATGATGGCGGTGCCCGTGCGCGCCGGTGGCCACCCCATCGCCGTGCTCACTCGCGAATGGTCCGGCCGCTCCAGCCGGCAGCCGGGGGAGTTGGAGGGCACGTACGTCGGCATGTACCAGCGCTTCGCGTCGATGATCGCGGAAGGCCTGTTCCCCTTCCAGGGTCCGGTCGCCGACTCCAGCGCGGCACCACGCGTGGGCGACGGCGTGATGGCGCTCGACGACGAAGCGCGCGTGCGCTACGCATCGCCCAACGCCGTCTCCGCCTTGCACCGCGTGGGCATCAGCGCCAATGCGGTGGGCATGCGGTTGGCCGAGCTCGGCTTCAACGACAGCCCGGTGCGACTGGCCTACGAGACCAAGCTGCCGGTCATCGAGGAGTTCGAGCAGACCGCCGATGTCATCCTGCTCGCGCGCTGCCTGCCCGTGCTGGCCAGCGCGGCCGACGGTGCCACGAGCGTCACCGGTGGGCTGCTGCTGGTGCGCGACGTCACCGAAGTGCGCAAGCGCGACAAGCTGCTGCTGTCGAAGGATGCCACCATCCGCGAGATCCACCACCGGGTGAAGAACAACCTGCAGACCATCTCGTCACTGCTGCGGTTGCAGGGCCGCCGGCTCAACTCGGAGGAGGCGAAGTCGGCGGTGGCCGAGAGCGTGCGGCGCATCCGCACCATCGCGCTCGTGCACGAGACACTGTCGCGCGAGCCGGGCGACGACGTGGCGTTCCTCGAGATCGTGCGTCCGCTGCTGCGGCTGGCCGAGGAAGGGCTGCAGTCGCCCGATCGTCCGGTGCGGTTCACCGTGCAGGGCGAAGGCGGTCGGCTGCCCAGCACCATCGCCACGCCGTTGTCGGTGGTGCTCACCGAACTGCTGCAGAACGCCGTCGACCATGGCTTCCCCGAGGACAGCGCCGGTGGCGACGTGGTGGTCGTGCTCGACAACGCCGAGGGCGTGCTGAAGATCCGCGTCATCAACGACGGTCGCAGCCTCGAGCCCGGGTTCGAGCTCAACAAGGCCACCGGTCTCGGTCTGTCGATCGTGCGCACGCTGGTCACCACCGAACTCGACGGCACCATCACGATGCGGTCGGGTCAGCCCGACGACTTCCTGGCCGCCGGTCTCGGTGAGCACCCGCGGGGCACCGGCACGGTCGTCGACCTCAGCGTCCCGGTCGTCTGACCGGCACGCTCGCCCGACGGCGGCTGGTTCAGACCAGGATGCGCTCGCGGCCGGCGATGCGGCGCCGCAGCGTGCGGCGCTCTTCCTCGCTGGTGCCGCCCCAGATGCCCGAATCCTGGTTGGTCTCCAGTGCGTAGTCGAGGCACGCCACCTTGACGGGACACTCTCCACAGACCTGCTTCGCTCGATCGATCTGCACCAGCGCGTAGCCGGTGGTCCCTACCGGGAAGAACAGATCGGGGTCAGTGTCGCGGCAGATGGCGTCGCGACGCCAGGTGTAGTCAGCATTCGCCAGTGCGAGACTCGAGGCCGGAATGGTCACTTGTTCACTCCCATGTGCTCGCCGACCCGTGGATCGGCGATGCAGGATCGACGTGGATTGTGAGCGTTTTCACGTTCGGGCAAACGGTAGGTAACAATCGTGTGCATGGCAAGGGGCCTTTGGTCCGTATCCATACTTCGTGGCGATGGGGGGTATCTATGAGACAGGTACGCGGTGAGGTACAGGTGCTCGCGCACCGTGGGGCGAGCCGGGCGGAGCGGGAGAACACGCTCGCGGCGTTCCGGCGCTCGGGCGAGATGGGCGCGCAATCGGTGGAGCTCGACGTGCGCCGCACCAGCGACGGTGTGCTGGTCGTGCACCACAACCCGCACCTCGCGGACGCCCGTGTGATCGCCGAGCTCACCCACGCTGACCTGCCCGAACACGTCCCCACGCTCGCCGACGCGCTCGACGCCTGCGCCGGCATGCGGGTGAACGTGGAGATCAAGAACGACCCGTCCGAGCCCGACTTCGACGCCACCGAGTCGATCGCCGACGAGACCATCGCTCACCTGATCGCCCGTGACGACGACTCCCGCTGGCTCATCTCCTGCTTCCGGATGGAGACCATCGATCGTTGCCGGGCGCTCGCCCCGTCCATCGCCACTGCGTTCCTGTGCGTGGAGGCGCCCGACCGCATTGCCGACACGCTCGTCACCAAAGGTCATCTGGCGCTGCACCCGTGGGTGAACGCGCTCACTCGACACACGATCGATGCGTGCCACGACGCGGGCGTGCAGGTGAACACGTGGACGTGCGACGACCCCGGCCGCATGGCCGAGTTGATCGAATGGGGCATCGACGGCATCTGCACCAACGTGCCCGACGTGGCCCTCGCCGTCATCGCGGACCGAGCACCCGCGCCCGGCTGAGGCAGCTCAGTGGTGCATCGGCGGCCCGATGATGTCGGCGCCGTACGGTGCGATCGCGTTCACCAGCCGGCCGACGTCGGGCGCCGTCACCGGGGGAAGGGCGACGGCGTCGGCGGGATCGCTCGCGTCGATGTGGAAGCCCTCGATGCCCGACGGCGTGGCGAACTCGAGGAAGTGCGCCTCCGGCGAGTCGACGCGGAAGGTGTGCGCCACGTCTCTCGGCAGCCAACAGAACCCACCCGGGGCGAGCACGGACTCGACGTCGCCGATGCGCACCGTGAGCGTGCCGTCGAGGACGAGCAGCGCGGTGTCCTCGCGGTGGTGCACGTGCAGCGGAGGCGAGAAGCCCGATGCGGCACGTTGCTCCATCACGGTGAGCGCGCCGCCGGTGTGCGACGCATCGGCGACGATGCGCAGCAGCGTGCCGGCGAACCAGCGATCGCGAGGGAGTGTGCCGGTCGTCGAGTCGAGCATGGGCCGTCCCTCAAATTTCGCTAGAGGTGAACTTTATCGAATATTGTCGTACTCTATCCACGTGGAGAATCCTGTCAAGGGGCGTCGTCCGTATCGCTCCGGCCAGCGTGACCGGCAGGCGAAGGAAACCCGGCGAGCCGTGCTGTTGGCGGCGCGCGACCTGTTCATCGCCGCCGGATACGGGGCCACCACGTTGCAGCAGATCGCCGACGAGGCCGGTGTGTCCGTGCAGACGGTGTACGCCGCGTTCGGGAACAAGCGGGCCGTGCTCGCACAGGCGCTCGACATCGCCATCGCAGGCGACGACGAGCCGACGGCGGTGAACGACCGCGACTGGATGCGTGACGTGTTCGAGCACCCGGATCCGCGAGTGCGGCTGGCCTCCTACGCCGCCGCAGTGCGGCGCATCCATCACGGTGCCGCCGACATGTTCACCGTGGTGAAGGCCGCCGCCGCGCTCGACCACGAACTGCAGGCGTTCGCCGAAACCACCGAGAGCCGCCGACGCAGCGGTGCTCGTTCGGTGGTCGCCGCGTTGGCCGCGATGGGTGGTTTGAACCCACGCCTCGACGAGGCGACGGCCACCGACGTCGTGTGGACGCTGAACAGCCCGGAGGTGTTCCAGTTGCTGGTGCGGCGCTCGGGTTGGGACGAGGAGCGCTACGAGCAGTGGCTCGCCACTGCGCTGCGCTCGCAGCTGCTCGCCTGACCCACTGCGGGTCGCGGTCTCGGGGTGCCTGAAGTTGGGCAACGATGTGGGTATGAACACACAAGAGTTCGACGTGATCGTGATCGGCATGGGACCCGGCGGTGAGGACGTGGCCGGCCAGCTGGCTGCCTCCGGGCTCGCCGTGCTGGGCATCGAGAGCCACCTCGTCGGTGGTGAATGCCCCTACTACGGCTGCATCCCCTCGAAGATGATCGTGCGCGCGGCCGACCTGTTGCAGGAAGCGCGTCGCGTGAACACGATGGCCGGCACCGCGACGGTGACACCCGACTATTCGAAGGTGGCCGACCGCATCCGCGACGAGGCCACCGACGACTGGAACGACCAGGTGGCCGTCGATCGGTTCGTCGGCAAGGGTGGCACCTTCGTCCGCGGTCGCGGACGCTTCGCCGGACCGGACAGCGTGATCGTCGGCGACGACACGTACACCGCTCGGCGTGGCGTGGTCATCGCCACCGGCACAGCGCCCGCCATCCCACCAGTGCCCGGTCTGGCCGACGCGCATCCGTGGACGAATCGCGACATCGTCAAGGTGCGCGAGGTGCCGGCGTCGATGATCGTGCTCGGTGGCGGCGCGATCGGCCTGGAGTTGGCGCAGGCGTTCGCCCGTTTCGGGTGCGCGGTCACCATCGTCGAGGCGCTCGATCGCATCCTCGCTCCCGAGGAGCCGGAGACGAGCGAGCTGCTCGCGAAGGTGCTGCGCGCAGAGGGCATCGACATCCGTACCGGCGTGGCCGCGGCGTCGGCAGCGCGGGAGGCGTCCGGGCAGGTGGTGCTCACGCTGGCCGACGGCAGCGAGGTGCGCGCCGACGAGATCCTGGTCGCCGCCGGCCGCACTCCCAACGTGCGCGGCATCGGTCTCGACACGCTCGGCCTCGACGAGACCGCACGACCCACCTTCACGGTCGACGAACACATGCGCGTGGTCGGGCTCGACGGGGTGTGGGCCGTGGGCGACATCGCCGGCAAGGGCGCGTTCACCCACATGGCCGTGTATCAGGCAGCGGTGGCGTTCGACGACATCACCGGCGCCGCCGAGCCCCGCGTGGCCGAGGACCACGCCGTCTCACGGGTCACCTTCACCGACCCGGAAGTCGGCTCGGTGGGCATGACCGAGGCCCAGGCCAGCGCGGCCGGCCTGAACGTGCGCGTGGGGCTCGCCGACAGCTCCACCTCCAGCCGTGGGTGGCTGCACGGCGAGGGCAACGAAGGGCTGATGAAGCTCGTCGTCGACGCCGACAAGGGCGTGCTCGTCGGAGCCACGTCGATGGGGCCACGTGGCGGAGAGGTGCTGTCGATGTTCAACCTCGCCGTGCACGCACGGGTGCCCGTCGCACAGCTGCGCTCGATGATCTACGCGTACCCCACCTTCTACCGAGGAGCGCTCGACGCGCTGGCCGGGTTGGAGGGCTGAACGTCAGGCGTCGAGCTGCGGACGCACCAGGCGCACCGCGTCGGGCACGTGTGTGAACTCGAGCCGCTTGGTCTCACCGAGGTAATCGCCGTCGAGCTGATAGGGGAACGGGGCGTCGTGTTCGATGGTGAGCTCGCTCAGATCGGTCTGCAGATCCAGGGTGGTGCTCGCCTTCACCCCGCCCCCGCGCAGCGCGCCGCCGAGGCCGCCGAGGATGGCGGTGACCCTCATCGTGCGGAACGTGATGGCCACCAGGCCGCGGTCGAGCGTGGCCGCCGGACTGAGGTCGAGGGGACGGTTTCCCAGGTACGTGTACGGGTTGGTGTTCAGCACGATGGTGAAGTAGCCGTCGTGCACCCGCGGCCGGTCGGGTGAGGTGAGCGCGAAGTGCGGCGCCTTGCGGTCGTACTGCACCGCCCACGTGCGCAGCGCGGCGTAGATGAACAGCGGGTGACCGAGCCAACGCTTCATCGAGGCCCGGCGCTCGACCTCTTTCACCACCGCGGCGTCGTAACCGACCCCTGTGTGGAAGCAGAAGTAGCGCCCGTTCACCTTGCCCAGCCCGATCGGCTCGATCGCACGAGTGGCGATGCCCGCCGCGAGCAGTTGCACCGCTGCGACCGGATCGTTGGGCATGCCCAACGTGCGTGCGAAGACGTTGGTGCTGCCGCCGGGCAACACACCGAGCGCGGTGTCGGTGCCGGCCACGCCGGTGGCCACCTCGTTGAGCGTGCCGTCGCCGCCGTAGCCGATGACCACGTCGACACCGCGCCGTGCTGCGTCTTGCGCGAAGCGAGTGGCGTGACCGCGACGGTTGGTCTCGACCACCTCCACCTCGTTGCCCTGCGACAGGGCGCGGTGCACCACCACCGTGTTGCGCGCCGTCACCGACGACGCGAAGGCGTTCACCACGAGCAGGATCCGCACGCCACGGACGGTACAGGCTGCAACGCGCTCCGAGGAACTGACCGGCCCGTGACCAGCCGGGTTGGGTGCCAGCCGTACCGAACGGTAACAATGGACGACCATGAACGTGATCGTGTGCGTCAAGCAGATCCCCGACCCGGCAACCCCGGGCGCGTTGGGCTCCGATAACACCCTGAAGCGAGATGGCAAGCTCATCCTCGACGAGTCCGACAGCTACGGCGTTGAAATGGCGCTGCAGTTGGTCGACGCGGCGGGCGGCGGCGAAGTCAGCCTGGTTTCCATGGCCCCCAACGGCGAGGTGTCGGGCTTGCGCACGGCGCTGGCCATGGGTGCGGCCAAGGGCACCCTCATCAGCGACCCGGCCCTGCAGGGCAGCGACGCGCTCACCACCGCCAAGGTGCTGGCTGCGGCCATCCAGAAGATGGGCGGCGCCGACCTGGTCATCGCCGCCACCGAGAGCAGCGACGGCTACACGGGCACCGTGCCCGAGCAGCTCGCCGAGGTGCTCGGGCTGCCGTCGGTCACCTTCGCCAAGAAGGTCACCATCGCCGATGGCACGCTCAACGCCGACCGTCAGACCGAAGAGGGCTACGACGAGGTCACCTGCCCGCTGCCGGCCGTCATCAGCGTCACCGCCGGTGTGGTCGAGCCCCGCTACCCCAGCTTCAAGGGCATCATGGCCGCCAAGAGCAAGCCGATCGACACGGTCACCGCCGCCGATCTCGGGGTCACCCCGGTCGGTTGGGCCGGCGCCGGCCAGAGCATCGTCAACGTCGCGCAGGCCGAGGCCCGCGCTGCCGGCGAAATCATCGAAGACGACGGTGAGGGTTACGCCAAAATCGTGGCGTTCCTCGAAAACTTGAAGGTCATCTGAGGAGCGACGCCATGAACATCTGGGTTTTCTCACAAGAAGCAAATGGTGCGCCCACTACGGCCACGCTCGAACTGCTCACCAAGGCACGCAGCCTCGGCGATGTCACCGCGTTCGTCGGTGGCGACGCATCGGCCATCGCCGGCTCGCTCGGCGAGCACGGTGCCGCGAGGGTCTACGCCACCGGCGATCTGGGCGGCAAGCTGCCCGGTGTGGCCGTGGCAGCGGCCATGAAGGCCGTCATCGACGGCGGCGACACGCCCGACCTCATCATGTTCCCGCAGACCACCGAAGGCCGCGACGTGATGAGCCGGTTGTCGGTGAAGCTCGACCGTACGGTGCTCACCAACAACGTCGACATCGTCAGCGATGGCGGTTCGGTCAGCGTCACCACCCCCATCTTCGGCGGCAACACGCTGGTCACCACCTCGTTCTCCGGTCCCGGCCCGTTCCTCGCGGCGTTCCGCCCGAAGAGCTTCACCGCCGAGTCGGCCGGTGGCGCTGCCGCCGCCGTCACGGCTGCGCCGGTGCCCGAGCTCGGCGCACTCGGTGGCGCACAGGTCACCGCCGTGCACGTGGAGGCCACCAGCGGTCCCAAGCTCGACGAAGCCGCCATCGTGGTGTCGGGTGGCCGTGGCCTCGGCGAGGCCCCCAAGTACGAGATGGTCGAGACCCTTGCCAAGCTGCTCAAGGGTGCCCCCGGCGCCTCGCGAGCCATCGTCGATGCCGGTTGGGTTCCCTACAGCTACCAGGTCGGCCAGACCGGCAAGGTGGTCAAGCCCGGCGTCTACATCGCCGTCGGCATCTCCGGCGCCACGCAGCACATGGTGGGCATGAAGGGCTCGAAGAACATCATCGCCATCAACAAGGACAAGGAAGCCCCCATCTTCGGCATCGCCGATCTGGGCATCGTGGGCGACGTCCACAAGGTGCTTCCGAAGCTGATCGAGGCGTTGCAGAGTCGCGGCTGACCGAGCAACACCGGAACGGAAAAGGGCGGCCCGCAAGGGCCGCCCTTCGCCGTTTTCGCCAGCAACGACCCCGCGCGTCTGAGCGCGCCCGCCCGGTATGCGAGCGGAAGTGCACACACGCGGGTGGGGTCGCGCCGCGACTGAGCACTTCCGCCCGGTATGCGAGCGGAAGTGCACACACGCGGGTTTCGCTTGACATGGAACTTGAACGCGTTCAAACTCTCATTGTTGAACACGTTCAAGTTCAGCACGACCGAAGGAGTTCGAGATGACCGAGAAGACCTGGACCTACCTGCTGTACCTGCTGATCACGGTGCCCCTGACGATTGCCGTCGCCCGCACCCTGTACCGCAACGGCCGGCTGTTCCTGCGTGACGTGTTCCGCGGCAACGAGGAACTCGCGGGGGCGGTGAACCATCTGCTGGTGGTCGGCTTCTACCTGCTCAACCTCGGCTACGTGTCGCTGTTCCTGCGCACCGACCGGCCGGTCGACGGCGTCGAAGAGGTGCTCGAGGTGCTCAGCCATCGAGTCGGCATCGTCGCGCTCGTGTTGGGCGTGGTGCACCTCGGCAACGTGTGGGTGTTCAACAGCTTCCGCCGTCGGGCGCTCGAAGGCGACCTCACCGTGGCGCCGCTGGCCACCGACGAGCGCACCGCCACCGAGTCGTGGGCAGCACCTCGATGAACATCCTCGCCGCTCCGGGCACGGCGCGGCCCGATGGCCCTCGTGAGCGTCCGCAGGTGCGGGCGCTCACGGTGCTGTACGACTCCGCGTGTCCGGTGTGTCGTGCGGCGAAGAGCTGGCTGCTCATGCATCGGGCACTCGTCGAGCTGCGGCTGGTCGACGTGCGCAGCGATCTGGCCAGGCGACGCTTCCCGCAACTCGACCTCGCCGGCTGCCTGCGCGAGATCACGGTGGTCACCGACACCGGTCACGTGTACCGCGGCGACGCGGCGGTGGTGATGTGCCTGTGGTCGCTTCGCCGCACGCGTGGGCTGGCGCTGCAGATGGCTCGCGGGCGAAGGGGCCGGTTCCTGGGTGTGATCACCGGCTCCACCGGATGGTTCCGCGAGATGATGCTGCAGGGCGGCTGCGACGATGCGTGCCAGACTCGGCTGCAATGAGACAGGCGCGCGCGGAGCACACTCGAACCGCCATCATCGAGGCCGCGCTCTCGCTGTTCGCCGAGAAGGGCTTCGACGCCACCACCATGCGAGCCATCTCGCAACGGGCGGGCGTCAGTCTGGGCAGCGCCTACTACTACTTCGAGTCGAAGGAGCAGCTCATCCAAGGCTTCTACGACCAGACGGCGGTGGTGCACGGCAGCGAGCTGCCCGCACGACTCGACGGCATCACCGGCTTCGGTGACCGATTGGTGGCGCATCTCGACCTGTGGCTCGACCTGATGGCGCCACACCATCCGTTCGCGGTCACGTTCTTCCGCAACGCGGCCGACCCGGCCAGCCCGCTCAGCCCGTTCAGCAGTGCGAGCGCGCCGGCCCGTGAGTCGGCCGTGGCGCTGCTACGTCAGGTGATCGAGGGCAGCGACCTGAAGGCCGGTGCCGACGTGCGCGCCGAGCTGCCGGAGCTGCTCTGGCTGTTCCACATGGGAGTGGTGCTGTTCTGGGTGTACGACCGCAGCGACAGCGCGATGGCCACGCGGCTGCTCGTGCGCCGAACGGTGCCGATGGTCGAGCGCGCCGTCGCACTCTCCCGGCTCCCCGTGCTGCGGGCCACCATCAACGACCTCATCGCGCTGGTCGGCGACCTGAAGCTGATGATGGGCGGCGTCGGGGCGACGACCGCGGGTCAGACCAGCGGCCAGGGGTAGCGGCGGCCGGTGCTGTCGACCGGGAACACTCCCTGCCTGACCACCCACTCCGCCCGCTCACGCACCGCTTCGGCTTCGTCGTCGGCGAGCAGCGCGGCCACGTCGAGCGGCACGTGGTCGGCGATCTGAGCGGCGATGGTGAGCAGCTCCGCCGGCACCGGTTCGCCACCGAACTCCCAGATCACCGTGCGCAACTTGAAGTCGGCGGCGAAGCACAGACCGTGATCGATGCCCCACAGATGATCGTCGCCGTCGATGAGCACGTGCCCGCTCTTGCGGTCGGTGTTGTTGGCAACGATGTCGAACAGCGCGAACGGCCGCAGCGCATCGTGCAGGTCGGGCCGGTTCTCGTAGATGGTGAAGTAGTGCTGCTGGTGATCGGCCTCCACGAACCACTGCAGGCTGCCCTCGCCGAGCGGCCCGTCGCGGATGATGGTGGGCGGCACCAGGTCGATGCCCATCGCCTCGCTCAACCGGTAGGCGGCCAGCTCGCGGCGGTGCAGGCCGGGCTCGAAGTCCCAGAGCGGCCGCTCACCGCGCAGCGGCTTGTAGATGGCCTGGCCGACCAGCTCGCCCTCGTGCGACAGGTTGACGAGGAAGGTGGCGTTGCTGCTCCACGGCATGCGGCCCTCGATGTCGAGCTCGGCGTGCTGGAGATGCGAGAGGCGAGTCAATTCATCCGCACACAGA
>JAUXQB010000256.1 GCA_030685215.1 Actinomycetota bacterium
CCGAGGGCCAGCAGAAGCTGCTCGACGCGAAGGTCCTGCTGCTCGGCGCCGGCGGCCTCGGCTCGCCGGCCGCGCTCTACCTGGCGGCGGCCGGCGTGGGCACACTCGGCATCGTCGACATGGACGAGGTCGACGCCAGCAACCTGCAGCGCCAGATCCTGCACAACGTCGACCGCATCGGCGATCGCAAGGTCGACAGCGCGAAGAAGACCCTCACGCTGCTCAACCCCGACGTCAACGTGGTCACCTACGACACCCGCCTCGACGCCAGCAACATCATGCAGATCATCGAGGGCTACGACGTCATCGTCGACGGCGCCGACAACTTCCCCAGCCGCTACCTGCTCAACGACGCGAGCGTGAAGCTGGGCATCCCGGTGGTGCACGGCAGCATCTTCCGCTTCGAAGGCATGGTCAGCGTGTTCCACCCGCTGGAAGGCCCCACCTACCGCGACATGGTGCCCGAGCCGCCCCCGGCCGAGCTCGCCCCCAGCTGCGCGGAGGCCGGCGTGCTGGGTGTGCTGCCCGGCATCATCGGCAGCATCCAGGCGCTCGAGGTCATCAAGCTGCTGCTCGGCCTCGGCGAGAGCCTGGCCGGTCGCATCCTGTCGGTCGACACCACCGACATGAGCTTCCGCACGTTCAACCTGCGGCCCGACCCGGCCAACGAGGTCACCTACGCGAACCGCGACCGCATCATCGTGCAAGAGCTCGAAGGGCTCTGCGCACCCGGCCTGTCGCACTGACGCAGGCCGCTCAGCCCGCCACTTCGGCGCCCAGCGGAGGGAGTTCGTCGCGCTCCTGCAGCAGCACACCGGCGATGACCAGCGCGGCACCGAGCAGGTCGACGACCGACGGTCGCTGCTCGAGCACCAGGTAGCCGAGCACCATCGCCGACACGGGGAGCAGGGCCAGCAGCACCGCGAACCGGCGGACGGGGATGCGGCGCATGACCACCTGGTCGATGCCGTACCCGATGGCCGACGAGAGCGCGCCGACCGCGACGCACAGCAGCAGCAGACGGGGGTCGGTGAACACCGCGCCGCTGCCGGCCACGCCGAACGGCATGATCACCAGCGAGCCGAGCACCAACCCGAGACCGAGACCCGCGAGCCCGCGGTCGAGGTGTGCCACGCGTCGCCCGAGGATGATGTACACGGCCCACATCGCCGACGCGGCGAAGATGAAGAAGATGCCCCACGGCTCGCCACCGATCTCGACGCCGGAGAGCGTGATCACGCCCGCGGCCGCGAGCGCGAGGGCCACCGAGTTGCGCATCGTGCGCGTGAACGCGGCGGCCACCGCGATGGGCCCGATGAACTCGATCACGACGCTCTTGCCGAGCGGCAGCCGATCGAGTGCGAGGTAGAAGAACAGGTTCATGAACGCAGTCGCGATGCCGAACACCGCAGCGCTCTTCAGCTCGCTGCGGGTCCAACCCTTGCTGACCTGTCGCCACGACACCAGCACCAGCAGCACCGCGGCCGACATCACCCGGAACCAGGCCACCGTGGCAGGTCGCACCTGATCGAACAGGTTCACCGCCACCACGGCGCCGGTGTACTGCGAGATGCCGGCGATGGCGAACAACGCCTCCGGTGAGGCGGTGCGGACGAACTGTGCGGGGGAGCGCATGTGAGCCGGCGTGGCCGACGCGAGGAGTGACCGGACCCGCGTCAGTCGAACAGGTCGGGATCGGTGCGGCAGATCTCCTGCCACAGCGGCTGGAAGCTCAACCAGCCGGCAATGGGCGACGCGGTCTGCTCGCGTGTGTACTCCGCATCCTCGTGCGGGATGGGCTGCGGCGTGCCGGCGGCCATCGCGAGGAGCTGCGCCTGGCAGCTGCGGTCCATGCTCAGGAACCAGAACGCCGCCTCGTCGACGGAGCCGCCGACCGTGAACAGGCCGTGGTTCTGGTGGATGGCGGCCTTGCCGGTGGGGAACTGCGAGACGAGTTCGCGGCCGTCTTCCACGCCGAATTGCACGCGCCCGCGCTGCGCGGTGACGACCACATGGTCCTCGTAGAAGATGCACGAGTCCTGCGTGATGGGGGCCAGCGGGATGCCGAGCGAGCTGAACGCCTTGCCGTGCACACTGTGACTGTGCGCGGCCGCGATCACGTCGGGCCGCGCTTCGTGCACCGCGGAGTGGATGACGAAGGCCGCACGGTTCACCGCGCGGGTGCCGTAGATGACGTTGCCGTCGTGGTCGACGAGGATGAGGTCGCTGACCGTGATGTGGCGGAAGCTGACCGCGAACGGGTTCACCCAGAAGTACTCGGGGAACTCGGGGTCGCGCACGGTGATGTGCCCGGCGACGCCTTCGCCGAAGCCGACGCGACCGAAGATGCGCAGGGCGCCGGCGAGCTTCTGCTTGCGGTGCAGCCGCTCTTCCTCGACGGTGGCGAACGGGCTGGGCAGCTCGAGCGACACCGCTTTCGGGGTGAGCTCCACCCCATCGATGGTGCGGACCCCTGTTTCCGTGACAGTCATGGGCGCCAGACTACGCGGCCGCCCGTCCGCGAGCGAGTGCGGCGTCTCCGCCCTCATCCGAGTGCCACCGGTCCACCGGGGTGTCCGCTGGCACTCGGATGGCGCTGTGGCACTCGGATGGGTGGCTGGCACTCGGATGGCGCCGTGGCACTCGGATGGGCGGGAGGTGGCAACATCGGCTGCATGAATCGCATCGTCGCCCCCGCCGACATCGCTGCCCCGGCAGCCAACTACGCGCACGCCATCGTCACCGAGGGTGCCGCCACCTGGCTGCACACGAGCGGCGTCGTGCCCACACGGCCCGACGGCACGGTGCCGGCAGCCATCGCCACGCAGGCGGAAGTGGTGTGGACCAACCTGTCGGCGATGCTGCGCGAGGCGGG
>JAUXQB010000053.1 GCA_030685215.1 Actinomycetota bacterium
TTCGTCTCGCTCGACGCCGGTCGCATCGAGCTGGAAGGTCGCGACATCACCGACATGGCCGCGAGCGGACGGGCGGCGGCCGGGCTCGGTCGCAGCTTCCAAGATGCGCGCCTGTTCCCCGACATGACCGTGCAGGAGACACTGGCCGTGTCGTTGGAGCGCTGGGTGAAGAGCCGCAGCGCGCTCGCGGCCGCACTGCGCCTGCCGGCGGTGTTCGACGACGAATCACGCACCAAGCTGCGCGTGCACGAACTGATCGAACTGATGAACCTCGGCGACTACCGCAACTCGTTCGTCCGCGAGCTGAGCACCGGCACGCGGCGCGTGGTCGACCTCGCGTGCATCGCTGCGCACCGACCGGTGATGGTGCTGCTCGACGAACCGAGCAGCGGCATCGCACAGCGCGAGGTGGAGGCGCTGGCGCCGGTCCTGCAGCGCCTGCGCGACGAGATGGGTGCCAGCCTGTTGGTGATCGAGCACGACATTCCGCTCATCTCCACCATCAGCGATCGGCTCGTCGCGCTCGACCAGGGAGCCGTCCTCACCGACGGCTCCCCGACTGATGTTCTCAATCACCCTGACGTGATAGAGAGCTACTTGGGGAACAACACAGCGGCGCGAGAGCGCAGCGGCACAAGGGGGTAGCCATGCAACCGGCAAGCGCATCGGGAGCAACAGGGGGCAGCAACCGGCAGCTGAAACGATGGGGGCCCATTGCTGGCGTCGCCGCGGTTCTCGCCATCGGCGCCGGCGTGCTCATCGCCACGGGGGGTGACGACGAGGAAGCGGCAGACACCACGACGACCGAAGCGGTGGTCGACACCACCGCGCCCACCACCGACACCGACCCGCCCGACACGGGCAGCACGCCCGACACCAGCGAGCCGGCCGGGGAGATCACCTTCCCGCTCACCTACTCGCAGGCCGTCGAGCAAGGCGTCGAAGATCAGGTCGACTGGGGCGATCGCTGCGACACCAGCACCGGCCGGTTGGCCGTGCCCGACTACTTCGCACCCGAGTGCTACGCACCGTTCACCGGCGACAACGGCGGTTCCACCGCCACCGGTGTGACCGCCGAGGAGATCACGGTGGTGTACTACGAAGGTCAGGCCAACGACCCGATCATCGCGTACATCACCGACGCCATCTCCGTCGACGACACCAACGAGCAGCAGTTCGAGACCATGCGCGGCCTCGTCGACTACTACGAGGCCTTCTACGAGATGTACGGCCGCACCATCAACCTCGTCACCTTCGAGGGCACCGGTGGGGCACAGGACGAAGTGGCAGCACGTGCCGACGCCGCGGCCATCGTCGAGCAGTACAACCCGTTCGTGGTGCTCGGTGGTCCGGCGCTCACCAGTGCGTTCGGCGACGAACTGGCTGCACGCGACACGCTGTGCATCAGCTGCACACCCGGTCAGCCGGCCGAGTTCTACAGCGAGCGCGATCCGTACGTGTGGGGTCTCGACGGCAGCGCACTGCAGAAGCAGGCGCACGTGCTCGAGTTCCTCGAGAAGCAGATCATCGGCAAGGCCGCCGAGTTCGGTGGCCATGCGGTGAAGGAGCAGCCGCGCAAGTTCGGTCTCCTCTACCTGGAGAGCAGCGGTGCCTCGAAGGATCTCGCCGACAGGTTCGCCGCGGAGATGGAGGCGCTCGGTGCACCGTTCGCCGAGGTCGTCCCCTACGAGCTGAACCCGGCCACCATCCAGCAGACCGCAGTGCAGGTCATCACGAAGATGAAGGCGGCCGGCGTCACGTCGATCGTGTTCAGCGGCGACCCGGTCGCTCCTCGCGACTTCACCAAGGAAGCCACCGCACAGGAGTACTTCCCGGAGTGGATCGTGGCGGCCAGCACGCTGGTCGACGTGACCGCATTCGCTCGAACGTACGACCAGCAGCAGTGGTCGCACGCGTTCGGTGTCACCCAGCTCGCTACTCGTGGGAACCCCACGACCACCGGGGCCTACGCGAACTACGAGTGGTTCACCGGTCAGGCGCCCGCCGCCGACGACACCATCGGTGTCATCGCGCCGGCGCCGGCGCTGTTCTTCGCGGTGCTGCAGGGCATCGGCCCGAACCTCACCGCCGAAGGCTTCCGCGACGCGGCGTTCGCCGCTGAGGGAACTCGGCCCGGTATCAGCCAGCCCTACTTGACGTACGGCGACAAGGGCTACTGGGACGGCGTGGCCGACTACCAGGGTGTCGACGACGCCACCGTGTTCTGGTGGGATCCGGTGGCAACCGGTCAGGACGAGATCCGTCGTGACGGCACCGGCATGTACCAGTACGTCGACGGCGGGCTTCGCTACCTGCCCGGCGCATGGACCAGCGACGAGAAGCTGTTCGATCCGGAAGGCGCGGTGAGCATCTACCTCGAACCGCCAGCCGGTGAGGAACGCGGCGACTACCCCAGCCCCGCAGGCTGAGCCGACGCAACGAGGGCCGGGTGGTGCTGTCGAGCACCCCCGGCCCTTCGCCGTTTTCGCGCTCCTGATCGTCGACTGCCGTCAGTCGGGCAGCGACCAGTCGATCGGCTCGAGCCCGGCGGCCTCCAGCGCGGCGTTGGCGCGGCTGAACGGTCGGCTGCCGAAGAACCCGTTGTGCGCGCTCAGCGGCGACGGGTGCGCCGATTCGAGCACGACATGGCGAGTGAGATCGATGAGCGACTTCTTCTTGCGGGCCGCCGCGCCCCACAGCAGGAACACCACCCGCTCTTGCTTGCCGTTGACCGTGCGCAGCACTTCGTCGGTGAACAGCTCCCAGCCCTTGCCCTGGTGGCTGGCAGCCTCGCCGGCCCGAACGGTGAGCGTGGTGTTGAGCAGCAGCACGCCTTGGCGGGCCCATGCCTCCAGGTTGCCGTGCGAGGGGATCGGCAGCGCGAGGTCGCTGTGCAGTTCCTTGTAGATGTTGGCCAGCGACGGCGGCACCGCCACGCCACGGCGCACGGAGAAGCACAGCCCGTGCGCCTGCTGGGGGCCGTGGTACGGGTCTTGCCCGAGGATGACCACCCGCGTGTCGGCGTACGACGTGAGGTGCAGCGCGGCGAACACGTCGGGCTGCGGTGGGAAGACGGTGTAGCGGGCACGCTGCTCGGCGACGAACCGCTGCAGCTGTTCCCAGTACGGCTTGGCGAACTCGCCGCGCAGCACCGGGTTCCAGTCGGTCGTCTGTGTTGCCACGCGCCCAGTATGGACCGTGCGACGCGAGCCAGATTGCTCAGGTGGCCTGTTCGCGGATGTCGGGCACCATCGATCCGCCGACCAGGTCGATGCGGATCTCGGTGCGATGGGCGGCCGACTCGAAGCGCACCTCCACCCGGTCGCCCGACGCCTTGCGCACATCGGCCGCGAAGCCGGTGGCGGGTGACGACGACACGAGCGTGAGGGTGCCGTTCTGCATGCGCACGGTCACCGAGCCACCGACGCCGCTGAAGGTCTGCGTGACCGGAGCGGGTGGCGTGGTGGCGGGCGAGGTGCTGGCCGTCGTGGATGCCGTGGTCGTCGGTGTGGTGGCCGGTGTCGACGAGGTGGGTGTCGACGATGAAGGCGTCGAACCACCGGGTGCGGAGCCGGTCGGAGTGGTCGCTCCCGGTGCAGTGACGGTGGGCGTGCTCACGGGCGTGACGGACGAGTTCGTCGAGCCGTCGGTCACCGGCACCAGCGACTGGTCGGGCGACGACGACAGCGTGTCGGTGGAGCCGGGCAGGGAGTCGCGCTCGCCGGTGCTGTCGCCGGGACGAACGGTGTCGCTGCCCGGTTGGCGTGTCCCGGCGAACACCGCGGCGGCGAACAGCAGGCTGCATGCAGCGCCGCTCACCACCGCCGCGCGGCGACGCTTCACCTGACGGACGCGTCCCTGCACCTGCTGGAACGCGACGTTCACGTCGGGGAACGGCCCGCCGGTGCGGCCGAGCAGGTTCTCCAGGTCGGGGTCGTGGAACTCGTTCATCGGGCTTCCTCGCCGTGAGCAGTGGCCGGGTGGTGCGCGGTGAACACGGTCTTCAGGCGGTCTCTGCCGCGGTTGAGGTGGAACTTCACTGCGCCTTCGCTGATGTCGAGTGCGTGGGCCACTTCGGCCACGCTGAGCCCGTTCACGTAGAACAGTGCCATCGCCAATCGCATCTGGCGCGGCAGTTCGGCGAGCAGCGCGGTCACGTCGGTGCCGTCGGACCAGTCCATCGCCTCCGGTCGGGCATCGAGCTGGAGACGCTCGATCGCCTTCTCCTTGCGACCGCGACGGCGGTGGTCGTCGCGGAGGCGGTTGATCGCCACTCGTCGGATCCAGCCGACCGGGTCGTCGTAGCGCTGGATCCGTCGCCAGTGGAGGTGCGCCTTCACGAACGCTTCCTGCACCGCGTCGGCCGCCGATTCCTGGCTGCCGGAGACCACGGTCAACGCACGGACCAACCGCGGGTAGTGCGCGCGGAACAGCGATTCGAGGTCGTGAACGACGGCGATCTCCGTCACGTTCTGAAGATCACCTACTTCGCTCATCAGGCCTGCCAGTGCTCGCACGGAGAAGTCACGTCGGCACGGTGCCTGAGGTTTGGTCGGGTGTGAAGAGATCTTGCCGAAAGAAGTGCAAGAGTTGGACCGATCTTGGATCGAGTCGTTGTGTTCGCACCGGTGACCACATCGAAGGAGCCCTCATGACCAGTTCCCGCCCACGCGCGATCGCACTCCTCGTGGCCGCGCTGCTGCTCGCGTCAGCATGCAGCGACAGCAAGAAGATCACCGGTGCCGATGGCACCTCCACCTCGGTTCCCGTCACCTCGACCAGCAGCACGGTCGTCGACGCCTCGACCAGCACGTCGGTGCCGGCGTCGGTGGCGGAGACCACCGCGGCACCCACCACCGTGCCGGCGCCGGCCACCACCGCTGCCACGCCCACCACCACTGGCAGTGGAGGCGCTGGTGTGCGACTGGGGCAGCCGACCAACCTGCAGGCCGCGAGCGCGCCAGTCGTCAGCCTGCCGTCGGGGTTCCTCTGCGACGGCTCCGACCCGGGCATCCCCGGCTGGGTGGTGGAGGACTGCCAGCAGATGCCGTCGTACAACGCGGGCGTCACCACGTTGGTGGCACGCAGTACCGGCGACGGCAGCTTCGCCGTGTTCGTGCTGTTCCAGGAGGAAGGCGCGCTGCGCAGCACGTTCGAGGCCTACGAGCCCGGTGCCGGCACGTGGGAGTCGGTGACCGTGCAGCTCGGCGACTACCACTTCGACGACGGGGCCGAGATCTGGGTCGGCTACCGCTACGCCGGCACGGGTAGCTTCCTCGACCTCGACGTGATCGACCCGCAGCCGGAGGGCCCCGACTTCCCGGCCACCCGCAACTTCTTCCTCGGTGGCCTGCAGGGCCTCGACGGCGGCCAGGTCGACCTGCACCCCGGCGGCGCCACCGTGCTCACTTCCGTGTACGCCGGTAGCGACCCCAACTGCTGCCCGAGCAGCTTCCTGGTGCGCGAGATCACCTGGGCGGCGAACGAGTGGCGCATCGATGCCGGCACCACCTACCCCGCCGCCAGCACCCCCGACGTCTTCACCGACTTCTGAGCGACTGCCCTCACGGCAGGAACCGTCGGCGAGCGGGTCGGCCTGTCAGGCTCGGACGGCTGCGGCACTAGGTTCTCCGGGCGTGGGAGACGATCCGGCCATCGCCGTGCGCAGCTGGGAGTTCATGCTGCGCCAGGCGGAGGTCGTTCGCCTCGCGCAACTGCTGGCCGATCCGTCTCACCCGACGGTGCTGGTGGCCGGCGAGGCGGGCGTGGGCAAGAGCCGGCTGACCGAGCACGTGTTGCAGCGACACCTGCTGGGGGGCGCGCCCGGGCGTCGCTGCTTGGCCAGCTCGTCGCTCGCGGAGGTCCCCTTCGGTGCACTCGTCGGCCTGGTGCCGGCTCACCACATGGCCGCGGTCGCGGCCGGCACGCAGCAGCTCAGCGTGTTCTCGATGGTGCGCGAGCACATCCTCGACAGTGGCGCCACCGACCACCGTCCGTTCGTCATCTGCGTCGACGACCTGCACCATCTCGACGATGCCTCGTGCGGACTGCTCGTGCAGCTCACCGGCAACGCACCCGTGCAGCTGCTCGCGACCTACCGCAGCGGCGAACCGCTGCCCGACGGCGCGCTGCCGTTGTGGACCGCCAGCACCGCGGTCAGGCTCGACATCGCGCCGTTCGATCGCGACGACACCGACGAGATCGTGCAGCGCATCATGGGCGCCACCACTCCCGAGGTGAGCGAGGCACTCTGGCAGCAGTCGCGCGGCAACGCGCTGTACCTGCGCGAGCTCATCGTCGGCTCCGTCGCAGCGCGGCGCATCGTGATGCACGCGGGCACCTGGGTGCTCGCCCAACCCTTGGTCGGTTCCGCTCACCTCGGCGAGTACCTGCTGCAGCGCGTACGCCACCTCGACGACGCTGCCCGGCGACTGGTCGACATGCTCGCGCTCTGCCAGCCGTTGCCACTGGCGATGTTCGACCGCGACGAGCTGAGGTCACTCGATCAGCTGATCCATGCCGGTGTGGTCAACGCGGCGGGCGACCCTGCGACGGCCGACGTGCGACTGGCGCACCCGATCTACGCCGAGGTGATCAGAGCTCACATCTCGGCGGTGAGCGAGCGCGCACTGCTCGGCGAAGCAGTGGCGCGCATCCAGGCACACCGCCGGCCGGGCGACGACCTGCGCGTCATCGTGTGGCAGCTCGACGCCGGCGAGTCGCCGTCGCTCGACGACCTCGTGCAGGCGGCCCGCGCGGCCATGGCAGGGCGCGACATGCTGCTGGCCTGCCGGCTCACGCGCGCCGCGCAGGCGATCAGCCCGAACCACCCCGCTGCCTCGTTGGTGCTCTCCGACGCGCTGTACGAGATGGGGGAGTTCACCGCGTCGGCAGCGGAGGCCACCGGCGCACTCGGCGCGGCGAGTCCCGACGAGCAGGCCTCGCTGGTGGCTTCGCTCTACCGCACCCACATGTGGGGTCTCGACGACGCCGACGGTGCGCTGGAAGTGGTCGAGTTCGCGCAGGCGTTCACGCCACCCGGCCCGGCCCACGTGCGACTCGGCATCGCGGTGGCCAACGCGCTCACGTTCAGCGATCGCCCCGCGGAGGCCATCGATCGTCTGCCGGTGATCACCGACGATGTCGACGATCTCGATCTGCGACTGCACCACGCGGTGGAAGAAGCCGCGCTCAGCCAGTTGGGCCGAACCGCCGATGCTGTGCAGCGGCCGCTGGTCGGACAGGTCGACACGTTGCAGCTGGTGGTGCGCAGCTTCGGGCTCACCGAGCACGGCTCGTTCGACGAGGCGGCCGAGATGGCGGAAGCGTTGCGCGCCGACGTGATCGGACTCGCCCGCACGCTCGACCAGATGTGGGGCGCCCTCAATGCGGCGCGAGCGCATCTGCTGGCCGGTCGACCTCGCACGGCCGCGCTGTGGGCGGGCGACGCGATGATCACCGCCGAACGCGCTGGCCTCATCACCGGCCAGTCGCTCATCACCTCGGTGCTGGCGGCCGCGCACGCACAGCTCGGCGACCAGCGCGCCGCTGCGGTGGCAGACCAGCGCGCCGCCGAGCTGAGCGACGTGCGCGGGTTCCTCCGCGCGGAACGCGCGGTGGGCCGCGCGTGGGCCGCGTACGCGGCCAATGAGCACACGCGAGCGCGCCAGCTGCTCCTCGACGGCGCGACGCTCGCCCGTGCGGCAGGCCAGGTGGTGTCGGAGAGCTTCCTGCTCCACGAACACCTCCGCCTCGGTGGCGAGCCCGCCGCCGCTCGACTGGCCGAACTGGCGGCTGCCTCGCAATCGCCGCTCGTCGCGGCTCGAGCTGCGCACGCCACGGCGCTGGCGGCACACGATGCGACCGCGCTCGCGGGTGCCGCCGAGCAGTTCCTCGCACTCGGCGCTCGCCTCGCCGCGGCCGAGGCGTACGCCGGGGCCGCCGCGCTGGCCGCCGGTACTGCTCGTCAGGTCGCCACGTTCAGCAGCCTCTCCGAGAAGTACCGCGAGCAGTGCGAAGGGGCCGTCACGCCGTTGCTCGAGCAGCAGCGCGAGGGCCGCTCCGCAGTGGCGCTGTCGCGCCGCGAGCACGAGATCGCCGCGCTCGCGGTGTCGGGTCTCACCGCGCGCGACATCGGCGAGCGGCTGTTCCTGTCCACCCGCACGGTCGAGAACCACCTCCAGCGCGTGTACACGAAGCTCGGCGTCGCGAACCGGCACGAGCTGATCGAGTACTTCGCTCGCGACTGAGCCGGCACAGCGACGCAGGCCACCGGCGCCACGTGCCGGGAACGATCATGCCGGCGCACAGTTGGGTGTGCTGCGCGACGCGGTCATCGAGACCTCGAAAACCTGGGGCGACCAGCCCTACTGGCGCAAGCTGTCGTTCCCGCGCACGCCGCTGTGGAACACGCAGGTGCTGGCCGCGATGTTCAAGCTCGACGGCTCCGACTACCCGGGCGACGCCGAGATGTTGCTCACCTACCTGCTCGGCCGGCAGGGCATCGCCAACGCCACCACGGACATGTTCTGCTCCGAGATGATCGCCGCCACCTGCATGATGGTCGGGTTGCTGCAGGAAGTGCACCCGCCCAACTTCTACGCGCCGCGCGACTTCTCCTCCGAGCCGAACGCCACTCTGCCGCTGGTGCCCGCGGCCACACTCGCCACCGAGCTGAAGGTGGTCCTGCCGCCTGACTGATCGGCGAGCGCCGGGCCTGAGCCGGCCGACACGTGTGTCGACGCCGGCGCTACGGTGGAGGCATGAGCGAAATCCTGGAAGTCGATCTTCTTGCGTTCGAACGTGGCAGCTCCGAGCAGCGACGGGCGGTGGTCGACGGTGTGCGCCGCAGCCTCGCCACCGGGTTCGTCTACACCCGCCACGATCTCTCCGACGACATGCTCGACACCGCCTACGCGATGCTGAAGGAGTTCTTCGAGCACCCGCAGGAAGTGAAGCAGGCCTTCATCGCGCCCGACAGCCACGGGCAGACCGGCTACACCGGCCTGCTGGTGGAAACCGCGGCCAGCAGCGACGTGCCCGACTGGAAGGAGATGCTCAACTGGGGCATCGCGTTGCCCGACGGTCACCCGCTGCGCACCCGCTACCCGCACCGCTACGGCCCGCAGGTGCTGCCGGAAGCGGCGGTGCCCGGCATCACCGACGTGCTCAACCACTTCCACCACAAGGTGGAAGACATCCAGCGGCGCTTCCTGCGCATCATCGCCGAGAGCCTCGGCTGCCACGAGTCGTTCTTCGACGAGATGACCACCAACGGCGCCACGCTCACTCGCGCCATTCGCTACCCGGCGATGCAGCACGCCCCCAGCGGCGGGCACGTGTGGGCCGGCTCCCACGGCGACATCAACCTCATCACTGCGCTGCCCCGCGCCACGGCGCCCGGGCTGCAGGTGCTCGTCGACGATGAGTGGGTCGACGCGGTGGCCCCCGACGGCCAGGTCATCATCAACACCGGCATGATGCTCGAACGCCTCACCAACGGCGTCATCCCCACCGGCATCCATCGTGTGGTCGCCGCGCCCGGCTACACCGGCGAGCGCTACAGCGTGGTGCAGTTCTCCCACCCCACACCCTGGACCCTGCTCAACCCGCTGGCCGCGTGCATCACGCCCGAGAACCCGCAGCGCTTCAGCGGCATGATCAGCGCCGACGCCCTCGATCTGGTGCTCTACGAGATCAACCTGGTCGAGACCGCACGGCGCGTCGGATGAACGCATGACCGACAGCTCCACAACTCACGAGGCGGACGAGCCCGTCGTCGCCGCGCGGGTCGTGCCGGCCACGGTTGGCGACGTCGTGGTCGCCATCGACATCGGCGGCACGAAGATGGCCGTCGGTCTGGTCACGCTGCAGGGCGAGCTCATCGACCGCGACAAGGTCGACGTGGATCATCGCCTCCCGGCCGACGCGCTGTTCGGCACCCTCAACGACCTGATCAGCTCGCAGCTCGCCCGCGCGCGCGACCACCACCACCTGCGCCCGGTGGCCGTCGGTGTCGGCAGCGCCGGCCCCATCACCCCGCACGTGGAGACCATCTCGCCGCTCAACATCCACGCGTGGAAGCTGTACCCGCTGCGCGAGAAGCTCACCGTGGCCACCTCGTTGCCCGTGTTCGGCGACCTCGACGCGAAGGCGCTCGCGCTCGCCGAAGGATGGTTGGGTGCCGCGCAGGGCAAGGAGAGCTTCCTGGCGATGGTGGTGAGCACCGGCGTCGGCGGTGGCATCGTGCTCAACGGTCAACTGCTCGACGGTGCCAGCGGCAACGCCGGGCACGTCGGTCACATCATCGTCGAACCCAACGGCCGCCGCTGCCCGTGCGGTTCGCGCGGCTGCCTCGAGGCCGAGGCGTCGGGAGCCGCCATCGAAGCCATCACCGGCCGGCCGCCCACCTCGCCCACCTACGAGATCATGCAGCGCACCGGTCGCCTCGTCGGACGCGCCGCGGCGTCGGTGTGCAACGTGCTCGACCTCGATCTGGTGGTCGTCGGCGGCTCGGTGGCACTCGGCTTCGGCGCCACGTTCTTCAACAGCGCGCAGGAGACGCTCGACGAGCACGCGAAGCTGTCGTTCGCACGTGGTGCGCGCATCACGTCGGTGCGCCTGGGCGACCGCGGGCCGCTCATCGGCGCCGGTGCCGTCGCCGTCCGCGGCATCCACCGCGCCCGCCGCGCGCGTGCAGCACGAGCCTCTGCCTAGGCAGCACATGCCGATGCGGCTCGGCGTAGGCTCTGCGTCCATGCCGAGGGGAGTGCTCGTATGACCAAGATTCGCAGCAAGGACAAGTCCAACATCGACGACCGCCGCGGCCAGGGTGGCGGCGGGGGCGGCTTCTCGTTCCCCGGCATGAGTGGCGGTGGCGGTGGCATGGGTCTGCCCGGTGGCATGAAGGCGGGCGGCGGCATGCTCGGCATCATCGTGCTGCTGGCCGCGTTGTTCCTGCCCAAGCTGCTGGGCGCCGGCGGCGGTGCCGGCACAGGTTCGCAGGCCGCCGAAGTGGGTGGCAGCAGCAACCCCAGCGAGTGCGTCACCGAGCTCGAGCAGATCGTGTGCGGTGTCACCAACGACGTGCAGGAGTACTGGACCACTGCACTCCCGGAGTTCTTCAACACGCCCTACCAGCAGACCGAGACGGTGTGGTTCTCCGGTGGCGTCAGCACCGGGTGCGGCCAGGCCAGCAGCCAGACCGGGCCGTTCTACTGCCCGGCCGACAACCTCGTGTACATCGACCTCGAGTTCCTGCAGCAGCTCGAGGAGCAGCTCATCGGCAGGCCCACCGATCTCGCCGAGCAGTACATCCTCGCCCACGAGTACGGCCACCACGTGCAGAACGTCCTCGGCACCAACGCGCAGGTGCAGCAGGCCCAGCAGAACGACCCCGGGCGAGCCAACCAGTACTCGGTCGCCCTCGAACTGCAGGCCGACTGCTACGCCGGCGTGTGGGTGGGCGCGCGCGACGTGCTCGACAGTCCCGAGGAGCTCGACGAGGCCATCGCTGCGGCGGAAGCAGTCGGCGACGACCGCATCCAGCAGTCCACGCAGGGTCGCATCGACCCGGAGAGCTGGACCCACGGCTCGGCCGAGCAGCGCAAGTCGTGGTTCCTGCAGGGCTTCAACTCGCTCGACCCGCGGGTGTGCAGCAAGACCTTCGACGAGATCAGCTGACCGGGTCGCTGAACCGGCGGTACACCCATTCGAGCGGACCGTTCGCGTAGGTGCGGTGCAGCCACACCGCGATCAATACGGCGCACACCCAGTAGGCGCCCGCGAACACGAGCGCGGTGCCCAGTGCGCCGGGCTGCACCCAACCCCACCAGTGCACCAGCAGGTTGTACACCAGCACGTGGACCACGTAGAGCGTGAGGGTGGTGCGCCCGGCATCGGCGATCGCGCGTGTGATCGTGCTGTCGGCCGTGCGTTCGGCCACCCAGCCGATGAGCGCGATGGCGAGCAGCGTGGAGCCCACCGTGGTGAGCGTGTAGAGCAGACCGCGATCGAACGGTGCCGTGGACTCGAGTGTGGGGTGCCACGCCAGCACGTCCTTGGCGAGGTAGCCGAGGCCCAGGCAGATGGCGCCTGCGCCACCGAGCTGCACTCGCCGCTCGGAGGAGAACGGCAGCATGCGTCCGAGCACGATGCCCATGCACAGGAACACCAGCCACGGCAGCAACGGGTGTGTGCCGCGCACGACCGTGTCGAACAGCAGGTCGCGCGGCGACTCGGTCTGGCCGGCCGACCCGTTGAACAACCACGACACGCTCTCGCCCCGTGCGGTGCGGTCGACGCGCCACCACTGCAGCGCCGCCGCTGCTGCGGCCGACGTGACGCCGATGACGACCAGCCAGCGAGTGCGGAGCATGAACAGCGCGGCACCGACCACGAAGAACGCGCCGTAGAAGAACAGGATGGTGCCGGGCCACACCCAATCGAGGAAGTAGCCGAACGTGTAGAGCAGCACGCCGCGGCGGATGAGCACCCACCGATGCGCACTGATCGCCGCGCGGTCTCCACTGGCACGGCTGCGCCGGGTGAGCAGCGTGATACCGATACCGGCGAGGGTGACGAACGTGGCGGCGAAACGTGTGGAGAGCGGACCCTGCCACGGGTCGAACACTCGCTCGGCGAAGTTGGTGGGTGGGTACTTCGCGCCGTCGCCGATGAGGTAGCCGTGGTAGTTCATGACGCACACACCGATGAGCGCCACGGCACGCACCACGTCGACCTCGATCAGGCGCCGGTTCGCCGGCGCGATGGTGTGCTCGCTCACGTCCACTCCAGCTCGTCGACGGTGACCGTGATGAGCGGGCGCTGCACATCGACCCGGTCGCCCACCTGCGGGCACGGCTGGCCGTGGGGCACCACGACCATCGTGGTGTGCATGTGCGGCCGCTCGAGCAGCGAGAGGCGATGGCGTTCGAAGTGGAGCGGGCTGCGCCGCGCCGGGTCGTCGTGATCGAGCGGAGCGACGCCGTGCGCGGAGCCGGCGCCGACGGCCACCAGCGTGCCGTCGAAGGGCACCTCGCTGTGGAAGTAGCCGGCGGTGTCGCCGCCGCGCACCGGTTCGGTGTGCAGCACCTCGGCGGTGAGCCGCAGGAAGGTGGCGCGAGGCGTGCCGTGCCACAGCCCGGTGCCCACGCGCACCGCGATCGGTCGCTCGGGATGCGCAGCCTGCAGTGCGGCGAACGACGCGGCCGAGAGGTGGCTCACCCACAGCGGCGTGTCGACGACCGGGAGGTGCGGCAGCCACGACTCGATCTCGGCGAGGCGGCCGGGGTCGTCGCCGACCAGCGGCAGGTGCAACCCGAACGAGTGCACCCGCAGTCCGGCGCCATCGACGGCGGCGAGCAGTTCGGGCAACCCGGCCACGGTGACCCCGTAGCGGTGCATGCTGCTGGCCAGCTTCACCACCACGCTGCCCCTCCAGCCGGCGAGTGCCGCCACGTGGTGAGCGCTGTCGACGGTGACCACTGCGTCGGCGCGCGACGGGGGAGTGAGGGCCGGGGTGAGCACGATCGGCGTGAGTGCGAGGGGCACGTCGTGCAGTTCGTGCACCGTGCCCACGCACACGTGTTGCTGGCCGACACCGGCGACGAGGTCGTGCAGCAGCGGCCGGCCGAAGCCGTAGCCGTTGCCCTTCACCACCGGCACCAGCCCATGGCCGTAGGCCATCACGGTGGCCTGCACCTGCGCCTGCCACTCGGCGCGTGGAACCGTCAGTCGTACTGTCATGTGGTCGTCACGGTAGCCGTCCGGGTGAATCCTGAGTTGTCCGATCGGGATTGTCGGTCTACGATGCTGGCATGCGTCAGCGGCTGTTCGGCTTCCCCAACCCGGTCAACGAGACATCGGCCCGCCTGGTCGCCACGGGCGCGCTGCTGCAGGCGCTCGCGTTCCTCGTGTTCCGCCAGTGGTGGCTGCTCGTGCCGCTCGCCTACGGCTTCCTCGCGCGGGTGCTCAGCGGGCCTCGGTTCAGCCCGCTCGGCCAGTTCGTCACCCGCGTGCTCACCCCACGCGTCCACACCGAGCACCGCTTCGTCGCCGGCCCGCCGAAGCGCTTCGCACAGGGCGTCGGCCTCGGTTTCAGCGGCGGCGCGCTCGTCGCGTGGGCGCTCGGTGCGCACAGCGTCAGCTACGCGCTCATCTCGTTCCTGGCCATTGCGGCCACGCTCGAAGCCGTGTTCGCGTTCTGCCTCGGCTGTGCCGTGTTCAACCGGCTGATGCGCCTCGGGATCATTCCCGCCGACGTGTGTGCCGAGTGCAACGACCTCAGCCGCCGCCTCGTGGGGGCCAGTTCGTGAACTCAGGTGTCAGCGGGCCGGCGTTCCGTTCGGCCAGCACGCCCGCCCACACGCCCGCGCCGTAGGCCATCTGGTCCAGCGTCGCGAGCGGCGCATCGGTCAGCGGCCGCGTGCTGTGTGAGCGTGCGGCGTCGTACAGGGCCGGCCCGATCAGCGCTGCCAGCACGGGAAGCCGCGCTCGTCGCAGCAGCATCGCGGCGGGCAGCGCGACCGGCCACCACACACGGGTGACGGCGCTCGCGAACTGGCGACCGGCAGCGATGTGCCCGAGCCCGGCCAACCGCGCCGACTCCGACGGCGGCAGGTCGTGCAGCTTGCGCACCAGAGCGGCAGTGGTGCCCACCGCGACGCCGCCGGCGAGCAGCGGCCGCCGCATCGCGAGCAGCAGCCACGTGGCAGCGCTCCAGCCACTCATCCGCACCGGCGCGAGCGCACCGGGGTGCCGCGCGGCCAGCGGTGCCGCCGACCGGCCGTACCCGAACCGCTGGCGCAGCATCGCGAGCAGCGTGGGCCGCGCACGATGGTGCACCACCGACTCGGGTTCGTAGCGGCAGCGGTGGCCGCCGTCGGCGAGTCGCCACACCAGGTCGACGTCCTCGCCGAAGCGCAGCGAGTCGACGAACCCGCCGACCTCGCGCATCACCTCGACCCGGCACACCAGCGCCGCCGCGGGCACGTAGCTCACCCGCGTGCCGGCCGCCACTCGCGCCGGTTCCGGCCCCAGATCGAGCGGGCTGTGACGCTCCTCGTACTCGGCCACCCGCCCGTCGCCGGGAAGCCCGACGACCCGCGGCGCGACCAGCGCCACCAGCGGGTCGGCGAAGTGCGCGAGCAGCGGCTCCAGCCAGCCCGGCGACAGCACCACGTCGGTGTCGACGAACGCGACGAGCGGCGAGGCGACTTCCGCCAACCCAGTGTTGCGCGCGGCCCCAGGTCCCTGGTTCGTCTCATGGCGCAACAGCGAGAAGCACGGTGGGACCATGACATGAAACGAGATCGGAGTGGGGGAGGCGTCGTCGACGACGATCACTGCGCCCAGGCGTGCGGCCCCGGGCGCACTGAGCTGCTCGACGAGCTGCTGCACCAGCTGCTCGGGCACGTCGCCGTACGCGGGCACCACCACCGTCACGTCAGCCGCTGTGAACGGCCCTGCTGAGTACACCGGATGGAGCGCGCCTGCGGCCACGAAGCGGTCGAACAGTTGGTGGATGGCCGCCGTGTCGGGTGCCTCGCCGTGCTCGAGCATCGCGGTGACCTGCGCACCGCCGGTGGACAGCCGGAACAGGCGCAGCGGCGACCCGGCCACGAGCACCTGACCGTCTCCCGGGCGGCGCCACGACGAGTCGAGGCGGTAGCGCACTGCGGCCACTCAGTCCCACCACTCGTCGACAGCGGCGACGAGATCGATGCTGAGATGGGTGAACAGCGTGCGCCCGTGCGACTCGTTGGCCTGACGCGGGTCGCCGAGGATGCCGTTGGGGCTGACGGCGCGCACGCCACCTTCGATCATCTCGTCGATGAGGTCGGCGAGCGGCTCGGTGTTGCCACGCTCGACCCGGTGCATGCGCACGAGGTCGGGCGCGATGGCCAGCATCAGCGAGGTCTCGGTGTACCCCGCGTGAGCGTCGCCGTCCTTCACCCGCGGCCACCACGCCAGCACCTTGCGCTGCTCACTGCGCAGCAGCCGCACCGCGCGTTCCACCGGCACGCGGTTGCCGCCATGGCCGTTCACCAGCACCACCCCGGCGCTCCAGTCGGCGCTGCGCACGAGCTCGACGATGATCTGCTCGAACACCTCCGCACCCACCGAGAGCGTGCCCGGGAACGATGCGTGCTCGCCGCTCGACGAGATGGTGAGCGGCGGTGCGACGAGCAGGTCGCCCTCATCGAACTTCTGTGCCAGCCCGTCGGCGAGCGCGCTGGCGATGCGGGTGTCGGTGTCGAGCGGGAGGTGCGGCCCGTGCTGTTCGCAGGCGCCGACGGGCACGATGAGCAGCGGGCGTCGCGTGGGCTTCCAGTGGTCGGTCCAGGTGGTGCGCCCGAGGAACCGCGTCATCCCGGTGTGCCGAGGCAGTAGACGTAGCCGGCGCGAGTGCCCACGTAGATGCGGCCCTCCCACACGACCGGCGTGCTCTCGATGTTGGCATCGAGCGTGACCGACCACAGCTCGGTGGGCGCCGTGCGCGGCGACGACACGTCGTAGGCGTGCACGGTGCCGTTGCCATCGGCCTGGATGAGCACACCGTCGACCACCGACGGCGAGCTGAGCACCGGCGCGGCGACACTGAGCTTCCACAGGATCTCGCCCGTCGTGCGGTCGACGCCGTACACCTTGCCCGGCTTCGTGTTCCAGATGACCACGTCGTCGAGCACGATCGGCGCGGCCCACGTGCCGCTGCCCTCGCCGTTGTTCACGTCGATGCTCCACACCACCGGGTCGTCCGGGTTGCGCGGGTCGAGCTTCAGCAGTTGACCCGTGGCCTGGGCGCGCGAGTTGTTGCGATCCACCTCGGCACCCACGAACAGGAAGCCTTCGTCGTCGGGCACGATGGTGGCGTCGCTGTCGTCGCCGGTCCAGAAGCGGAACGTGCGCTGCACGTCGCCCTGACCGGTGCGCAACGACGAGATGTCCCAGCCCTGCACCAATCCACCCGACGAGTTCAGCCACGCGGTGTCGCCACTGACGGCCACCGAGGCCTCCAGGCTGACGCGGTTCGGATCCTTCGAACCGAGGTCGTCGATCAGCTGCTGGTCCCAGCCCGGCACACGGAACGTGAGTGCCGGGTCGACGGTGACGGTGCCGTCGGCGGCATATCCGCGGTTGAGCTTGATGCCGTAGAACCAGCTGTTCTCGCCGCCCTCGAGGAGGTGGTCGTTGAGCACCAGCGGCGCGGCGTCCCAGTCGTCGTTGTGCTTGCGATCGTCGGTGCGACCGTTGATCTTCCACAGCTCGCGCGGCTCGGAGCCGTCGAATGCGATGACGCGCAGGTAGTTGTCGCGCGAGCCGACGTAGACGAGCGGGAACCCGTCGGGGTCGACGGTGACGTTGCCCTTCGCGAGGTCGCCGGTCTCGAAGGGCGGGATGATGTCGAGCCCGGTGGCGGCGTCGACGAAGTGCACCTTCCAGTCGTACGCACCGAACACCACCCAGGTGCGGCCGTCGCGCTCGAACACCGCGGGTTGACCGGTCCAGCCGGTGCCGCACCAGATGCGCACGTTGCCGTACTCGCTGCTCTCGCCGCACATCGGGTTGCCCTTGCCCGGGTACTGCCACAGCACCTGCGGCTGCGACCTGGGCACCGGGCCACTGCCGTAGTAGCTGCGCGTGGGGTTGCCGCGGAAGGTGAGCACGCCCGGCACGTCGGTGCTGTACGGCCGTCCGAACGACTCGGGGTCGACCAGCACGTCGGTGCGCGCGACGAAGGGCGCGGCGGTCGTGGTGGTGCTGCCGGCAGGTGCGGTGGGCGCGGGGCTGCTGGCGTCGGTGCCCTCGGTGTTGGCGGCGGTGGTGTCGCTGCCGTTCACCTCGCCGACGGGCGACATGCGCTCGGTGGTCTCGTCGTCGCTCGACGCGAGATCGAAGAGCAACCCGACGAGCAGCGCGACCACGGCGACGGCGGCCACGAACACCGTGCCGCGGCGAGCGAAGTAGCTCACGCGGCCAACCCCTGCATCACCGCGAACGTGGCGTCGTCGAACACGCGCTTCCAGTCGACCGGCGTGTCGGTGACGTGCTTCAACTCCAGGCTGATGACGCCGTGGCACGTGCTCCACACGATGGCAGCCGCGTGCATCGCCTCCATGCGGCGCAGCTGCCCGGCGTCCATCGCTCGCTGCAGTCGCTCGGCGAGCAGCACGAGCGTGCCCATCGCGGTGTCGAGCGCGGCGGGCGACGGCTCGTAGTCGGCCACCACCCGGTCGAACATCACGGCGTAGAGCGTGGGGTGCGCGACCGCGAACTCGCGGTAGGCGGTGCCGCAGCGGCTGAGGTCGAGCATCGGGTCGTCGGTCTCGTCGATGCTGCGCATGCCCTCGCCGAGCAGCTCGAAGCCCTGCACGAACAGCTGCTCGACCACGCCGTCCTTGCCGCCGAAACGGGAGTACACGTTCATCGTGCTCACCCCGGCGTCGGCCGCGATGCGGCGCACGGTGAGCGCGGCCGGACCCTCCAGCGCGAGCAGCCGGTCGGCCGCGTGCAACAACGCCACGCCCACCTCGTCGAGGCTGTTGGCGGTGGCGGCGCTCACACGCCCAACCTAGCCGTCGGCCAACGCGCCACCCCGAACCCCGTCCGAGGGTTTGCTCCAGACGAGGGGCATCCGAGGCTTTCCTCGGGCACACCACGTACGTGAGCCTCGGGTTGGACGAGAGCCTCGGGAGGGTGGGGTCAGAGGTAGCCCCACTCGTGGAGCGCGGCGGCGATGCGGGCCGCGGCGGCGGCGGGCTCGAGGGTCACCGTGTCGCCGCGGGCGGCCACCGCCGCGCCCGAGTCGGTGAGGGCTCGCAGGCGATCGAGCGGCGTGTCGCCGACCGGGGCCGCGAGCGCCCGAGCGCGCGGGCGGTAGGCGCGCACGACCGCGTCGTCGGCGTGCGCCGTGGCCGCCGGATGGACGGTTCGGACCTCTGCGTGCGCCGCCGTGCGCAATGCGCTCAACCCGGCGCGGCGGAGGTGAGCGGTGGCGCCTTCGACGCTCACGACCGCCGGCGGGGAGACGCCGAGCAGCTCGCGGCGACCGCCGTCGAGGCGACGAGTCGCCACCAGACCGTCGCCCTGCCAGTGCACGGCGATGATGCCAAGCGCCTGTTGCGCACCCAGCCTCGCGGCGAGGAACGCGGGCACGCTGCCGGTGCCGCGATCCAGCGAGTAGTCGCCGCACCACACCCATCGGGCGTCGGGCACCGCCTCCGCGATCGCGTCGGCCACGTGTGCGCTGTGCATGGCGCCGTGCACCGGCACGTGCACCGCGTGCGTGGCTCCGCACGCGAGCGCCTCGCGCAGCACCTTCTCGGCCGCGGGTGGCCCGACGGTGACGGCGGTGACGGTGGTGCCCAGCGCGGCGGCCTGCACCAGCGCGAACTCGAGTGCCGAACGATCTGCCGGGCTGATGCCCGCGAAGCGCTCGTCGTGCGGTTCGCCGGGGTGGCTGACCCACTTCAGGCAGGCAACGACATCGGACGGCAGGCTCATGTCGTGGCGCTCACGTACGCCGGAAGACGACACCATGGCCGCCCTCGGGGTAGTTCCAGCTGATCGCGCCTTCCTTGTTGCACACCAGGTAGCAGGTGCCGCACTCGAAGCACTGCTCGTGGTTGAACACGAGGCCGCCGTCGCTGGTGGGCACGAACAGGTTGGCCGGGCAGGCGACGATGCACTCGCGAGTGCTGCAGCCCTCGCACACGGAGCCGTCGACCACGATGTGCGCCTGGTGGTGGATGCGGAACTCGGCGGTGGCCATGCGCTCCTGGAACGAGAGGCCACCCCAGGCGGCGGGGGCGAGGATCTCGGCCGGGTGCGCGCTCACGTGCTCGGCGGGGTTGACGGTGCTCATCCGAAGCTCCTGAACCCGGTCCAGCCGTCGCGCAACAGGTCGCGCCGGCGCACGCCGGCACGCTTGCGCTCCTGCGCCAGGATGCGGCGCACTCCCGGCTTCGGATTCGGATTGTCGACTCGGAACATGCGCTCGACGACGTTGGCCACCATCGTCGGGTAGAGGTGCTGCACGCGATCGCTGAGTACGAGCTCGGGCGCACGGCGCAGCTTGCGGTGGTCCTTCAGCACGAACGTGTCGCTGAGCCGGCGCTGGTAGTCGGCCAGCCCGGTGGCGGTGGTGTCGCCGCCGGCGATGGCCTCCACCGCGGTCTCGCCCGCGTACATGCCGCTGGCCATCGCGAAGTTGACCCCCTCCAGCCAGATGCCGGCCGCGAGGCACAGCGCCGCAGCGTCGCCCGCGACGAGCATGCCGGCGGTGGTCATCTTCGGCATCATCTTCAACCCGGCCTCGGGGATGAGGTGCGCGCTGTACTCCTTCAGCTCGCCGTCCTGCACCAACGGCGCGATGGCGGGGTGCTGCTTCAGGGCGGCGATGATCTGCTCCGGCCGCTGCTGCTGGGCGCCGAGCTTGGTGATCTTCAGCACCACTCCGACCGCGATGGTCTCCAGGTTCGTGTAGATGAACCCGCCGCCGTTCACGCCACCGGTGGCACCGATGATCTCGATGTCGACGCCGTCGCGACCACGCACGCCGAAGCGCTCGTCGATGACCTCCTTCGGCAGCGCCAGGGTCTCCTTCACACCGAGGGTGAAGTGCTTGGCGTCGGTGTGCTCGTAGAGGCCGGCCTCCTTGGCGAGGAAGCTGTTGACGCCATCGCAGGCGATGACGACTCGCGCGGTGAGGTCGCCGTCGGGTCGGTCGGTGCGCACGCCGATGACCGCGCCCTGCGCGTCGCGGATGAGCCCGGTGACCGTGGTGCTGGTGATGATCTGCGCACCCGCGGCCTCGGCATGGCCGGCGAGCCAGTGGTCGAAGTCGGGCCGGTAGGCGGTGGCGCCGTTGTGCGGCGGCTTGCCCCACGCCTCGCTGCGGAAGTCGACGGTGAGCGCCTGTGTGTCGGTGAGCAGCATCGTGCTGCGCCGCGTGACCCAGCGCTGGACGGGCGCCTCCAGCCACCACTCGGGAATGAGCTGGTCGAGGATGCGCGGGTAGACCACACCGCCGTACATGTTCTTGCTGCCCGGGAACGGACCGCGCTCGAGCAGCACCACCGACAGGCCGGCGCGAGCCGCCACCAATGCGGCGCACGCACCCGCCGGGCCGCCGCCGACGACGATCACGTCGACATCGGTGGTGCTGGCGCTCATGTCGCGCCGCCCGCGAGTAGTGCCTCGAGTGCGTCGAGCGTCTCGTTCGCATCGGCCACGATGGCCAGGTCGGCCAGCTGCATCATCGGGCAGTGCTGGTCGGTGTTGACCGAGATGATGTGATCGGGGTTGCCCAGGCCGCTGGTGTGCTGCACCGCGCCGCTCACGCCGAACGCGAGGTAGAGCTGCGGGTTCACCACCACGCCGGTGGTGCCGATCTGGCGCTCGTGCGGCACCCACCCACGGTCGGTGATGACGCGGGTGGCGCCGGTGCTCGCGCCGAGCTGCGTGGCCACGCGGTCGAGCTGCGCGATGCGCTCGCGACCGTCGAGACCGGCGCCGCCGCCGACGATGCGCGGTGCTTCCGACAGGTCGATGGTGGCGGGGTCGGGCGGTTGCACCTCGAGCACGGTGGCATCGCGGTCGTGATGGTGCACGGCTGCCGGCACGTCGTGGTGCGCCCGTACCGCCGGCGCGCCCAGCGTGGGTTCGGGCGCCACGCCACGCACCCCGGGCTGCAGCGTGGCGACGAAGTGCTCGCTCGGGGTCACCGTGTGCAGCTCACGTCCGCCGTTGCGGGCGAGGTCGATGCGCTGCGACCCCACCTCGGTGGCGCCGGCATGGAGCGGCCGGTGCAGCAGCGCGGCGAGCCGCGGCGCGAGGTCGCGGCCGTCGGGCGAACCGGGCAGCACGATGGCGGGTTCGGCAGCCAGCAGCGGTGCGAGCCTGGCGGCCCACGCCGCGGGCTGGAACGCACCCAGCTCGACGGTGACGACATCGATGGCCACACCCTGTAGCTCGTCGATCGCGGCGGCGAGGCCGCTGCCGACGAGCACGGCGCGGCCGTGGCACTCGGCCACTGCTTCCGCTCCGCCTGCGGGCAGCTGCCCGTCGCGCACCACCACCACAGCGATCATCGGCTGCAGATTAGGCCCGCCACTGCCACCTCCCCCCATCCGCGTCGGTGCACTTCCGCTCGCATGCCGGGCGTCGGCGCACAGACGCGGCCCGCAGCGCCTGGCGTCTGTGTACTTCGGCTCGCATGCCGGTCGAAAGTGCACAGACGCGGATGGGGGGAGGTGGCAGTGGCGGCACCAGGGAAGGTGCTTGCCGGCAATCCGGCCAGCGAGTAGACCCAGCACATGGTCGCCATCGATTCGCCGCTCACCCGCGTGGTGCACACCGCGTGCACCCTCGACTGCCCCGACGCGTGTTCGCTGGCCGTCACCATCACCACCGTCGGCGATGTGGAACGCATCACCGACATCGACGCCGCACCCGAGAACCCGCTCACCGACGGGTGGATCTGCGCGAAGGTGAAGCGGCACGCCGATCGCGTCTACGCCCCGGAGCGCGTGCTCACGCCGCTGGTCCGCACCGGCGAGAAGGGCGCCGGCGAGTTCCGTGCCGCCACCTGGACCGAAGCGCTCGACCTCGTCGCGCAGCGCATGCGGCAGGCCATCGACGCCAAGGGTCCCGACTCGGTGGTCGCGTTCACCTACAACTCGTCGGCGGCGGTGCTCGAACGTAACAGCCTCACCGAGGCGTTCTTCGCCGCCATCGGAGCCAGCGTCGCCGAGCACACCATCTGCGCCCACACGATGGGTGTCTCGTGGGACTCCGTGTTCCCGGCCATGGCGTCGGCCGACCCCACCACCGTGGTGCACAGCCGGCTCGTGGTCATCTGGGGCGCCAACCCGACGGTCAGCAACACGCACTTCCCACCGCTCGTGCAGCAGGCCGTGAAGGCCGGCGCCAAGGTGGTGGTCATCGACCCGCGTCGCACCGCGATGGCCAAGCGCGCGCACCTGCACCTCGCAGTACGGCCGGGCACCGATGCCGTGCTCGCGTACGCCGTCGCCAACCTCTGGGCGCAGCGGGGCCACCTGGCCGCCGACTTCGTGGCCGCGCACGCCGACGGCGCCGAAGAGTTCATGTCTGCGGCGGCGGAGTGGACGCTCGATCGCGCCGCCGCGGAGACCGGCCTCGCGGCGGTCGACATCGAGCTGCTCGCCGAGTGGTGGGGCACCACCCGACCGGCGATGTTGCGCATCGGCTGGGGACAGGAACGCAACGCGAACGGCGGAGCCGCGTGCCGAGCGATCCTCGCGTTGCCGGTGCTCGGCGGGCACTTCGGTGTGCCCGGCAGCGGCGTCATCGGCTCCACGTCGGCAGGCGCCGCGAAGCCACGCGCGCGTTGGCCGAAGGAGGCGTTCGACGGCCCACAGCGACGTGTGCTCCCCATGCACCAGGTGAGCCGGTGGATGGCCCCGGGCTCGTCGGATCCGTGCGAGGTGCTGTTCGTCCAGGGAGCCAACCCGCTGGTGATGTGCCCCGATCAGCACGCCGTGGTCGCGGCGTTCAGCCGGCCCGACGTGTTCACCGTGGTGCACGAACAGGTGCTCACCGACACCACTCGCTACGCCGATGTCGTGCTGCCGGCCACCACCAGCTTCGAGATCGACGACGTCACCTCCAGCTACGGCTCGCTGATGGTGATGCCCGTGCGCAGTGTCATCCCGCGCGTGGGGGAGAGCCGCTCGAACGACGAGACCGGCCTGGCCTTGGCGCAGGCGTACGGCTTCGCGTGGAATCCGGTCGCGATGGCGGTCGCGGTCGCCGACCCGGGTCCCCGTGAGTCGCAGGCACCGTCGCAGCAGTTCGTCGACACCTTTCCCGAGGGTGGCCGCGCGCAGCTCGTCGACGCCGCGCACGGCGCGCCGCGCTACGTGGCGTTGCCGCACGCGGCCGATGCGCTCACGCTCATCTCGCCGGCCACCTCGAAGCTGGTCAACTCGATGTTCGGCGAGTTCCAGAGCCCGTCGCCGGCCGTGCTGATGCATCCTGCCGACGCGGCAGAGCGCGGTCTCGTCGCCGGTCAGCAGGTGGTGGTCGCCAGTCCGCTGGCCGCCATCACCGTGCCGCTCGCGGTCGGTGCCGACACTCGGCCGGGCGTGGCGGTGATGAGCAAGGGCGTCTGGTTGCGCAACCACGGCGACGGGTGGGGCGTCAACGCGCTCACGCCCGCCACTGGCGACGCGCTCGCCAACGGTGCCTGCTTCAACGACACCTTCGTGACGGTCACCCCCGCCTGACCACCCGAGGCCGGTGGCCGGCGGAAGCGTCGGTGCGGGCGTTGAGCGGGTGCGGTCGGCGGGCCTGGTCGACGAGCGAGCGGTTCGAGCGGCGGAACGGCCCGCTGATCTCGTAGGTGAGGCCGTGGGCGCCGTCGGTGCCGCGCTGCGACGTGACGTACAGGCGAGCGTGGTCGGGTGTGAACGCGATGCCGGTGACCTCCGATGCGTCGTGCCCGACGAACCGCAGGAACGGTGCCACTTCGCCCGGGCCGACGGTGGTGATCAGCACGACCTCCATGTTGCCGCCGTCCTCGGCCACGAAGAGGTCGCCGCTCGGCAGGTGCCCGACCAGGTTGTCGACGGCGGTCAACGACGTGCCGGCGACGGCGCGACCGTCGTACAGCACCGACAGCTGCTGCGCCCACAGGTCCATGCGCCACACGCGCACGTCGCCCTTGGTGGTGAAGTACAGCGCGTCGCGCATGATCCATGCGCCTTCGCCGCCGTTGAACACCTCGAGTCGGACGCGCCGGACTGCGACAGGTCGAACATTCGCCGCCACCAACACGCACTGGAAGAGCGACAACGTTGGTTGCCCCGGCGCGCAACCAACGTTGTCATCGGTCCCAGAGAAGGAGATGGCACCTCGCGTGCGGCGCCCGAGCCGCCGCCGGTCACCGCTGTGGCTCTGCCTCGGCCCCGGCGTCGGGTCGGGCAGTCCAGCTCCTGGCACATCGTTTCGGTCAGCGACAACTATCCCTGCACCAAGTGCAGCAAAAGTTGTCGCTGAACTGAGAGAACTGGGCAGCCAATGGTGCGCCGCACCCGACGGCGACCGCCGGTCACCCACACAAGCCTGAGGAGAGCCACTTTGGTTGCGGCGGCGCGCAACCAAAGTTGTCACCGGTCGGAGAAGGAGGTGGCACCTCCGTCTTCCGAGTGCCAGCCGACAGGAGCGCCGTGCGGAGACGGGTCAGACCACGTCGGTGGCCGCGCCGGCGAACTGCGCGTTGTAGAGCGTGAAGTACGCGCCCTGCTGGGTGAGCAGGTCGTGGTGCGAGCCTTGCTCGACGATGCGGCCGGCGTCCATCACGAGGATGACGTCGGCATCGCGGATGGTGCTCAGCCGGTGGGCGATGACGAAGCTGGTGCGGCCGCCGCGCAGCGTGGCCATGGCCCGCTGGATGAGCACCTCGGTGCGCGTGTCGACCGAGCTGGTGGCCTCGTCGAGGATGAGGATGGTGGGGTTCGCCAGGAACGCGCGGGCGATGGTGAGCAACTGCTTCTCGCCGGCGCTCACCGAGCTGCCCTCGTCGTCGAGCACGGTGTCGTAGCCCATCGGCAGCGAGTGCACGAAACGGTCGACGTAGCAGGCCTTCGCGGCGGCGAGGATCTGCTCGTCGGTGGCATCGGCGTTGCCGTAGGCGATGTTGTCGCGGATGGTGCCGCCGAACAGCCACGTGTCCTGCAGCACCATGCCCAACTCGCTGCGCAGTTCGGCGCGTGGCATGGCGGCGATGTCGCGGCCGTCGAGCGTGATGCATCCGCCGTCGAGCTCGTAGAAGCGCATGATCAGGTTCACCAGCGTGGTCTTGCCGGCACCGGTGGGGCCGACGATCGCCACGGTCTGCCCCGGCTCGGCCACCAGCGAGAGGTGCTCGATGAGCGGCGTGTCGGTGCGGTAGTTGAACGACACGTCGTGGAACTCGACGCGACCGAGCACGGGCGGTGCGTCGACCATCGGCTCGGGGTCGGGCGTCTGTTCTGGTGCGTCGAGCAGTTCGAAGACGCGCTCGGCCGATGCGACGCCCGACTGCAGCACGTTGATCATCGACGCGGTCTGCGTGAGCGGTTGCGAGAACTGGCGCGAGTACTGGATGAAGGCCTGCACGTCGCCGAGCCCGAGCGAACCGTTGGCCACCTTGAGACCACCGAACACGGCGATGGCCACGTAGTTGAGGTTGCCGACGAGCACGGTGGCGGGCTGCACGCACCCGCTGATGAACTGCGCCGAGAAGCCGGCTTCGGCCAGTTGTGCGTTGGTGGCGTCGAACCGGGCCTGCGCCTCGCGCTGGCGGCCGAAGGCCTTCACGATCGGGTGACCGGTGAACGTCTCCTCGACCTGCGCGTTGAGCGCACCGGTGTGCTGCCACTGCGCCATGAACTTGCCCCGCGAGTAGCCGGCGATCTTCTTCATGATCATGATGGAGACCGGCACGCTGACGATGGCGATGATGGCGAGCTGCCACGAGATCCAGAGCATCATCGCGATGGTGCCGACGATGGTGAGCACGCCGGTGAGCAGCTGACTGAGCGACTGCTGCATGCTCTGCGCGACGTTGTCGATGTCGTTGGTGACTCTGCTGAGCAGATCGCCGCGAGCCTGCTGGTCGAGGTACGACAACGGCATCTCGTGCAGCTTCGCCTCCACGTCGGCGCGCAGCCGGAACATCGTGCGCTGCACCACGCCCGCCAGCACGTAGGCCTGCATGTACGACAGCAGGTACCCGGCCAGGTACAACCCCACCGCGATCCACAGCGTGAGGTGCAGCTCGGCGAAGTCGATGCCGGGGCCACCGCTCGCTCGGCTGACCAGGCCGTCGAACAACAGGTTGGTGGCGTGGCCGAGGATCTTCGGTCCCGACACCACCAGCGCGACGCTGACGACCGCGAGAGCGAGCACGAGGTACGCCTTCGGTCGCTCGGGGCCGAGGCGGTTGAACAGGCGGCGACTCGACGTGGCGAAGTCCTTCGACTTCTCGGTGGGCACGCCCACCGTGTTCATCCGGCCGCCGCGCAGCTCGCTGGTGCTGGCCGGTGGGCGCGGCGGCTCTTTCGAGTCGTGGGTGTCGTCGCTCATGCGGCTGCCTCTTCGGCGGTGAGCTGCGACTGCACGATCTCGAGGTAGGTGGGGCAGCCGGCGACGAGCTCGTCGTGGGTGCCGAGACCCACCGGTTCGCCGTCTTCCAACACCAGGATCTGATCGGCGTGCTTGATGCTGGTGACCCGCTGCGCCACCATCACCACGACCGCGTCGCGCGTGTACGGCGCCAACGCCGCACGCAGGCGGGCGTCGGTTGCCATGTCGAGCGCCGACAGCGAGTCGTCGAAGAGGTAGACCTCGGGCTTGCGCACGAGGGCGCGGGCGATGGCGAGTCGTTGCCGCTGACCACCCGACACGTTGCTGCCGCCCTGTGCGATGCGCGCGTCGAGACCGTCGGGCATGGCTCGCACGAAGTCGGCGGCCTGGGCGACCGTGAGCGCTTCCCAGAGCTCGTCGTCGGTGGCGTCGGGCTTCCCGTAGCGCAGATTGCTGGCGACGGTGCCGCTGAACAGGTACGGCCGCTGCGGCACCAATCCGATGCGCTGCCACAGGGCGTCGGTGGCCAGATCGCGCACGTCGACGCCGTTGACGAGCACCGCGCCTTCGGTGACGTCGAACAGGCGGGCCAGCAGGCTGACGAGCGTGGTCTTGCCCGACCCGGTGCTGCCGATGACGGCGATGGTCTGCCCCGCGTCGCACCGGAAGGTGACGTCGGACAGCACCGCGTGCTCGGCGCCCGGGTAGCGGAACCCGGCGGCTCGGAACTCGATGGAGGCATCGGGCGGCAGCGCATCGATCGGGTGCTCGGCGGCGGCGACGCTCGACGGGGTGTCGAGCACTTCCTGGATGCGCTCGGCGCTGACCGCCGCACGAGGCACCAGCGCGGCCATGTAGGTGGCGAGCATCACCGCCATCAGGATCTGCATCAGGTAGGTGAGGAACGCGATGAGCGCGCCGATCTTCAGTTCGCCGCTGTTCACGCGGTTGGCGCCGAACCATATGACGGCCACGCTCGACACGTTGACGATCATGATGACCGTGGGGAACATCAGGCCCATCAGGCGGCCACCGCGCAGCGCCGTACGGGTGAGCGCAGCATTGCCTTCTTCGAAGCGCTCGGTCTCGTAGGGCTCGCGCACGAACGCGCGCACCACGCGGATGCCGGTGATCTGTTCGCGCAGCACACGGTTGATCTCGTCGGTGCGGTCCTGCATGCGGCGGAACGTGGGGACCATGTTGAAGATGACGGTGCCGATGGAGATGACGAGCACCGGGATGGCGACGGCGAGGATCCAGATCAGCTCGACGTCTTCGCGCAGCGCCATCACCAGACCGCCGGCGGCCGTGAGCGGTGCTGCGATGAGCAGCGTGCAGGTCATCTGCACCAGGGTCTGCACTTGTTGTGCGTCGTTGGTGACGCGGGTGATGAGCGTCGGCGGACCGAAGTGCGTGACCTCACGGGCAGAGAACTCGGTGACCTGATGGAACAGTGCGGCGCGCACGTCGCGCCCGAAGTTCGTGGCTGCCCGCGAGCCGTAGTAGATGGCGGCGATGGAGAACAGGATCTGCACCGCGCTGACTGCGAGCATGATGGCGCCGTGCCGCCAGATGTATCCGGTGTCGCCGGTGGCGACGCCCTTGTCGATGATGTCGGCGTTGAGGGTGGGCAGCAGCAGTGCCGCTGCGGTCTGTGCCGCCTGCAGCAGCACCACCGCGACGAGGACTCCCCGGTAGCGCCGGAGGAAGGTGCGCAGGAGTCTGATCAACATGTGCCCGCCATCATGCCGGGGATTCCGACGACTCCACGAACCGGGCCATGCGGCACCGTACGATGCCGACGATGACGGGCCACGAGGGGTTTTCGCGTCGCACGGCACTCGCCGCGGGGGCCACGATGCTGCTGGGCGGTGTCGCGGGCTGCTCCGCACGCGAGGGTGATGGCGCAGTGGCGACCTCGCCGCCCACCGACCCGGCGACGACCTCGATACTCGCGACGTCACCGCCCACCACCGGCAGCCCGACGAGCACGACCGTGGAGGCGACGGTCACCGAGGGCTACGTGCCGGTCGCGGGCGAGTGGTCCACCGTCACCGCGGCCGATGCCGGGTACTCCGAGGCCGGACTCGCCGCGGTGGTCGAACTCGTCGGCACCAGCAACAGCGACGCGCTCGTGATCCTCGCGGAGGGCCGCATCGTCGCCGAGCAGTACTGGCGCGAGGCCACGGCGACCACCGTTCGCGATGTCGCGTCGGTGCAGAAGAGCATCGTGTCCACACTCGTCGGGCTCGCCCGCTCGCGGGGGTTGCTCGTGCTCGACGACCCCGTGAGCGAGTTCCTCGGCGATGGCTGGTCGAACGCGTCGGTGGTCGACGAGCGCATCATCCGTCTGCACCACCTGCTCACTATGACCAGTGGACTCGATCCGCGCACGCTGCGCACCGCAGCGCAGCCCGGCATCGTGTGGGACTACAACACCGATGCGTACCAGAAGCTGCGGCAGGTGCTCGAGGTGGTGGCCGGCACCGACATCAACTCGCTCACCCTCGACTGGTTGTTCCGCACCATCGGCATCACCACCGAGTCGCCCTGGCGCTCACGGGCGCGTGCGGTCGACGCCACCGGCGACGAGTTGTGGGGTCTCCGCCTCACGGCGCGCGACATGGCACGGTTCGGGCTCCTCGCGATGCGGAACGGGCACTGGGCGGGCGAGCAGATCACCGAGCCGGGGTGGTTCGCGGAAGCGTGGACGCCGATCCCGCTCAACGCGAACTACGGGTACCTGTGGTGGCTGCTCGGTGGCAGCGGCCGCACCGGCGGGCAGGGGCCGGCAGATCTCGTCGCGGCGCTCGGCGCGCAGGACCAGAAGATCTACGTCGCGCCGTCGATCGGTCTCGTGCTGGTACGTCAGGGCGACGCCGCCGCCCAGGTCACCGAGGCCGGTTCCGACTTCGATGCAGCGCTGGTGAGCGCACTGATGCGCGCCCGCGAATGATCGGCGACGGTCGGGCGTGCCGGCGAGGCGTCGGGTAGCTTCGCAGCGTGACCGAGTCGACGCACGTGCCCGACGACGCCGACGTGGTGGTCGTCGGCGCCGGGCTGGCGGGCCTCGCCGCGGCGGGCGCGGTGCAGCGCGCTGGTCGATCGGTGGTGGTGCTCGAGGCAGCCGATGGAGTCGGCGGTCGCGTGCGCACCGATCTCGTCGACGGGTTCCGGCTCGATCGCGGGTTCCAGGTGTTGCTCACCGCGTACCCGGAGGTGTCGAGCCAGCTCGACGTCGACGCGCTCGACCTGCGCGCGTTCGACCCAGGGTCGATGGTGTGGTCGGGTCGGCGCCTGCACACCCTCGGCGACCCCACGCGTCGGCCCGGCATGCTGCTCTCGAGCGTGGTCGCGCCGGTGGGCAGCGTGATCGACAAGGTGCGTCTCGCCGGGTTGCTGCACCGGCTGCGCAAGGCCGACCCGGTGAGCCTGTTGCGGGCGCCCGACGTCACCACGCTCACCGCGTTGCGCGATCTCGGTTTCAGCACGCGCATCATCGACCGCTTCTTTCGGCCGCTGCTCGGCGGCATCCAGCTCGACCCGCGGTTGTCCGCCAGCAACCGCATGGCGTCGATCATCCTCCGTTGCCTCGCCACCGGCGACTCGGCGGTCCCTGCGATGGGGATGCAGGCCATCCCGGATCAGCTCGCGGCCGCCCTCGCCCCGGGCACCGTGCACCTCGACACTCCGGTGAGGTCCGTGGCGCCCGGTGTCGTCACCCTCGACGACGGGCGCGCGGTGCGCGCTCGGCGGGTGATCGTGGCCACCGACGGCCCCCGTGCTGCCGGCCTCCTCGGCGATCGCGTGCCGCTCACCGCGTCGCGTGTGGTGTCGTGCGTGTGGTTCGCCGCGCCGGTGGCACCCATCGGCTCCCGCCTCATCGTGCTCGACGGCACGCTCACCGGCCCGGCGCTGAACGTGGCAGTGATGACCAACGTCGCGCCCGAGTACTCCACCGACGGTCGCGCGCTCATCGCGGCGGCGTGTCCCGCCATCGAGATGATGGGCGATGAACTGTCGGTCGCGGTGAAGCGTCAACTGCGCGGATGGTGGGGTCCGGCCGTCGACGGGTGGACCTCGCTGCGCACCGACACCATCCACCACGGCCAGCCCGACTCGCAGCCGCCGTTCCGACCGAAGCAACCGGTGGCGTTGGGCGACGGGCTGTTCGTGTGTGGCGATCATCGCGACACGCCATCGATCCAGGGTGCGCTGTTCAGTGGTCGCCGCACTGGGGAAGCAGTGGTGGCATCATTGGCCTGACATGGGGAACCGCGGCGGCGTGCCGCGACGTCAGAAGGGCATGCGTCTGAAGGGCATGAGGTGCTCCGTGCGTCCGAACCGGCTCGTTCGTGTGGGGGCCATCGTGGCCGGCGCGGGTCTTGTCGCCGCACTCGTCGGCGGCTGTGGCGACACGACCGAGCCCGCCGAGAAGACGGCGCTGTCGGGTCGTGCCTTCACCGCCATCGACGCGCAGGGTCTCGTGCTGCCGCCGGGCAGCAACCTCCGACTCACGTTCGACGGCCTCAGCGTGCGGATGACCGGCGGCTGCAACACCGGCACCGCCGACTACGACGTGCAGGACGATCTGCTGATCATCGAGAGCATGGCGCTCACCGAGATGGCGTGCGAGGAAGATCTGATGGCGCTCGACGCGGCAGTGGTCGCGCTGCTGACGTCGCGCCCGACGGTTCGGCTGGTGGCCGACGAGCTCACCGTGCTCGGCGCGGGGGTCTCGCTGCGGCTGTCCGACGAGTTCGTGCCCGCGGCCGACCGGCCGTTGGAGGAGACCCTGTGGGTGGTCACCTCCGTGCTGCACCTCGACACGGCTGCAGGCGGCTTCGGGACTGCGCGCGCCACGGTGCGGTTCGTCGGTGACACGGTCGAGGTGAACGGCGGCTGCAACGCCGGCATCGCGTCGGCCGCCATCGGCGACACGTCGATCGAGTTCGGTGTGCTCGGGCTGACGAAGATGGCGTGCCCGCAGTCGACGATGGAGCTCGAGTTCTCGGTCGCGTTGGTGGTGCAGGGCACCGCCAGCTACCGCATCGACGGCGATCAGCTCACGTTGCTGAACGGCGAGTACGGGTTGCTGCTGGAGGCAGCGGCCGCCGCGTGAGCGCCCTTCCGCGGCCGCAGCCTGCGATACTGAGCAGATGATCGAAGGTGGTGTCGCCGGTGGCAGTGCGCTGAGCCAGGCGGCGCAGCGTCGTGCCACCGCGGAGCGCCTCGTGCTGGAAGCGCAATGGCTGGAAGCACTCGCCACCGACGAGCGCGCGGTGGCCGCTCAGCTCGCGCAGTTGCCGGCCGCGTACGCATTGCTGCACGACCTGAAGCTGCCCGGCTCGAAGGGCAACATCGACCACTTGGTCATCGGCCCGGGTGGCGCGTTCGTCGTCGTCACCCGGCGTTGCCAGGAGGCCATCACGTTCCGCGGCGGGCAATTGTGGTCCGGCGATCTCTCGTTGCGCGACCTGCTCGACGCGGCGCGGGTCGAGTCGCAGTTGCTCACGCAGAGCATCGGCACGCCGGTGGTGCCGGTGGTCACCATCATCGGTGTGCTCGTGTCGGCCTCACTGCCCAGTGCGGTCGACGGCGTGCTGCTGTGCTCCGCGGAAGACGTCGTGCGCGTGGTCACTCGTGGTTCCCACACTCAGTTGCCGCCGCACAAGGTGAGTGAGGCGGCCGAGCGCGCGTTGCCGCTGCTGCACAACCCTGGCTCCGTCACTCGCACCGAGGCCGCCGCCGGCCAGCGCGTGGAGCCCATCGCCGCCGCGTCGTTCAAGCCGGTGATGCCGCCGTCGGCGTCGCCCGCAGAGAACGCCGCCCGACGTGAGCAGGCCACCGAGTCGGCCGTGAACCGTGGGCGCGCCACCGGTTCCGTGGAAGTCGTCCCGCCCGTCGCGGTGGCCCCGGTGGCCGAGGTCGCCGAGTCGGCCCGCCGTCCCGCAACGGCGGCAGCGGCCGAGCCGTCGCCGCGACCGGCGGCGAAGGAGCGGTCCGGCCGCAGCCGTTCCGTCGGCTTCGTCGTCGCCGCGCTCGTCGTGCTGTGCCTGGTGGCCATCGGCATCGGCAGCCTCGTCGGCGGGTTCTGGGGAGGCGACGACGACGGCGGTTCCGACACCACCGCCGTCGATTCCACACGGGTCACCACCGCCGGCACGACGGTGCCGGCCACCGCGCCACCCGTCACCACCCCTGCCGTCACTCCCGCGCCGGGCTCCCTGGCAGCCGGGGTCGCGGCTCCCATCGTGCAATTCTCGCCACTGTGCCCGGCGTCCGGAGCCGGCTGGCAGATGCAGCCGGTGTGGCCGGGCGACCTCGTCGGGCTGGCGCAGTACGACATCGAGCTGGCCAACCCGGACGGCTCGTGGGTGGCGTTGGCACCGTTGCCCACCGCGTCCACGCCGTGGGGTTCACTGGTCGGCCAGGCACCCGGCACCACGCTGTCCATCCGCATCACTGCGGTGATGACCGACGGCAGCCGCAGCATCAACCAGCCCACCGACGTCGTCACCCCCGCCGAGTCCTGCTGACCCGCTGGGCCGCCTCGTGCGACCCGTCCGCAATCGGCTGTCGGCTGTCGGTCGTGTTCCGCGGTGCCCCCGATAACATTGGCTCTTGCGCCTGTGGCCGGTTTCGGTCCTGCGCGCCCCCGAATCGCACCACACACGACGTACGTGAGTAGAGAGAGACACTGAGATGGCCAAGCGCGAATTCCCCCTCGAGCGCACACGCAACATCGGCATCATGGCCCACATCGATGCCGGCAAGACCACCACCACCGAGCGCATCCTCTACTACACGGGCAAGAGCTACAAGATCGGTGAGGTGCACGACGGCGCCGCCACCATGGACCACATGGCCCAGGAGCAGGAGCGCGGCATCACCATCACGTCCGCCGCCACCACGTGCATCTGGAACAACCACCGCATCAACATCATCGACACCCCTGGCCACGTCGACTTCACCATCGAGGTCGAGCGGTCGCTGCGCGTGCTCGACGGTGCCGTCACGGTGTTCGACTCGGTGGCCGGCGTCGAGCCGCAGACCGAGACCGTGTGGCGTCAGGCCAACAAGTACAAAGTGCCGCGCATGTGCTTCGTTAACAAGATGGACCGCATCGGCGCCGACTTCTACCGCACCGTCGACATGGTGAAGACCCGCCTGCAGGCCAACCCGGCCGTGCTGCACCTTCCCGTCGGCGCCGGTGGCCCGGAGAGCAACAAGCCGTTCGCCGGTCTCATCGACCTGGTGAAGATGAAGGCGCTCATCTGGCAGGACGAAGAGCTCGGCGCCAAGTGGGACGAAATCGACATCCCCGCCGACATGGTCGACCAGGCCAACGAGTACCGCGAAGCGCTGCTCGAGACCATCGCCACCAGCGACGACGAAGTGATGGAGAAGTACCTCGCCGGTGAGGAGCTCACCGAGGCAGAGGTCAAGCGCGCCATCCGCAAGGGCACGCTCGCGTTCGACTTCGTGCCCATCCTGTGCGGCTCGGCCTTCAAGAACAAGGGCGTGCAGCCGATGCTCGACGCCGTCGTCGACTTCCTGCCCAGCCCGCTCGACATCCCGCCCACCCAGGGCGTGCGGCCGAACCACGAGGACGAGATCCTCACCCGCAAGGCCAGCGAGAGCGAGCCGTTCTCCGCGCTCGCCTTCAAGATCGTGGCCGACCCGTTCGGCAAGCTCACCTACTTCCGGGTGTACTCGGGCCAGATCAACAAGGGCGACGAGGTGTACAACAGCACCAAGGAGCGCAAGGAACGTCTGGGCCGCATCCTGCTCATGCACGCGAACAACCGTGAAGACCTCGACGTGGCCATGGCCGGCGACATCGTGGCCGGCCTCGGTTTCAAGGACACCACCACCGGCGACACGCTGTGCGATCGCAACCACGCCATCATCCTCGAGCGGATGATCTTCCCCGAGCCCGTCATCCACGTGGCCATCGAGCCGAAGACCAAGGACGACAGCGACAAGCTGGGCAAGGCCCTCAAGAGCCTGTCCGACGAAGACCCCACGTTCCGCGTGCGCACCGACGAGGAGACGGGTCAGACCGTCATCTCCGGCATGGGCGAGCTGCACCTCGAGATCCTCGTCGACCGCATGATGCGCGAGTTCGGCGTGGTCGCCACCGTCGGCAAGCCGCAGGTGGCCTACCGCGAGACCATCACCAAGCTGGTCGAGCAGGTCGAGTACCGCCACATCAAGCAGTCGGGTGGCTCCGGCCAGTTCGCCGTCGTCAAGATCAACCTCGAGCCGAACCCGGGCAAGGGCTACGAGTTCGTCGACAAGATCAGCGGTGGCCGCATCCCGCGTGAGTACATCAACCCCACCAACCAGGGCATGCAGCAGGCGCTCGATTCGGGCGTGCTCGCCGGCTACCCGACGGTGGACGTGAAGGCCA
>JAUXQB010000276.1 GCA_030685215.1 Actinomycetota bacterium
CGGTCGAATCGCGTGCGAGAAGGTGGTGGTGTGCGGCGGCCAGTGGACCCGCGCACTGTGCGCCACTGTCGGGGTGAACGTGCCGCTGGTGAGCGTGGAGCACCAGTACGTGATCACCGAGCAGTTCACGCCCGAGGTGCCACGCAACCTGCCCACGCTGCGCGACCCCGATCGTCTCACCTACTACAAGGAGGAGGTGGGCGGCCTGGTGATGGGCGGCTACGAGCCGAACCCCGTGCCGTGGGCGGTGCACGGCATCCCGCGCCCGTTCGAGTTCCAGCTGCTCGACAGCGACTTCGACCACTTCGCGCCGATCATGGAGCTGGCCATCGGCCGCGTGCCCCAGCTGGCCGACGTGGGAATCCGCACCCTCATCAACGGGCCGGAGAGCTTCACGCCCGACGGCAACTTCATCCTCGGCGAGGCACCCGAGCTGAAGAACCTCTACGTCGGCGCCGGCTTCAACGCGTTCGGCATCGCGGCCGGCGGCGGGGCCGGGCAGGCACTTGCCGAATGGGTGCACGACGGTCGCCCCCCGTACGACCTGTGGGTGGTCGACCTGCGCCGCTTCGGCAGGCCGCACATCGACACCGAGTGGGTGCGTACGCGCACGCTCGAGGCGTACGGCAAGCACTACACGATGGCGTGGCCGTTCGAGGAGCACCACAGCGGGCGCCCCGCGCGCACCTCGCCGCTGTATCAGCGCCTGCTCGAGCGTGGCGCCGTCTTCGGCGAGAAGCTGGGCTGGGAGCGGCCGAACTGGTTCGCCTCCGAGGCCCTCGGCGAATCTCCACGTGACGAGTACACGTACGGGCGGCAGAACTGGTTCGCGGCGGTGGGTCGCGAGCACGCAGCGTGCCGCGAGGCTGCGGTGCTCATCGACCAGACGTCGTTCGCGAAGTTCGCGTTGAAGGGGCCAGACGCGCTCGCCACGCTCGACTGGATCTGTGCGAACAACGTGCGCAAGCCGGTGGGGTCGCTCACGTACACGCAGATGCTCAACGACGCCGGGGGCATCGAGGCCGACCTCACCGTGGCCCGCGTGGCCGACGACGAGTTCTACATCGTCACCGGCACCGGCTTCGCCACCCACGACTTCGACTGGATCCGCCGCAACATCGCACCCGACGCCAACGCGCAACTGTTCGACGTCACGTCGGCCTACTCGGTGCTCACCCTGATGGGTCCCGCGTCGCGCTCGATCCTCTCCGCGGTCACCACCGCCGACCTCACCGACGAGGCGTTCCCGTTCGCCACGTTCCAGACCCTCGGCATCGCCGGCTGCCCGGTGCGCGCGCTGCGCATCACCTACATGGGCGAGCTCGGCTGGGAGCTGCACCTCCCCGTCGAATACGCGCCGCGGGTGTACGACACCGTGACGGCCGCGGGCGTCGCCCATGGGTTGGTCGACGCCGGTTACCGCGCGATCGAGAGCACCCGGCTGGAGAAGGGCTACCGCGCGTGGGGCAGCGACATCGGCCCCGACCACACGCCCGTCGAAGCCGGGCTCGGGTGGGCGGTGAAGCGCACCAGCGGCGTCGACTTCCGCGGCCGCGCCGCCATCGAGGCACAGCGCCAGCACGGTGTGCGCAAGATGCTCGCCGCGTTCACGGTCGCACCCGAGTGCATCCTGCTCGGGCGCGAGACCATCTACCGCGACGGCGAGCGAGTCGGCTGGCTCACCAGCGGCGGCTTCGGCTACACCATCGACCGGTCGATCGGGTACGGCTACGTTCGCAACCCCGCGGGCGTCACCGCCGACTGGGTGCTGGGCGGCACCTATGAGCTGGAGGTGGCCGGCGAGCGAGTGCCCGCGGCCGTCTCGATGCAACCCCTGTACGACCCCACCAACGCACGAGTGAAGGCCTGACCATGAGCGAGAGCACACTCCCCCAACGCGCCCGCATCGTCGTCATCGGCGGCGGCATCCTCGGCTGCAGCATCGCGTACTGGCTCACCAGAATGGGCGAGACCGACGTGGTGCTCGTCGAGCAGCACCAGCTCACCGACGGCGCCACCTGGCACGCCGCCGGCCTGGTCGGCCAGCTGCGATCGTCGCGCAACACCACGCGCATGCTCGAGCAGTCGGTGGAGATGTACCGCGGGCTGGAAGCAGAGACCGGGCAGGCGGTCGACTGGCACGAGACCGGCAGCCTGCGCCTCGCGTGCTCGCCCGAGCGGGTGCTCGAGCTGAAGCGGCTCACGACGATGGCGAAGAGCTTCGGCCTGCCGATGGAGATCGTGTCGCCGCAGCGCGCCCAGGAGCTGTTCCCGTTGATGAGCACCGACGACGTGCTCGCCGCGGCCTTCCTGCCCACCGACGGCTACATCGACCCGGCGTCGGTCACCCAGGCCATCGCCCGCGGCGCACGCCTGCGGGGTGCACGGATCCACGAGCGCACGAAGGTCACGTCGATCACCGTCGACGGTCGCCGGTGCACCACCGTGCACACGCATCGCGGCGACATCGAGTGCGAGATGCTGGTGAACGCGGCGGGCATGTGGGGCATGGAGGTCGGCCGCATGGCGGGCGTGCGCATCCCCGCCACCGCGGTGGAGCACCAGTACCTGTTGAGCGGCCCGATCGAGGGCTACACGCCGGTCGAGCTGGGGAAGATGCCCACGATGCGCGACCCCGATCACCTCGTCTACTACAAGCCCGACGGCCCCGGCCTGCTGATCGGCGGCTACGAACCCGACACCCTCGCATTCGGAACGGGCACGGGCGCCGACGGCATCCCGTCGCCGTTCCAGCGGCAGCTGTTCGAACCGAACTACGACCGGTTCGCGCAGCTCGCCGAGCTGGGCGCAAAGCGCACGCCCTGCCTGGAGACCGCGGGGATCCGCACGCTGTTGAACGGACCGATCCCGTACAGCGCCGACGCCGACTTCGTGATGGGCCGCGTGCCCGAGCTCGACAACTACTACGTGGCCACCGGCTTCCTGTACGGCATCGCTGCCGGGGGTGGCGCAGGGAAGATGATGGCAGAGTGGATGTTGGAGGGTCGGCCGTCGCTCGACCTGTGGCCGCTCGACGTGCGCCGCTTCTCGTTCCACCACACCACGCGTCACTTCATGGACCGGCGGATGGTGGAGATGTACGCGCACCACTACAAGCTCGCGGCACCGGGCAGCGAGAAGGTCACCGCCCGCGGCATCCGCCGCAGCCCGCTGCACACCGTGCTCGAGTCGCACGGCGCGGTGTTCGGGTCGCGCGGCGGGTGGGAGCGGCCGAACTGGTTCGCACCAGCGAGCGTCGAGCCGATCGACCGGCCGTCGTTCAGCGAACCCAACTGGTGGCCGCACGTACGCGCAGCACACCTCGCTGTGCGCGAGGGCGTCGGCCTCATCGACCAGACCAGCTTCGCCAAGTTCGAGATCACCGGCCCCGGCGCGCTCGCCACGGTGCAGTGGCTCAGCGTGGCCGACATGGACAAACCGGTCGGCACGGTCATCTACACCCAGCTGTGTAACGAGCGCGGTGGCATCGAGTGCGACCTGACGATGACCCGCACCGCGCCCGACAGCTTCTACGTGGTCACCGGCTCCGCGTTCGGCGCGCACGACATGGGCTGGATCCGCACGCACAGCCCCGACGACGGTTCGGTCATCGTGCGCGACCTCACCTCCGCGCGAGCGGTGCTCAACATCGTCGGGCCGAAGAGCCGCGAGGTGCTGCAATCGGTGTGCGAGGACGACATCGGCAACGCCGCGTTCCGCTACGCGAAGGCGCGCGAGATCACCATCGGGTCCGCGCCCGTGCTCGCGGTTCGAATCGGATACGTGGGCGAGCTCGGCTGGGAGCTGCACATCCCCACCGAGTACGCGGCGCACGTGTACGAACTGCTCCACGCGGCGGGCCAGGAACACGGCATCGTCGACGTCGGCTACCGCACCATCGACACGATGCGCATGGAGAAGGGCTACGTGTACTGGAGCACCGACGTCACGCCCGACACCACACCGTGGGAAGCCGGGCTCGAGTGGCGCGTGAACCTGAACAAGGGCGATTTCCTCGGACGCGACGCGCTGGTCGCGCAGCGAGATGCCGGCATCCCTCGCACGCTGTGCACGTTCACGCTCGAGTCGATGGCGTACCCGGTGAGCGGCGAGGCGATCATCGCCGACGACCGCGTGGTGGGCTTCACCACCAGCGCCAACTTCGGCCACACCGTCGGCAAGCCGATCGTGTACGGCTACCTGCCCATCGAGCTCGCGGACCGCACCGACTTCGTCGTCGAGGTGTACGGCGAGCCGATCCCTGCGAGGCGCCACGATCGACCGCTCTACGACCCCGACAACCTGCGGCTCAAGTCGTGACCAGGCCGCCGCCGGAGGTTCGGGAAGCTTTTCATCACGGATGCCGTGATGACAGGCTTCCGCAATGACTCCGCTCGCCGATGCCCTCGCCCGCGTGCCGTTCCTCGCGCACGTCGACCCGGCCACCGTCACTCGCCTGGCCGGACTCACCAACATCAACTACCTCGTCGACACGGGCAGCGACCGGCTCGTGCTGCGCGTACCCGGCCTCGGCACCAGCGAGTACCTCGACCGTTCCGCCGAGGAGGTCGCCGCGCGCTCGGCCGCCGCGGCGGGGGTGAACACCGAGATCCTGTTCTTCGATGCCACCGACGGCCTGATGGTCACGCGGTTCGTCGACGGTGCGGCCACCATGCACCCAGAGGCATTCCGCGACCTCGACGCCGTCGCACGGGCAGCGCACGTGCTGCGTCGGCTGCACACCACGGCCGCGCCGTTCGCCACCGACTTCCGCTTGTTCGACATGATCGACGACTACAAACGACTGCTCGCCGAGAAGGGCGCCGCGCTGCCCGACGGGTACGAGGAGGCGGAAGCGCACGCCGAGGCCACGCGCCGGGCACTGGCGGCTGCCGCTCGCCCGCTGGTGCCGGCCCACTGCGACCCGCTGTGCGAGAACTTCCTCGACACCGGCGACCGAATGGTGCTCATCGACTACGAGTACAGCGGCAACAACGACCCGATGTGGGACCTCGGCGACCTGTCCGTGGAGGGCCTGTTCGCACCGGAGCAGGACGCCGCACTGCTGCGCGCCTACTTCGACGGCGAACCGCCCGCGCACGAGGTGGGGCGGATGGTCGCATACAAGGCGATGTGCGACCTGCTGTGGACGCTGTGGGGCGTGCTGCAGCACGCGAACGGCAACACTGCGGAGGACTTCTGGGCATACGCCGTGGGCCGCTTCGAACGCTGCCGTACTCTGTTGGGGTCGCCGGCATACGCAGACCACCTGCAGTCCATCACTGCAGCGTGATCCACGCCGCGCGACTGTGTTAGAGTTCCACCATACGGTTCCGTTCCACATCGTGGAACTCATACCGGACCTCACCCAAAGGACAGTGAATGAGCGACGGCGACGATCTGGATCTGGCAGCACTTCCCGACGACGAGCTCGTCACCCAGATGCACGAAGACCTCTACGACGGCATGGCCCCCGAGATCGCCGAGGGCACGCTCATCCTCCTCGATCGCGGCTGGAGCCCGGACCGCGTGCTCAACGATGCACTGGTCGAAGGCATGCGCATCGTCGGCATCGACTTCCGCGACGGCATCCTGTTCGTGCCCGAGGTGCTGCTGTCCGCCAACGCGATGAAGGCCGGCATGGAGATCCTGCGGCCGCTGCTCGCGGAGACCGGCGCCGAGCCCATCGGCAAGGTGGTCATCGGCACCGTCAAGGGCGACATCCACGACATCGGCAAGAACCTGGTCGCGATGATGCTGGAAGGCGCCGGCTTCGAAGTGATCGACCTCGGCATCAACACCGACGCCGACAAGTTCCTCGCCGCGCTCGAGGAGCACCAGCCCGACATCCTCGGCATGTCGGCACTGCTCACCACCACCATGCCGTACATGAAGGTCGTCATCGACACGCTGCAGGAGCGCGGCCTGCGCGACCGCTACATCGTCCTCGTCGGCGGCGCGCCGCTCAACGAGGAGTTCGGCCAGGCCATCGGTGCCGACGCGTACTGCCGCGACGCGGCAGTGGCGTCGGAGACCGCCAAGCAGCTGGTGTCGGCCCGTCGCGGCCACGCCGAGCCTCCCGGCCCTTCCGTCTGAGCCGCACCCCATGGCCCGGCCACTCGTACTTGCGTGCGGCGCCCTCGTCGCCGAGCTGCGGGCGGTACTGCACTCCAACGGCCTCGCCGAGCAGGTGGAGGTGCGCTACCTCCCGGCGAACCTCCACAACCGACCCGCGCGCATCGTGCCCGCGCTGCGCGAGCTGCTCGACGAGCTCGACCCGCACCGCGACCGCCACGTGCTCATCGGCTACGCCGACTGCGGCACCGGCGGGCAGCTCGACGAACTGCTCGCGGAGCGCAGCAACCTGCACCGGTTGCCCGGCAACCACTGCTACGAGTTCTACGCCGGCACTCCCGTGTTCGAGGCGCTGCACGAGGCCGAGCTGGGCACGTTCTTCCTCACCGATTTCCTCGCCAAGCACTTCGAAGCGCTCATCTGGCAGGGTCTCGGGCTCGACCGTCACCCCGAACTGCTGCCGATGTACTTCGGTCACTACACGCGCCTCGTGCTGCTCTCGCAGACCGACAACCCCGCGGTCGTGCAGGCTGCGGAAGCCGCGGCCGCGCAGCTCGGTCTGCGCTTCGAGCACGTGCCCGTCGGGCTCGACCCGTTCGCCACGGCGGTCACCGTCGGCCTCACCACGTCCGGAAAGGTGTCGTAGTCATGTCACGCCGAGGAGGCAGTGAGGTCGTCGTCATCCTGTGGCGCGACATCCCTGCCCAGATCAACGGGAAGACCGGTGCCGACAAGCACCAGGTCATCCTCCCCCACCGCTTCCAGAAGGCCATCGACCGCGCCGCGATGGTGGCGGGCAAGAAGACTGCGCAGGAGTACGTGGGCGAGTGGCGCCGCACCAGCTACCCGCTCGTCGGCGAGCTGGCCGAGACCATCGACGCCATCGCCGCGTCGATCGAGGTCGAGTTCACCAACGAACGCCTGCACACCCTGGTCGACAACGGGGGCTGGGACCCCGCCAACACCGCAACCATCGGAGACGAACCGTCATGACCCACACCGTCATCAGCTCTGCCACCAAGGAAGTGGTCATCGGCTTCGACCGACCCTTCGTGATGATCGGCGAACGCATCAACCCCACCGGTCGCAAGCTGCTGGCCGAGGAGATGAAGCGAGGCGACTTCAGCCGCGTGGAGGCCGACGCGTTGGCACAGGTGGCGGCGGGTGCGCACATGCTCGACGTCAACGCCGGCATTCCCCTCGCCGACGAACCGGCGCTGCTCGCCCGCGCCATCCAGTTGGTGCAGGGCATCACCGACGTGCCGCTGTCCATCGACTCGTCGATCGTCGAGGCGCTGGAAGCCGGGCTCGCCGTGTACCAGGGCAAGCCGCTGGTCAACTCGGTCACCGGTGAGGACGAGCAGATGGAGCGCGTGCTCCCTCTCGTGGCCAAGTACGGCGCAGCAGTGGTCGCCATCAGCAACGACGAGACCGGCATCAGCACCGACCCTGACGTGCGCTTCGCCGTTGCGCAGAAGATCGTTCGCCGCGCCAGCGACTACGGCATCCCTGCCAGCGACATCGTGGTCGACCCGCTGGTGATGCCGATCGGCGCGATGGGCACCGCCGGCCGCCAGGTGTTCGCACTCCTGCGCCGGCTGGTCACCGAGCTGAAGGTGAACACCACGTGTGGCGCCAGCAACGTCAGCTTCGGGCTGCCGGCCCGCAACCAGATCACCGGCACGTTCCTGGCCATGGCCATCAGCAACGGGATGACCTCGGCCATCATGAACCCGCTGCACCCCGACGTGAAGACCACCGTGATGGCCGCCGACGTGCTCGCCGGCAACGACCAGGACTGCATGGCCTGGATCCGCGCCAACCGCGACCCCGATGCTGCCGGCGGCGCCCGCGAGGGTCGCGCCGGTGGCGGCCGCCGCAACCGAGGGGGCCAGTAGTCACCATGCCGCGCGTTGTCTTCACTCCGTCGGGTCTCGGTGGCGTGGTGCCCACCGGCACCACGGTGCTGCAGGCTGCGCGCGAGTTCGGTGTCGACCTCGACTCGGTGTGCGGCGGCCGCGGCATCTGCGGTCGTTGCCAGATCGCGTTCACACCCGGCCAGTACTCGAAGTGGGCCATCGAGTCCACCGACGAGGCGCTCAGCCCGTGGGGAGACACCGAAGAGGCCTACGAAGGCCGGCGCGGCATGAAGCCCGATCGCCGCCTGGGGTGCTGTGCACTCGTGCGCGACGACGTGGTGCTCGACGTGCCGCCGGAGAGCCAGGTGCACCGACCGGTGGTGCGCAAGAGCCTCGACCTCAGCGACGTGGTGCTCGACCCGGCGGTGTCGCTGTCGTACATCGAACTACCTCCGAGCGTGCTCGGCGATGCGGAGTCGATGAGCGACCTGGTGGTGGCCGAGCTGCTCGCCGAGTTCGGCCGCACCGTCGATTCGCTGTCGCTGGAGGCGTTGCAAGAGGTGCACCACGCGTTCGCCCGCCAGGACCGCGCCGCCACCGTTGCCGTCCGCGGCACCACCGTGGTGGCCGCGTGGCCCGGCTACGTCGACCGCGTGTGCGGCATCGCCGTCGACATCGGCAGCACCACCATCGCCGGCCACCTGTGCGACCTGCTCACCGGCGAGATCCTGTCGTCGGCCGGTCGCATGAACCCGCAGATCCGTTACGGCGAAGACCTGATGAGCCGCGTGTCGTACGTGATGATGAACCCCGGCGGCGACCGCAACCTCACCGCCGCCGTGCGCGAGG
>JAUXQB010000279.1 GCA_030685215.1 Actinomycetota bacterium
GCCGATGCGGTCGTCTCGTTCACCACCATCGATCTCGCCGTGTGCGGCGAACCGGCCACGGCGATCCACGACATCCAGGGCAGCGGTGGCACCTCACCGATCGTCGGTGCGTCGGTCAGCGTCGAGGCGGTGGTCGTGGCCGATTTGCAGGGTCCCGGTCAGTTCAGCGGCTACTTCCTGCAGGAGGAAGACGCCGACGCCGACGCCGACCCGCTCACATCCGAGGGTCTCTTCGTGTTCGACTCGGCCAACCCGGTCGCAGTGGGCGACGTGGTGCGGCTCACCGGCAACGTGGTCGAGTTCGTCTCCAGCGGCCAGCCGCTCACCGAGCTCTCCGGCGTCACCGGCCTGCAGCTGTGCGCCACCGGCCAGTCGGTCACGCCCACGGCCATCTCGCTCCCCGTCGCCGATCTGACGGTGTGGGAGCGCACCGAGGGCATGCGGGTCTCGCTGCCCCAGGAGCTGTCGGTCACCGAGACCTTCACGCTCGGTCGCTTCGGTGAGGTGAGCCTGTCGGTCGGCGGTCGACTGTTCATCCCCACCGCCGTCACCACGCCCGGTGCAGCCGCCATCGCACTGCAGAACCTCAACGACCGCAGCCGCATCCTGCTCGACGACGCCAACAACCAGCAGAACGTCGACCCCATCCGCTACCCGGAGCCCACCGGCCTGACGGCGTTCGAGACCCTGCGCGAAGGCGACACCATCATCGGTCTCACCGGCGTGCTCGATCAGCGCTTCGGCGCCTACCGCGTGCAACCGACCGGCCCGGTCGCCTTCACCGAGGCGAACCCCCGGCCCACCGCAGCGCCCGTGGTGGGCGGCGGCATCCAGGTCGCGTCGATGAACGTGCTCAACTTCTTCAACGGTGACGGACTCGGTGGCGGCTTCCCGACCAGCCGTGGTGCGAACACCCCGGCCGAACTGGTCCGCCAGCGCGACAAGATCGTCGCGGCACTGATCGGCATGGACGCCGACATCGTCGGCCTGAACGAGATCGAGAACGACAGCGGCCCGAACAGCGCGCTGGCCGAACTGGTCGGCGCGCTCAACGCGGTCGCCGGCCCGGGCACCTACGCCTACATCGACACCGGTGTCGTGGGCGGCGACGCGATCCGCGTCTCGCTCATCTACCAGCCCGCCAGCGTCTCACCGGTCGGTACGCACGCAGTGCTCGACTCCACGATCGATCCCCGCTTCGACGACACACGCAGCCGTCCCGCAATCGCCCAGACGTTCAGCCAGAACAACAACGGTCAGCGGTTCACGGTGGTCGTGAACCACCTCAAGTCGAAGGGCTCGGCCTGTGCCGGCGACCCCGACATCGGCGACGGCCAGGGAAACTGCAACGTCACGCGCACGCAGGCGGCGCTGGCGCTGGCCGACTGGCTGGCCACCGACCCGACCGGCAGTGGTGATCCCGACGTGCTCATCATCGGCGACCTCAACTCGTACGGGCAGGAGGACCCGATCACGGCGCTGAAGAACGGTGGCTACACCGACCTCGTCGCCGATCGCGTCGGACCCGGTGCCTACTCGTACGTGTTCGGCGGCCAGTCCGGCTACCTCGATCATGCACTCGCGAACGCTTCACTCGAGCCGCAGGTCACCGGCGTCGGCGAGTGGCACATCAACGCCGACGAGCCACTGGCGCTCGACTACAACGTCGAGTTCAAGTCGGTCGGCCAGCAGGCCTTGCTGTACGCGCCCACGCCGTACCGCTCGTCGGATCACGACCCGGTGCTGGTGGGCATCTGCCAGTCGCCGACGTTGTCGGTGGAGCTCGACCAGACCGTCATCTGGATCCCCAACCACAAGTACCGCACGATCACGGCCACGCCCACGGCCAGCGGCGACGTGGTCTCGATCGACCTCGTCTCGGCCGTGTCGAACGAGCCGGACAACGCGAACGGCATCGGCGACGGCAACACCGTCAACGACGTCGTCATCGTCGACGACACCACCGTCAAGGTACGGGCCGAGCGTTCCGCACTCGGCCAGGGACGCACCTACACGATGACGTGGGTGGCCACCAACGACTGCGGTGCCACCACCACCGCGACGGCGACGGTGTTCGTGCCGAACCAGTGGAGCTGGATCTTCTGAGCCGCTCGGGCGGCGGCGTCAGGCCGCCGCCCGGCCGGGGTTCCAACCGTCGAGCAACGTGCCGAGCCGCGCGCACCTGGTGTCCCAGTTGCGGCGGCGCACACCCGACGTGATCAGCCCGATGCCGAGCATCCAGCACACCACCGCAAACGCGAACCGGCCGTCGTCGAGCGCCCCCACCAGGCGTGCGGTGCCCGCCTCTTCACCGAACTGCACGAACACGTGCTCACCCAGTCGTAGGTGGCGATCGGACCGCACGGTGACCGGCGCGGCGACGCCCTCCACCTGCACCACGTAGACGTTGTCGTCGCTGCCCGCTGGTGTTTCCTCGGCGCTGAGCACCTTGGCATCGGCAGTGTCGTCGCCCCGGTCGTCCATCGCTGCGAGCGACAGCGCGGCGCCGGCCGCGACGAACGCGATGCCCGCCCCGATCGCCGCGAGCGCGACGCGGCCGGAACGTCGAGTTCCACAGACGACCCCGAACTGCGAGCGGGTGGACGAACGCACGCCTGCCCGCCCGCCGACGTAGAGGAGCGCGAAGCCACCGCCGAGGAGCCCGATGAGGACGGCGAGCACGATGATGCCGATGCCGCCGGTGCTCGCCGAGTTGGAGCCCCACCATCCCAGCCCTCCGATGAGCGCAGTGGCGGCGAGCGCAGCGACGACACCGCTCAGCGACACGCGATCTGGTTCGAGAGCCTCGAGCGGAGGAGCCGCCGCGAGCGTGAGCCGCTCCGGCGGCGCCGCGACACCCTCGAACAGCGCGTCGAGGCGAGCGCGGATGACGGGGTCGTCGAGCTGTGCGGCCACGCGCACGTGTGCCGACGAGACCGCAGCGGTGCGCGCTGCGTCGGTGACCGCGAAGTCGGTGGTGGCGAGCCCTTCGTGGGGCACCTGCAGCACCACACAGTCGTCACCCATGCCGATCCACGGCGCCACATCGGTGGGCACACCGACGAGAGCCTTCACCGACGGCACGAGCGTGTCGGCGATGAGCCGGCCGACGAGCACGAGCGCGACCACCAGACCGATGGCCACCACCGCGGCGACTGCCACCATCGAGAGCGTCGCGACGAGCAGCAGTGGGAACACGACATCGGGCGCCCAGCCCGCGAGCCAGGTGGAGAACCGGCGCACGGCGATCGGCAGCGTCGCCAGGCTCAACGCCACCCAGACCGCCATCGCCAGCCCGACGAACAGGCGGGCCCAGTCGCTGGAGAGCACGGCCCCCATCAGGTAGGTGCCGCGCTGTGGCGACGTGTAGGTGGGGCCCTGGTCGAAGCGGCGGTTCACCTCGGCAGCCTTCAGCGGGACGAGCCCGACGGCCTGGCGCCGCTCGAGCGGCGCCGGTTCGCCGAGGATGAAGCCGACGACCGGCCGTTCGGCCTCCTGCCGCCACACCTCGTCGTCCTCCTCGGTCCAGTGTCCGAGGGCCTGGGTTGCCGCGCGCAGCCAGGCGCGGAACGAGCGGTCCTGGAACACGAACGACGGGTAGTTCGCCCACGTACCGCCGTCGACGAACTGGTGCACCACCGCACCGTCGTCCGGCGAGCTGAACACACCGCGGCCGGGCGGGAACGCGCCCGGGATGGCGGACGATGACGTGACCGCGCCGGCCACCTCGACCAGCGGCGTGGTGCGGCGGCAGAACACGACCGGCAGGCCGTTGGCGAGATCCATCGCGACGACGTACAGCTCGATGCCGGTGGCGGCGTGCAGTTCGGCGAACGTGACGGGTGAGCCGTCGGTCTTGCCGATGCGAGCGGCGAGCGTGGTGTCGAGCCAGGCTCGCAGACCGCTGCTCTCGAACACCGACGTGGCGTGGCCGATGATGGCCTTGCCGATGCGTTGCAGCTTCGGTGCGCGCGTGGCCGCGAGGCCTTCGGGAACGGCGGCCTCCAGCTCGTCTGGCTGCATGCCCGCGGCGATGAGCGCGGCCGTGATGGCGCCCGCCGATGCGCCGGCGACGCTGCGGAACCAGAGCCCTCGCTCGCGCATCGCGGTGAGTGCGCCCGCGTACGCGATGCCCTTCGCGCCGCCGCCCTTGAAGACGCCGTTGACGAGACGCAGTGGTGTCGGCTCTGCCCCGACGACCTGCTCGGAGTGATCGGTGGTGGTCATAGTGAGGTCGTTCTATCAGTCGTGAACACGGGCATCGTCCAGCCGTCGACGGGTGCGGTCGGCAAGCGATCGCGCCGGCGCAACAGCCCCCATGTGCGCACTGCGGCATCGGTGGCAGGGCCGAACACGCCGTCGACGACGAGGTCGGCGCCGAGCGAGTTGAGACGCTGCTGCAGCGCGGCCACATCGGCCGTGCGCAGCCATCGCCGCTGCCAGTGCTGCACGGATTCGTTCGGGCCGCGCGGCACGAGGTGCAGACCGTGCTCGCGCGTCGGATCGTGGTCGTCGTTGTCGTCGTCCCTGGCGAACCACACTCGATGCCGGCCGGGACCGCCACGGTCCGCCGCGCGGAGACGCACTCCGAAGGCCTCGCTGCGGCCGCCGGCCTCGCTGTGCCACCGCGGGCGTTCATCGATCGCGAAGTGCACATGGCGATGCCAGAACTGCTCCGAGGTGAACACACCCACGGTGTGACCGAGGAGCTCGTCCATCCGGCGCAGGAGCGCCGCCACGTAGCGCCCCATCTCCCACTGATCGAACCCGTCGGTGGTTGCGATGTCGGCCCAGTGGCCGGCCGGGAACGGCCGCCCGGCGCCGCGCACCGCGTCCATCCACAGTTCGGCCTGGTGGTGCGGTGAGGTGCGCGACGGATAGACGTGCCAGTAGGAACCGGCGTACAGCCGAGCCGCGTCGACCGCGCGGACGTGCTCCACCCAGCGCGCGTCCTGACGAGTGCCGCGCCCTGCTCGCACGATCGCCACCTCGACGCCACGGTCGCGCACCTCACGGAAGTCGAGGAGGTGGTGCTCGCACACGTCGATGCCGTCGACCGGTTCACGTCCCACCTCTCGAGTGTGCGCGATGGTCGTCCGCGATGCCATGTCCTCGGCGACGTGTCGTGCGTGCGGCGGGGTCAGCTGGAACTGGCCCCGAGGGCATCGAGGCCGTGGCGACACCGCAGCACCCACGGCGTCGCGCCCTGCGCGGTCGCGTCGTGCAGCGCCGACGTGAGCAGCACCCGCGCCTGCTCGTGTCGTCCCTGCGCGGCGTGTGCGAGACCGAGCACTCGATCGATCGGCCCCCAGCACGCCAGCTCCGCCGCGGCGAGCGCCCACTGCCCGGAGTAGCGGGTGAGCACCGCGGAGTAGCGCCGTATGAACGCCTCCTCGCCGACGATCACCGCCGCTTCCAGCGCGGCCACCATCGTGCCTAGCCACACCCAGTTGCGTGGCCACGGGCCCTGGTCGTGCAGCACGTGCAGCAGGCGGCGAGTGTCGTCGAACTGGTTCGACTCGGCATGCACGAGTGCGAACGCAGCGAGGAACAGCGGGTTCTGGTCGACGAAGTTGCCGAGGCGATGCTCCAACTGCGCCAGCTCGGCCTGCTGCCCGCGGTCGCGCCCGATGCTGTAGGTGATGGCCATCTGTGCGAGCAGCAGGTTGTGCCGACCCGAGAGGCTCACCGCCTCGGTGGAGAGTCGCTCCGCCTCCTCCCAGTTGCCCAACGTCGAGTGGATCATCGCCTGACCCATCATCACTCTGGTGAGCAGGAAGGTGGTGCCCGCGTCGTCGGCCAGCACCGCCGCCCGGTTCGCATCGTCCAGTGCACCGGTGAGGTCGCCGAGCTGCACCCGTGCTGCCGAGCGATGTCCGCTGGCCTCGATGAGCACACCCATCCAGCGCGAGGGTCCACCGATGGCGAGTTGCCGTCCGGCTTCGTCGATGAGGCGAGTGGTCAACTCGACGCGTTCGGCTGCGTTGTCCGGGCCCCAGCACGCGCGGGCGACCTCCGTCTCGACGGTGGCGCGATCGATGGGATCCATCGAGTCGAGATCCGCCAGTCCGAGGCGTGCCATCGTGCAGCGCTGCTCGTGCCGCACGGTGGCCGGCAGGAGGCGTGCGCGTCGGATGTGCAGCATCGCCGGTAGCACGGCGGGTTCGCGAGGGCAGCGGGCGCTCGCTCGTTCGAGCAGCTGCAGCAGGTCGGGGTCGTCGCGGCCGTGCCGCCGATACATCGAGGCCACGAGCGCCGCGTTCGCCAAGGTCGCGGGGTCGTCGCCGGTCTCGGCGAGGTCGGCGGCACGGTAGAGCTGGGCGATGGCATCGTCGAGGTGGGATCCGAAGAAATCGGCGCGGCCGTGCGCGACGCGCACCTGGGCCTCCACTCGATCGCGGTCGGGGGAGGGTGCGGCGCCGGCGAGCACGAGCAGCGCCCTGTCGAGCACGTTGATCGCGCGCTCGTGCGCGAGGCGCTCGGTGGCACGGTTGGCCACCTCCACGGCGATCTCGGCGGCGTGCAACGGGTTGCCCAAGCGGTCGGCCTCGAACCAGTGGTGCATCACCTGCTCCAGGTTCTCGAGGTCGTCGCCGTCGTCTTCCAGCCGTTGCGCGACCGCGGCGTGGAGCAGCGCGCGGCGGGCCGCCGACAGGCTGTCCTCCAGCGTCGCTCGGGCGATCGCGTGCACGAAGCGGAACTCGCCGGGGTGGGCACCGTCGACGAGCAGACCGGCGGCTGCGGCCGCGTCGAGCTGCGCGAGCGCTTCCAGCGGGCTCACCCCGAGCACGTCGGCGAGTGTGATGACTTCGAAGCTGCGCCCGATGACCGCGGCGGGTGCGAGCGTGGCGCGGGCACCGTCGCCGAGGCGGTCGACGCGTTGCAGGATCCACTCCCTCACGCCGGCGGGCAGGTCGTCGCTGCTCAGTGCGTGCCCGGGCACATCGCGGAGGTGTGCGAGCAGCTGCAGCCCGAAGAACGGGTTGCCGGCGGTCAGTGCGAACAGGCCTTCCAGGGTGTCAGCGCTGAGCTCGAGCCCACTGTCGCTCGCCATGCGGGCGAACGACGCCAGCTGCAGCGGACCGACCGACACGGTGGTGAGGCCGAGGCGCTGCTGGAACTCGTCGAGCACCCGGCGTTCGGCACCGGGACGGCAACCGGCCAGCACTGCGAGCTGCCCGGCGAGGTCGTCGAGCAGCTGGGCGAGCAGCGCGAGCGACGAACCGTCGATCCACTGCACGTCGTCGATCACGAGCGTCACGTGCCCACCGAGGTCGCGCACCGCGTCCGCGATGCGACCGAAGAACCGGCGGCGATCGATCCACCCTTCCTCGTCTCGTTCCAGCTGCCCGGACTCGAACGGGAACAGCTCGTTGCCGAGCGCGTCGAGGAACGGCTCGAACGCCCCGCCGGACTCGGTGCACCGCCCCACGAGCACGTGCTCACGGCGCTCCGCAGCGCGGCCGGCGAGCTCGGCGAGGAGACGGGTCTTGCCCATGCCGGCCTCGCCCACCGCGAGCACCAGCGGCGAGTCGCCGTTGGCGCGCCCTCGCTCGATCGCGGTGCTGGCGATGCGCAGTTCTGCGTCTCGCCCCGCCATCGGACGCGCGCGACGCGACGCGATCCACGCCGAGGCGCGTGTGCTCGTCTGCACCGCGGGCTCCGCGGACGCAGCAATGCGTCGGGGCTCGCTGACCGGCCGGCGTACGCGGTAGCCGTTGCCGAGTGGCTCGAACGCCAGGGTGTCGTCGCTGCCGAGCAGCATGCGCACCGGTGGCGAGCACACGATGCCCGCGCCCGTGGTGGGCAGCGCGGCGGCTTCGTCGGTGAGCTGCTGCAGGGTGGCCCCGTGCCAGCCGCCGAGGTCGCCGGCGTGCATGCCGATGCGCAGGTCGGCCGGACCGGCGAGCGAGAGCGCTGCCGCCGCCGCGTCGCCGGCGCGTGTGAATGCGACGAGCAGGCAGTGTGCCGGCAGCGAGACCGAGGTCATCACCCGGCCGCCCGCTGCTTCGAGCGAGCCGACCACCGCCGGCGGAACCGGCCCGTCGCCCTGTCGGACGAGGACGAGCGTGATCGTGCCGGTGGGCACGTCCATCTCGGCGGCCTGACGCAAGCGCATGGCCAGCTCGCTCGCACTCCACGGTCGCCCCAGCGGATCCCAGGTGAGCCCGCGCCGCAGCACTCGTTCGAGCCGTTCGAGTCCACCGTCGGTGAGCTCGGTGGGCCATGCGGCGCCCAGACGTGGCACGGTGCCGGTGAGCAGGTACACCGCGAGCGCAGCGAGTGAGTACACGTCGGCGGCGGGGGAGAGCGCTTCGCCGGCGAGCACCTCCGGTGCGGAGAAGCCGGGTGTGCCGAGTCGTTCGCCGTCGTCACCCACTCGCATGGCCGCACCGAAGTCGACGAGCACCACCCGACCGTCGTCGGTGACGACCAGGTTCTCCGGCTTCACATCGCCGTGGACGACAGCCGGCCGATGCCGGTGCAGGTGATCGAGCGTCGCGGCCACCTGGTCGACGAGGCCGAGCACCGTGGCCAACGGCAGACCACCACGTTGCGCCGCCACCAGCGTGTGCAGATCGTTGCCCTCGATGAAGTCGCTGATCAGGCAGTACCGGTCGCCGTCGATCAGGTCGCTGCGCACCATCGGCAGGCCGGGATGCGCCACGATGCGCATCAACATCGCTGCCTCGCGTCGAAGGCGGCCGAGGTCGTCGCCGTCGATGATGCGGCGCGCCTTCACCACCACGTCGAGGTCGAGTTCGAGATCGCGTGCCAACGACACCTCCGCCTCGCCGCCAGTGGCGATGACGCGCACGATCTGGAAGCGGCCGCCGACCACGTCGGTGGACGTGCTCACGTCGTGCCCCGGAAGGTCTGCAGGTCGGCGCGTCGCACCGCGCCGCGGGTGAGCGCGTCGTTGGCGAGACGCACACGGCGATCGGGTCCGTCGTCGATGTCGAACTTGAGGTAGAGGCGGACCAACTGCTGCTTGACCGCACTGTCGGTGACGTACAGCTGCGCGGCAATCGCTGCGACGGTGGCCGGTGGTGTGAACGCGTCGCCGTCGAGCACCGGCGAGCACAGGCTGAGCAGTACCCGCCGCTCGGCCGGTGTGAGCTCGGGGATGCCCTGCGCGGTCCGTGTCATCGACCGGTCACGGTTGCCGTCGAGCGCGTGGAACACCAGCATCGTGCGCTCGCCGAGCCGGATCTCGTCGTCGTTGCCCAGGAGGTGCACTGCGCCGGCCGCCAACCGCACACCGTTGACGAACAGGCCGTTCGTGGAGTTGGCGGCCTGCACGCACCACCCGGGTGCCTTCAGCGTGAGCACGGCGTGCAGCCGCGACACCGCGGGATCGTCGACGATCGACAGGTGTCCTGCCATCTCGGCCTCGCCCGTGGCACGCCCGATGGTGAGCTCGCCGGCGAGGTCGACAGTGCGCGGCGCGCGCCCGGGCTGGTGCAGCACCAACCACGCCTGCCCGGTCGACGCGTTCGAGTCGTTCATGAGTGCATCGTGGCCCGGGTCATGTCGTTGCAGTCATGTCGAGTCGGACAGTTCCTGCTGCCTCGCGTCGCGGTGTCGTCAGGCGTTCGATGGTGTCGTCGAGCAACCGCGCCGACGCGGCGTCGTGCACCACTTCGGCCACCGCTCGGGCCTCCTCCGCCAGGCCGTGGATGCCCGCGTCGGGTCGGTCGGCGAACGCCGCGCACAGGCGGGCCACGGCTGCGGCCCACTGCTCCTCGCCATCGGCAGGCGAACGGCCGCTCAGCCAGTCGGCGGCGTCGGTCAGCATCTCCTCGTGGTCGGCGAGCGACCAGCGGTTGCCCAGACTGCCGATGATGCGGTGCGCGATCGTGTGCTCGTCGTCGGCGATGGCGGTGGCGAGCGCGGCGATCACGTCGGGCTCGTCAGGCGCCAGCAGCGACACGGGCATGTCGTCGTCGGCGGAGGCGAACCGTTCGGCGATGGCCGCGAACCACGAGCCGTGTCGGCGGACGACAGCTCCACGGTCCGCGGAATCGGCGAGGCGCTCGTGCGCGAAGCGTCGGATGGCCGGCGGGAGGGCCAGGCGACCGGACTGCTCGTCGACGGTGAGGAGATGCTGCGCGACCAGCCCCTGCACCGCGGTCACCACCTCGCGCTCGGTGAGGTCGTCGGCCGCGACCGCGGTGGCGGCGTCGATCTCGAACGCGCCGACGAAGACTGCGAGACGGCGGAACACGCGCTGGCTCTGTTCGTCGAGCAGCTGGTAGCTCCACGCGATCGACGACGCCAGCGTGCCCGCGAGGCCGACTCCCGTGGAGGCGGGGAGCGCGGCGAGTCCGGCGGCGAGCTCGGTCAACGAGATGGCGGCGCTGCGGGCGGCAGCGAGCTCGAGGGCCAGCGGCACACCGCCGACGTGGCGGCACACCTCGGCGGCGGCAACGAGGTCGTCGTGGTCGAACTCGGCTGAGCCGCGCGCGGCGCGTGCTCGCTCGAGGAACAGGCGAATGGCGTCGAACTGCTGCAGTGTTGCGGCGTCGGTGATTTCCGCCGGTGCGACGAGCAGTGGCGCGACGTGGTGCACCACTTCACCCGCGATCGAGAGCGCATGGCGTCCCGTGGCGAGCACTCGCACCGACGGGCATCGGCCGAGCAGCTGTTGCACGGCCATCGCCGATGCCGGCTCCGCGTCGTCGATCACCAGCAGCGCGTCGGCGGCAGCGCGGAAGTGCGTGATGACCGCCGTGAGCGGGTCGTCGTGCTCGGCACGATCGATGGCGCACGCCTGGGCGATCGCGCCGAGCAGTGCGTCGGCCTCGAACTCGGGGGTCGCGGGCATCGGTATCCACCACACACCGCCGGGCAGCGAATCGGCAGCGGCACCGGCAACCGCGATCGCGAGTCGACTCTTCCCGATGCCCGACTCGCCGACCAGCGACACGAGACGATGCTGGGCGATCGAGTGGCTCAGCTCGGCGAGCTCGCTGCCGCGACCGACGAACGAGCTGATCGGCGCGGGCAGGTTGCCGGACGACGAGGCCCCGGCCTTCAACGGCGGGAACGACGCCGGTAGGTCGGGATGCGTGAGCTGCCAGATGCGTTCGCGCCCGGCGAGGTCGCGCAGCCCGTAGACGCCGAGGTCGGCGACACCGGTGCCGGTGGGCAGCTCGCCGTCGACCTCGATCGCCGTCCGATCCGACAGCAGGATCTGCTGGCCGTGCCCGCACGCACGGATGCGAGCGCAGCGGATGATGGTGAGACCCACGTAGTTGTGTTCGTCGCGCAGCATCGCGTCGCCGCTGTGCAGCGCCATGCGCACCGGCAGGTTGGGCAGCTCGCGTCGGAGTGCGAGCTGCGCGTCGAGCGCGGCTGCCACGCCGTCTGCTGCGGTGTGGAACACGGCGACGATGCTGTCGCCCTCGCCCTGCTCCTCCGGCCGTTGCCCGTGGTGCGCCGCGATTGCTGCATCGAGGATCTCGTAGTGGCGGCTCACCGGCGCGGTCATCTCGTGGGGTGCTGCCTGCCACGCGCGAGTGGATCCTTCGATGTCGGTGAGCAGGAACGTGACCCCGTCGGTGGGCAGCGAACTGACGACTCGTGTCACTTCGTCATCCTTGCTCGCTCATGGGTCGGGTGCAACGGATGCGGCGAGCGTGGCGCGCAGCTCGTCGATGCGAACGCGCAGTCCATCGTGCCGTGGCAGAACGGTGGCAGCACTCATCGCTGCCCGCTCAGCGGCCTGCCGCGCTTCGTCGGGTCGGCCGATGGCGGCCAACGCCTGTGCGAACAGCAGTTCCACCTGCGCAGTCCGAGTGGGTTCGCTGACGTCTGCCGATGGCTCCAGCGTCAATTGCTGCCGGCAGAGGGCGATGGTGCGTTCCGGGTCGTCGAGCGCCAACGAGAGGCGAGCCACTTCGCTGCGTGCACGATGAGTGACGGCGTCGGTCGCACCGAGGTGCTGCATGGACAGTCGCAGCAGCTCCTCCCGTTCGCGCAATGCGTCGTCCAGCCGATCCGACCGCTCCAGCGCACCAGCGAGGGCATCCCTGTCGCCCCACGCCCAGTCATTCACGAAACCAAGGGCATCGGCGGTCTGGAGGAGGATCTCCGCCCGTTCCGCGATGGCTGCCTCGGGGTCGGTGAGTGCGAGCAGGTCGCAGGCCGCGCGTCGGGCCTGCAAGTGCTCCGTGCTGTGCTCGCCGTAGGCCTCGCGCCGGCGTTCGGCGATGCCGCGCCGCATCTCGAGCGCTTCGGCGACGTCGCCGGTCTGGGCCACTGCTTCCGCCAGCAGCTCCTCCACGACCTCGACGTCCTCCGGCCCACCGACGCTGTGAGCGACCGGCAGCACCTGCCGGAGCAGGGGCACGGCGTCGGCCACGCGTCCGGCGGCCATGAACTGCTTTGCCACGATCGTGGTCGCCCAGCCTGCCTCCTCCGACTCGGCGCCGTACGTGGCGACGTAGCCGTCGAGACGAGCTTCCAGTATCCGTGCCGCCCATTGCGTCTCGCCCGCCGCGTCGAGTGCCTGCGCGAACGCAAGGCTCACGTCGTCCGCCTCGATCCGATCCGCCGCGATCAGGCCGCGCAACAGGGCGGCGGCCTCCCCCGGCGAATCGTGATCCCAGAGGTCACTCGCGAGCCGCATCACGTGGTCGACGTCGGCTGTCGCCGGATCGGCGAGCACCGCTCGAGCCTTTTCGAGGGCAGCGTCGACGCAGTCGACGAACGTCGGGTTCTCTGTGAGCAGGTCGCAGGCTTCCGCCCGGAGTGCTTCCATCTCGGCGATGGCCAGCGGGCCGTGTCCGGCCAGGAACTTCGTCTCGGCCAGTCGGAGCCGGCTGAAGAGCGTGTCGGTGTGGGCTGGCGTGCGATGCGTGACGCAGAGGTCGACGGCACCTCGCCGTGTCTCGATGGCCTCTTCGTGCAGGTCCTGACCGTGCAGCACTTCGGCCAGCAGCTGGTGGTAGGCGAGCAATGCGGACAGGTTGTGCGGGCCGGGTTGTCCGGTGACGTCGATGTTCACCCTCATCAGCGGCGCCGCGTGCTCGAACCTCCCGGTGGCCAGGTACGCCTGCGCCAACGCGAACCTCGCTTCCAGGTTCGCCGGATGGTCGGCCGCCAGCTTGCCCAGCTCGTTGGGGATGAGGTCCTTGAGACCGGCGATGACACTGTCCTCTCGTGCCGTGGGGCGCTGCCCCACCTCCGGCCTCGGGCCTTCCTCGCGTGGAGTGAGCTGTGCGCACGCGACCTTGGCCATCAACGTGTTCTCGTCCTCGGGACCGAGCAGCCGCTCGAACGTCTCGGCGGCACGTATCGCCGCCTCGCTTCCTCTCCACGGCTCGCTGGTGAGCAGCGCCGCCTGCGCGAGGGTCAACTGCAACTCCGCAACGGTGGCGTCGGTCAACCCGACGGCGAGCGCGGCCGCGAGGCACTCCTCGTAGACCGTCAGCGCATCTTCGTGTCGATCGGCGCGGGAGTAGGCGTGTCCCAGGCGCCACCAACCGAACAGCGCGGGAATCGTGGCGGTGCCGGAGTAGCGCATGTACGTGCCCAGTTCGGTGCGCAGGAGCTCGCGGCTCTCGTCGGCGAGGCGTTGGTCGCCGGCACCGCGAGCGTCGCGAGCCACGCGCGTGATCGCGGTCCACTCCTCCCACGGCAGAGCGACGAGCGGACCGTCGGCGTAGAAGAAGGCGTCGGTGAGCCACTCCCGGTAGGCGAGCGTCGTCGGATGGTCGATGCCGTGCACGTATTCGGCGCGCTCAGCGGCGATGAGCAGTTCTGCCTTGGCACCCTCGAGGTCGCCCCGATGGAGCAGCCGTCGGCCGTGCATCGCCAGGGCGTGCAGGGTGTCGGGGTGATCCTTGCCCAACGCGCGTGTGCGTTCCAGCACCTGTTCCTCGCTGCCGTTGGAGAAGGTGCGGCCCCACACGTAGTGCAGCTTGGGCACGCCGGCGGTGTCGTACGGGGGCACCAGCGCGCCCGGTGTGGTGAGTGCGTCGTACCAGCCCTCACCCACGGGGTCGATGCCGATGACGAACAGGTGCAGGTCGCCACCGGGCCGAATGCACATGCGGACGAAGTGCTTGTAGCGGGTGAGGTGCGCCGACGAGAAGGCGAGCGTGTCGTTGGCCTTGATCGAGCGGTTGATCCAGCGCACCGCCATCACGAACAGCACGGTGGAGGCCACGCCGCCGATCAACGGCACCAGCACGAATCGCCACCACCATGCGTCCGGCCCCGCCCATCTGCCGAACGCGGCAATGGCGACGAACAGCGCGGCTTGCATCACGCCGTGCATCAGGCCGTAGCGCTTCGAACCCTTCACCAACTGCGACTCGCGGCTGTTCGGTGCCGTGGCCACGGTCATCGCGATGAGCAGCAGCGCGAGGATCGGCCACCCGGGCCATGCGGCCACCACCCAGCGGGCGGCGGTGTCGGGCCCGTCGAGAGGGCTGTCGACGTGTTGCAGCGCGCCGGTGCGAATGGTGACCAGGCCGGCGAACGCGGCGTGCACCACGGCGATGATGGCGAACAGCCACCGGAACTGCGGGTCGCGCACGTTGCCCAGGTCGGTGGCGAGCGAGCGGCTCTCCACCGGGCGTGGCCACCGGGCGTCGAGCTTGAAGTCGGGCGCGCCGCGTTCGTACGGCACCTGCTCCGGCAGGTTGTGCGTGGGCTGCATGAACGCACCGCCGCCACCTGCGGTGACGTGGTGCTCGTCGGCCGCGCCGTCCACTCGGCGGTAGTGGGCGAAGAAGTGCGAGTCGCCGGAGAGGAACAGCGGGATGCGTGCGCCGCGCTGCAGGATCAACTGGTTGAGCGTGGCACGGAGCGCGAAGTACTCCTTCTCGCGCTTCTGGCGCAGCTGCCACAGCGGCACCGGCGAGCACACGATCACCTGGTCGCCTTCGTGGAGCTGCTCCGCTGCGTTCTGGAAGTAGGCGAGCTGCGCGTCGTCGACGGTGTTGTCGAGGGCGGTGTCGAGGCCCCACATCCACCAACCCTCCGGCAGCGACAACGCCCACCAGCGCTCTGTCTGCCGCAATCGGTAGTGATCGGCGAACGTGTCGGCGTGCACGAACACGTCTTCGAAGTGACGGTGGCCGCCGTACCAGTCGTGATTGCCCGGGATCGCGAGCACGCCGTTCTTCTCCGGAGTCGGAGGCTCGCCGCCGGTGCGAGCGTCAGCGGTCATCCGGTAGGGCAGCACCAGCTGCTGCTGGTAGCCGTCGGCAGTGGCGTGCGGGTACACCTCGTCACCGCCCATCACGAGCAGCTGACCGCGGGGCAGTTTCGACGGCGGTTCGGGAAGTTCACCCGAGCGATCGATGGGGAGCGTGACGCTGGGTCGAGTGATCTGGTAGGCCACTGCCGCGGTGGCGTCGAAGCCGTCACCGAGGTCGCTCACGTAGTCGATCCATGTGTCGCCATCGTCGCCGGCGAGCATCATCATCGGTGGGGTGCTGCTCTCGCCCAGCGCAGGTCGGCCGCCGGGGGAGTGTGGGTGCTGCCCACGGTTCGCGCGCATGGTGCCGAGTGCCTCGACCGGGTCGAACCAGCGGACCATCTTCTTGCGCGGTCGGTCGGTGGGTCGCGCTTCCACGTGCGGGCGCAGCGTGACGGTGTTGATGGGTGCGCTCGGCGGCAGGGGCACCACCAGGTCGGTGAGCGACGGCGTGCCCGCGATGGCCGCGAGCGTGTCCATGTACGCACGGATCTCGCGACGCATCTCGGCCAGGTCGCCGATGGCGGTCTGCAGCGGCGGCCACTGTCGTTCCCAGGCGTACGGCTGCACGATCGGTTCCTGGAGCGTGCGCATCCCCTCGTAGTCGCGGAGCTTCGGTTCCCACTCGATCAGTCGCGGGGCGATGATCTCGTTGAGCACCCGCAGCGCCACCACGGCCAGCGCGATGTTGCCGTCGTTGCGGCCCTTGGCGGCGTCGCACCCGTGCTTGCGCAGGATCTCCACCGTGATGTCGCCCACCGCGGCAAGGTCGTCGAACGTGCCACGCAGGAACCCGCGCTCGTCGGCGATGGAGACGGTGGTGACACGGGCCGAGAGCTCGACGAACAACTCGTACGCGGCCAGACGCTCCGCCTTCGACGGCTTGACGAACCCGCGGATCTGCCCGATGGCGATCTCGGTTGCCTTGCTCTCGAGGAACATCGGCTCTCCCCCGTCTGTTGCTGCCACCCCGGTCAGTCGGATTGTCATAGCACGAAGCGGGGGCTGTCCTGTCCCGTCGGACAGTTGTGGCTACCCGTGGCGTGTCACCAGCCGGAACACTGGGTAGCCGGCGGCGAT
>JAUXQB010000056.1 GCA_030685215.1 Actinomycetota bacterium
GCAGGTTCGCGACGAGCACCCAGCCATCGGTGTCGCCGAGCAATGCCGGCCAGTCGGTGCTCATCGCGTCGGCCTCGACGACGGTGATGTTCGGGTGCGGCTCGGCGATCTCGCGCAGCAACGGAACGACACCGCGGTCGACCTCGACGGCGAGCACCTCGGCGCCGGTCTCGGCGAGTGCCAGGGTGAGCGAGCCGAGTCCGGCGCCGACCTCGACGACTCGATCGCCGGGGCCGACCTCCGCGAGGCGTGCGATGCGCCGAACGGTGTTGGCGTCGGCGACGAAGTTCTGCCCGAGGTCGCGGCGCGGGCTGAGCCCGCCGCGCGCCAGTAGCTCGGTGATCGCCGCGCGGTTGTGCACCGACTACCAGCTCACGCGCACCGGCACCGGCGCGTCGGCGAGGTCGCCGATCTCGCTGAAGACGTCGGTGTGCAGCACGATGTCGGCGCCGGCCGGGATGGCCATGCCGTACGTGTTGGTGCAGGTGGTGGTCTGACCGTTGTCGACGTTGACCACGGTGAGCGATGCGCCGTCGGGCGCGAGCAGCGTGGTGCACTGGCGGCTGCCGGCGGCGAAGCGGCGGAAGCTGGCGTTGCCGACGACCTCGGTGGGGCCGGGCGCCGGGGGCACGGCGACGTTGACGACCGCCGGCCCGGAGGGTGCTTCGGCGTCGGACTCGCCCGAGACGAACAGCGGCGGATCCGGCACGTAGGGCGCGGTGGTGGGGGCGGCCTGATCGCCGATGGGGGCGACTACCTCGGGAGACGCCACCTCGACGCCGGCGGCACCGACGGTGGGCGCGCTGCTGGTGGCGGCCGACTCGCGGTTCAGCACCCACAGAGCGGGAAGCGCCAGCACGGTGAAGAGGGAGGCGGCGGCAACGCGACGGCGGTCGGAGGCGATCATGAGGTGTGGGTGCAGGCGAACCGACCCTTGCCGACCGCCCACTCGCAAAAGGCTACGGACAGAGGGCCGGGAACGCAAGGCGGGCGTTCCGCGTCGTGGACTCGCGAACGCTCTCGGTGGTTGCCTGACGCAAGGTGGCGAGCGCCTCGACGACGTGCGTCACGTACGCCGGTCGATTCGTGCGGCCGCGGTGCGGCACCGGCGCCAGGTACGGGCTATCGGTCTCGGCGAGCAGCCGGTGCTCGGGGCAGCGTTGCGCCGCTGCGTGCAGCTCGGTGGCGGTCTTGAACGTGACGATGCCGCTGAAGCTCAGGTAGGCGCCGAGATCGAGGCATCGGGTGGCCTCGTCGGGTCCACCCGTGAAGCAGTGGAAGATGGTGCGCTCGGGCACGCCCTCGGCGGCGAACACGTCGAACGTGTCGGACCACGCATCGCGCGTGTGCACCACGAGGGGGAGCTGCCGCTCGTGCGCGAGCTGGATCTGCGCGGCGAACGCCGTCCGCTGCACGTCGCGCGGTGAGTGGTCGTAGTAGTAGTCGAGTCCGCACTCGCCGATGGCGATGACGTTCGGGTCGTCGAGGTAGCCGAGGATCGTGTCGACGCCGAACTTCGCCTCGTGCGGGTGCAGGCCCGCGGTGGCGTAGATGCCGTCGTGCGTGGCCGCCACCTCGATGGCGCTGGCGGTGGTGGCTGCGTCGCAGCCGACGTTGATCATCGTGGTCACGCCCGCGGCCCGTGCACCCGCGAGCACGTCGGAGAGGTCGGCGCCACGTGTGTCGTACAGGTGGCAGTGCGTGTCGGTGTAGCCGGCCGTGGTCACGGCTGACAGGCTACGGGCCTGGACCGGCGGCCCAGGTCGGCGGCCCAGGTCGGCGGCAGGGTCAGCGGCGCGGGAAGAGCGGCAGTGCCTTGGTGACCGCGAGCCCACCGGGGTAGCCGCCCCACTGTGCAGCCGCCGGCACCCGCTGGTCGCTGACCTGACCGTCGAGACCGAGCCGCTCCCAGATGGTCTGCGAGGTGGTCGGCACGGCCGGGCTGGCGAGGATGGCCACGATGCGCAGCGCTTCCAGCGCGTCGCCCATCACGGCATCGACCGCGGCGCCGGGTTCGGCCTTCCATGGCTCGTTCGCCTCGAGGTATGCGTTGGTGGCCCGGATGAGCTGCCACGTGGCGTCGAGCGCGCGCGACGGCTGCATCGCGGCCCACCCCTCGGTGGCGCCGGCGAGTGCGGCTGCCGCGGCCTCGGCCAGCGGCGAGTCGGGGCGCGGTGCCGGACCGACACCGTCGCACTTCTTGCCGACCACCGTGGCCACGCGCGAGAGCAGGTTGCCCAGGTTGTTGGCCAGGTCGCTGTTGTAGCGAGCGATGAGGCCCTCATAGGTGAAGTCGCCGTCCTGCCCGTAGGAGGTCTCGGCGAGCACGTAGTAGCGGAAGCCGTCGAGCCCGATGTCGTCGATGAGGTCGAGCGGGTTCACGACGTTGCCGCTGGTCTTGCTCATCTTCTCGCCGCCCACCAGCAGCCAGCCGCCCACGGCCCAGCCGGCGGGCGGTTCGATGCCGGCGCTCAACAGCATCGCCGGCCAGTACACGCAGTGGTGGCGGATGATGTCCTTGCCGATGAGGTGCGTGCCCGGCCACCACCCGTCGAACTCGTCCTGGTCGCTGCCGAAGCCGATGGCGGTGATGTAGTTGGCCAGCGCGTCGAACCACACGTAGGCGACGTGCTGCGCGTCCCACGGCAGCGGGATGCCCCACTTCAGGCTCGTGCGGCTGACGCTGAAGTCGCGCAGCCCACCACGGATGAGGCCGAGCGCCTCGTTGCCGCGGAACTCGGGCTGGATGGCGCCGGGATGTGCGTCGTACCAGTCGAGCAGGCGCTGCTGGAAGCGACTGAGGCGGAAGAAGTAGTTCTCCTCCTCGTAGTACTCGACGGGTCGCTTGTGGATCTTGCACAGGTCGCCGGGGTCGAGCTCGTCGTCGGTGTAGTACTCCTCGCACGCGACGCAGTACTTCCCCTTGTAGACGTCGAGCTCGATGTCGCCAGCGTCGTAGCAGCGCTGCAGCAGTTCGGCCACGCCGATCTTGTGGCGCTGTTCGGTGGTGCGGATGAAGTCGGTGTTCGTGATGCCCAGGCGTTGCCACGCCTGCTCGTAGAGCGGGGCGATCTCGTCGACGAACTCCTGCGGGGTCTTGCCCGCGGCCTCGGCGGCGTCCTGCACCTTCTGGCCGTGCTCGTCGGTGCCGGTGAGGAAGTACACGTCGTCGCCGAGCAGGCGGTGCCAGCGGGCGATGGCGTCGCCGATGATGGTGGTGTACGCGTGGCCGAGGTGCGGTTTGGCCGTGACGTAGTAGATGGGGGTGGTGAGGAAGAAGCGGCTCATGGGTGGTCCTTTCGGGGAATGGCGGAACGTCGGCTGGTCAGGAGCCGGTGCACATTCGACGCGTGGAGGACTGAGTCGTCATGGCCGCAAGCCTATGCCCGCTGCTCGGGCCCCGGTCAACCGCGTTGTCGTTGCGATGGGTACGGTCGCGGGATGGTCGCCTCGCAACGTTCGTTGAGCCCGTACGTCACCGTGCTGTTCGGTCACGAGCAGGGCAAGTACCCCGACGGCAACAGCGTGCTGGTGCGCGGCACGCACTCGTCGGTCGTCATCGATCCGGCGCTGTCGATGCATGCGGCCACCCCGCCGGTGGAGGTCGACCGCGTGCTGCTCACACATGCGCACGAGGACCACTTGGCCGGCGTGGCTGCGGTGGTCGCCGGCGAGGTGAGCGTGCATCATCGCGACCTGCCGGCGTTGCAGTCGATCGACGGGCTGATGGCGCTCTACGGCGTGCCCGTGGCAGCAGTTGCCGAGATGACCGCGCTCGTCACCGAGCGGTTCCACTACAAGGGCTGGCCCGACGCCACCGGCTTCGACGACGGCGACGTGTTCGATCTGGGCGGCGTGTCGGTGCGGGCGGTGCATGCGCCCGGCCACACCGGCGGGCACACGGTGTACGTCGTGGAGTCCGACGACGGCTCGCATCGCACGGTGGTCACCGGCGACATCGATCTCTCGAGCTTCGGGCCGTACTACGGCGACGCGCAAAGCAGCCTCGAGGAGTTCGAGGCCACGTTGCAGATGCTGCCGTCGCTGGTGGCCGACCACTACGTGACGTTCCACCACAAGGGCGTCATCGACGGGCACGAGTCCTTCGTGGAGGCGGTCGACGCGTTCGCAGCCGCGATCCCGCGTCGAGAGGCCGCGCTGCTGCACCTGCTGCGCGAGCCGCGCACGTTCGCCGAGCTGTGCGACATCGGCATCGTCTATCGCCCCGGCACGCGCCCGCCGTTGTTCGGCGACGGGGTGGAGGCGCACTCGATCGAGCGTCACCTGCATCGGTTGGTGGAGGCCGGACGGGTCGTGTCGGATGGCACGCGCTACGAACTCGCCTGAACGGAAGCTGTTCGTCCACAATGGCCGGATGAGTGAGTTCGATGACGCAACGCACCTCGATGCCGACGGGTCCGGCGAGATCCACGCCGGGTGGGACATCAACGGCAACGCGAACGGCGGCTACCTGCTGTCGCTCGCGGCTCGCCACCTGCGGGCGGTCAGCGGTCGGCCCGACCCGATCTCGGTGACCGCGCACTACCTCGCGCCAGGGCAGCCGGGGCCGGTGCAGGTCGACGCCGCGGTGGTGAAGGAAGGGCGCCGCTTCGTCACGGTCAGCGGGCAGATGCACCGTGCGGGCAAGCCGATGTTGCAGCTGGTGGGCGCGTTCGGCGATCTCTCCCAACCCGGTTCGTCCTACGAGCACCTCGCGTCGGGGCCACCCGAGCTGCCCGCCTACGAGGACTGCATCCCTCGCTCGCGCCGTCAGGGCACGGTCGAGGTGGCGATGATGGACCGGCTCGCGGTGCGCATCCATCCGGCGCACTCGGGCTGGGTGCACGACGATCGCAACGGTGTGGCCGAGATGGCCGGCTGGTTCGGGTTCGCCGACGGGCGGCCGATCGACACGCTCGCGCTGCTCACGGTGTGCGATGCATTCCCTCCGGCGGTGTTCCACCTCGACATGCCGCCCGGTTGGGTGCCGACGCTCGAGCTCACCGTGCACGTGCGTGGCGTGCCCGCGCCCGGCCCCGTGAAGTGCGTCTTCCGCAGCCAGTTCGTGCAGGGTGGGTTCTTCAACGAGGACGGCGAGGTGTGGGACTCGGCCGGCCGCCTGGTCGCGCAGAGCCGCCAGCTCGGCCTCACCCCCCTCGCGTCCTAGTCCAAGGCTTTGCTCCAGTTCCGGCTCCTCCGAGGGTTTACGCGTTGAGTTCCTGGACGTGAGCCTCGGGTTGGAGGAAAGCCTCGGACCGCGGTGGGGCGGTCAGCGGGGGCGGGAGGCCCAGCGGGCACCACCGGCGAAGCCGCCGGCCGCGAGACCGACCGCGCCGACGGCCTGTGTGGTGCGGCGGATGACCGCCTTGGTGCGCTTGCTGAACACCACCACCGGCCAGCCGCGCTGCCCGGCCACGCGCTCGAGGCGCGCGTCGGGGTTCACCGCCACCGGGTGTCCGACGGCCTCCACCATCGGCAGGTCGCTGGCGCTGTCGCTGTAGGCCCAGCACTGGTCGAGGTCGAGGCCCTCCCAACGCGCGAGCTCCTGCATCGCTTCCACCTTGCCGGGGCCGTAGCAGAACGGGCCCGCCAGCTCGCCGGAGTACGCGCCGTCGATGATGGCGCTGCGCGTGCCGATGCCGGCGGTCATGCCGAGCGCCTTCGCGAGCGGCTCGACCACCTCGATCGGCGATGCCGAGATGATGTACGTGGCGCGGCCGGCATGCCGATGCTGTTCCAGCAGGCGCTTCGCCTCCGGACGCACCTTCTCCATCAACTTCGGCACGATGTCGGCGTTGAGCGCGACGAGGTCGTCGAGCCGTACGCCCTTCACCGCGCCCAGGATGCGGTCGCGCACGCCCTCCGACGTCTGGTCGCTGGCACCCGCGAACTTGAACGCCACCGCACCCGCCGCGTCGCGGACGAACTGGTGGGTGGGTACCAACTTGCCGCGCCAGGCGGCGATGCCGAGCACGAACGCGCTGGAGCCGCTGATGAGCGTGCGGTCGAGGTCGAAGAAGGCTGCGCTCGGGCCGGCGGAGTAGCCGGCGGTGTACGGGGAGGACTCTGTCACGGTCATGGAGGGCCTCCGTCAGCTGGGGTGGCGTCACCGGGGGGATGGCGTCAGCGGGGGATGGAGAGTGCGAGGTCGTAGACCCGGCGCTTGGCGGCACCGGTGGACGACATCACCGTAGCGATCGCCGCGCGACGATCGGCGCCGCCCGCGAGTGCCATGTGTAACGCCTGCAGGATGGCGTCGTCGTCGGCGTCCGAGGCAGCGGGTGCACCTTCGATCACCACCACGTACTCGCCGCGCGGTGCTCGCTCGGCCACGTGCTCGACGGCGGTGGCGAGGGTGCCGCGCCACACCTCTTCGTGCAGCTTGGTGAGCTCGCGGGTGAGTGCGATGCGTCGCTCGCCGCCGCAGGCCGCGGCGAGATCGGTGACGGTTCGCTGCACCCGGTGCGGTGCCTCGTAGAGCACGGTGGTGCGACGCTCGGCTGCCACCTCGGCGATGCGTTCGGTGCGTTCGCGGCCGCTGCGCGGCAGGAACCCTTCGAACACGAATCGGGTGCTGTCGAAGCCGCTGATGACCAGCCCCATCACCAGCGCGGCTGGCCCGGGTACGGCGGTGACCACGTGGCCGGCATCGGCTGCGGCGCGCACGAGTCGCGCGCCCGGGTCGCTGATGCCGGGCGTGCCGGCGTCGGTGACGACGGCGACGTCGCTGCCGGCGGCGAGCAGGCCGAGCACCTCGTCGGTGCGGGCCAGTTCGGTGTGCTCGTTGGCAACCGCGAGACGCACGCCCTTGATGCCCGCGTGCGAGAGCAGCTTGCCGCTGTGGCGGGTGTCCTCGCAGCAGATGAGCGCGCACGCCTGCAACGCCTCGATCGCACGCGGTGAGAGATCGCCGAGGTTGCCGATGGGTGTGCTCACCAGCACCAGCCGACCGGTCACTCGCGCAGCTCCACCTGGTCGCCCACGTGGAGCCCCCACCGTTCGAACTTGCCGGCCTCGGCCTCCACCACGGTGCGTGCCTTCCACACCGGTGCGGCGAGCCGGTGGCGACGCATGTGCGACACCTTCAGCACGGTGCCCTCGGCGTCGAGGTAGGCCACGTCGACGTCGAACTTCATGCCGATGGTGTGCACGCTGCGGCACTTGGTGATGACGAGCGCACCCTCGATCCCCTCGCGACCGAGCAGCCCGCGCAGCCGCGCACGATGGTCGTCGGCCACCTCTGCGCTGGCGAGCACGTGCCCGGCGCTGACCAGCCAGCACGCTCTGCTCACTGCGACACCTCGGCCATGTGCACAGATTGGCACGTCGGGAGCCGCGATGGGGCGGCAGCGGGATCGCAGGGCGGGTCCGTCAGAGCAGCGGCACGTCGGGGGCCGTGACCAACTCCGGCGAGCGCCCCCCACGGGTGTCGTACACGGCCTTGCCGATGACGGCGGCGAAGATGACGGCGCCGCCGAGCATCGCCAGCGCGGCCGGCTGCTCGTCGAGGATGATGAACCCCCAGATGGGCACGAACACCATCTCCGCCTGGGCGAACACGGTCATCGGCACGGCCGGCACCTGCTTGGAGGCGAAGTTGAACATGAGCGTGCCGATGACGATGAACACCGCGCCGTGCAGCAGCGCGCGGGCGATGTCGTCGCCGGCGGGCACGAGCGGCTTGTCGCGGGCGACTGTGACGAGGCTGCAGACGATGATCATCAGCAGGCCGTAGCCGGGCAGCACCGGCGACCAGTCGCGGCTCGGGTCGGACCGCACGCTGATGGTGTAGATGGCGAAGCCCACGGAGGCGAGGAGCGCGGACGCGTTGCCGAGCATGTTGCCCGCGTCGAGGTCGCCGAAGACGGTGAGCAGCAGGCCCACCAGCCCGACGGCGATGGCGATGAGCGTGCTCCTCGACAACTTCTCGCCGAGGAAGCGCGTGAGCACCACGGCCACCAGCGGGGTGAGCGACCCGAGGAACGCCGCGTTCGCGGCGGTGGTGGTGTCGACCGCGTAGACGAACGCGATGGAAGCGAGGAACAGGCCGAGGTTGGCCATGATCATCCAGCGCCCGCTGCGCCAGGCGCGGATGGAGGGGAACGGCTTGCGCTGGATCGCCGACATGATCTCGATGACGACGAGGATGCCGACGGACCGCCAGATGAGGTACTGGAACGCGTCGACGTCTTCCGACAGGCGCTTCAGCACCGCGCCGAAGCTCCACACGATGCCCGACCCGATCGCCATCAGCGAGGCCACGACGGGTAGGCGTTGGTGCTCCATGTGCGAGCGACGTTAGCGGTACGGATGTACTGGCATCGGGCTGGATTCGGTCGACGCGGCATGTTTCCGCCTGCGCTCCTCGCGCCGCAGGGCCGCCACACGGCGATAGCTATGACAGGCGTGGAGACCCCCTACCCGCCGGCGCGCAGCTTCCGGCCGCGCCGTCGAGCCCTCTCGCCGGCGCGAGCCGAGATGTACGACCGCCTGTTCGCGCACTGGGCGCTGCCGGTGGTGGGCGAGCCGCTCGACCTCGCGGAGTTGTTCGGCAGCGACGTCGACGTGGTGCTCGACATCGGCTACGGCGGCGGCGAGGGCCTGATCGAGCTGGCCGAGACGCAACCACACCAGTCGGTGATCGGCGTGGAGGTGCACACGCCGGGGGTGGCGAAGGTGCTCGAGGCCGTCGAGCGCAACGGGTGGCAGCACGTGCGTGTGGTCGACGGCGACGTGCTGGAGCTGCTGCCGCGGATCCCCGTGGCATCGCTGGCCGGCGTGCGGCTCTACTTCCCCGACCCGTGGCTGAAGAACAAGCAACGGCACCGCCGGCTGGCGCGTGCCGACGTGGTGTCGTCGCTGGTCGATCGGCTTCGCATCGGGGGCACGCTGCACGTGGCCACCGACATCCCCGAGTACGCAGCGCAGACCCTCGACGTGTGCGGAGCCGAGCCGCGGTTGCGTGGCGGTGTGGTGCCGCGGCCGTCGTGGCGTCCCGTCACGCGCTTCGAGCTGCGCGGACTCGCGGCCGGCCGCGAACCCACCGACATGCTCTACGAGCGCGTGTCGTGACCACGGAGCCCGCGCTCATCCGCAACGTGTCCTCGACGCTCCGGCTCGCGCTGTGTTCCGTCGTCGGTCTCGTTGCCGGTGGGGTGACCGCACTGCTCGCGCCGTGGCAGCTGGCCGTCCTCGTCGGCTGGTCATGCCTGTCGGGTCTGCTGCTGCTGTGGGTGTGGGCCGAGATCCGCCCGCTCGATGCTGTGCAGACGCACGCTCGATCCACGGCTGAGGACAGCGGCCCGGGCACGGCCGTGCTCGTCGTGGTCACCGCGTGCGTCGTGAGCCTGGTCGGCGTGGCACTGGCGTTGGTGGAGGCTCGGCGCGCCGACCGGCCGATGGAGGTGGCGCTCACGTCGATGTCGGTGCTCGCCGTCGCGCTGGCATGGTGCCTCGTGCACACCATGTTCACGCTGCACTACGCGCACGAGTACTACACGGACCCGGTCGGCGGCATCGACTTCCCCGGCGGAGCCGCGCCCGACTACCGCGACATCGCCTACTTCTCCTTCGCGATCGGCATGTCGTTCGCCACCAGTGATACCGACATCTCCGGGGGCCGGGTGCGCCGGATCGCGTTGCGACACGCGCTGGTGAGCTACTTCTTCGGTGCGGTGATCGTCGGGCTCGTGATCAACGTGATGGCCGGCTTCATCCAGTGAACGTCAGCCGGTGGCCGTCATGGCCACGGCAGGGTCGGGCCGGCGGCCGATGCCGCCGCCGCGCAGCAGCATGCCGGTGAGTTGACGGTCGAGGTGGAGTTGACGCCACACCAGCATGCGTTGCGCCAATGGCAGCACGACGGCCGGGTCGGTCTCGAGCGTGAGCCAGGTGGGGTCGGTGGCCAGGTCGTAGCACAGCCAGTCGCCGTTGCCGAACTGCACGTACGCGTGCGTATCGGTGCGCACGGCCGCGAGGTTGTGGCGCTCGAGACCGCGGTCCCAGCTGGGCTGGTCGCCGATGGTGGGGATGAAGATGTCGCGCCAGTCCCACTCGTAGTGCGCTTCGGTGCGCCAGCGTCGCGGCCGTTCGCCGCGCAGGAACGTGGTGAGCGGCACGCCGTCGCACTGCACCGGCACCGGCACGCCGATGGCTTCGCAGAGGGTGGGCATGATGTCGACGTTCTCGGTGAAGTCGGTGACCACCGTGCCGTGGCCGGCGGGCTGCGACGGGTCGCGCACGATGCCGAGGATGTGGTAGCTGCTCTCGAACCAGCCGCACTTCTGCTGCAGACCCTGGTCGCCGAGCTGCTCGCCGTGGTCAGCCGTGATGATGATGAGCGTGTTGTCCCACTCGCCGCGCGCCTTGAGCGCGTCGCAGATGCGCCCCAGGTGGGCATCGACCTCGCTGATCATGCCGAAGTACTGCGCCTGCAGGTGCGCGAGTTCGTCTGGGTCGGTGGGTGCGCTCACCCAGCCGATGGCGAGCAGCGCGTCGTGCAGCTGGTGCCGCTGCTGGGGGATGGGCAGCGCGGGCGGACAATCGGCGGGGCTGTACATGGTGGCGTACTCGCCGGCCGCCACGTAGGGCGGGTGGGGGCGGATGAACGAGGTGTGTGCGAACCACGGCTCGTGCTGCTCGTCGAGCCACTGCAGGAACCGGTCGGTGAGGAACTGCGTGACGGAGTGCTCGGCCGGGCGCTCGTTCTCGGTGTCGAGCGCATGGTCGGGGTCGGTGACCACGCGGCCCTCGTAGCCGAGCGAAGCCAGCCACTGCAGCCAGGGCTCGTGACGTTCGTCGAGGCACAGCACCTCGTCGAACCCGGGCAGCACGCCCTCCCACTGCGACAGGCGAGGATCGTTCGGGTCGGTGACCTCACGCGGGTCGGCGCCCTGGTCGGTGTAGCCGAACATCACCGGGTGGTAGCCGGCGCGGATGCCGGCCCGAGCGACGTTGTCGAAACCGAAGTCGAGCGGCGTGCCGTTGGCCACCACGCGGTTGTTCATCTGGTACGTGCCGGTGTACAACGCGGCGCGGCCTGGTGCGCACGGCGCGGCTTGCGCGTAGTGGCGGCTGAGGCGCACGCCCTGGGCCGCGATGGCGTCGAGGTTCGGTGTGCGCACCAGCGGGTGACCGGCGCACGACAGCGAATCTCCCCTGAACTGGTCGAGGGTGACGAAGAGTACGTTCGGTCGCATGATGTTGCGTGATCTCCCGTTGGAAGGCGGCCCGGTCGAGGTTCGTGGCGCGCTCGAGTTGGATCGTACGCCCGACGGGCTGCTGCCCCGACGTCTGCCGGCGTGGACCCGCGCGCAGCTTCCCGATGTGTTCATGAACACGATCGTGCAGATGACCTCGGGCGTGCGACTCGCGTTCACCACCGACTCGCCGGCGATCGAGCTCGTCGTGCACCCGCGCACCATCCACACCGTCGGCTCGCCGTTCCTTCCGCCGGTGTTCCAAATGGTCGTCGACGGTGCGGTGCAGCCCGACGCAGTGGCGCTCGGTGGCTCGGCTGTGCACGTCGACCGTGTCGCCGGCCCGGAGGGCATCACGTTCGAGCACGGGTCCGCCGCGACGCTTCGGTGGAACGATCTCGGCGCACAGCAGAAGGCCGTCGAGATCTGGTTCCCCACCAACGCATCGGTCGAGATCCAGGCGCTGCGTGTCGCCACCGATGCCGCGGTCGCCGCAACGCCGGTGCGATCGCGCCGCTGGACGCACTACGGGTCGTCGATCAGCCACTGCGTGGATGTCCAGCGGCCGTTCGATGCGTGGCCGATGCAGGTGGCTGCGGCGACGGGGCTCGAGCTCACCAGCTTCGGATTCGGTGGTCAGTGCCAGCTCGACCCGTTCATGGGTCGTGTCGTTCGCGACCACCCGGCCGATGTCATCAGCCTCAAGCTGGGCATCAACCTCGTCAACGCGGGCTCCATGTCGCAACGCACGTTCACGCCCGCGGTGCACGGTCTGCTCGACACCATCCGCGATGGTCAACCGCGCACGCCGCTGCTGGTGGTCTCACCCATCTTCTGTCCCAGCTGCGAGGCGTACCCGGGGCCGACGGTGGCCGGACCTGACGGCATGTTCGACGTGGTCCGCGCGCCGAAGGAGCTCCGGCCGTTCGGGCTCACGCTCGAGTGGATCCGCGAGGCCCTCGAGTTCATCGTCGATGCCCGGCGAGCCGCGGGCGACCACAACCTCCACTACCTCGACGGACTGTCGCTGTTCGGTGCCGCCGACGAACCGTTGCTGTACGACGCGCTGCACCCGTCGCCGGCCGGTTACCGGCTGCTCGGCGATCGCTTCGCCGCTGCCGCGTTCGGGCCCGGCGCCCCGCTGGCCGGTTAGCGCGCGAGCTCGCTGCGCAACTGGTCGAGGCCGATGGCGCCGAGCTTGAGCGCCTTCGTGTGCCAGGCGCGCAGGTCGAACGCGTCGCCGGCGGCGGCCTCGGCGTCGGCTCGTGCGGACTCCCACTCGCGCTGACCGATCTTGTAGCTGATGGCCTGTGCCGGCCAACCGAGGTAGCGGTCGATCTCGCTGCGCATGAAGGTCTCGGTGTTGCCGGTCTCCTTCACACTGAACTCGAAGGCGAGGTCGGGGGTCCACTGCTCGCCACCGTGGAACGGGATGCCGTCGTGCAGGGTGGTGCCCTCGGGGATGCGGTATCCGAGGTGCATGCCGATGTCGATGATGACGCGCACCGTGCGCAGCATCTGGCCGGCGAGGAAGCCGAGGCGATGGTCGGGGTTCTCGAACCAGCCGAACTCGTCGCACAGCTGCTCGGCGTAGAGCGCCCACCCCTCGCCGTGTCCGGGGATGAAGTTGCCGCGCTGGATGCGGCTGAGCGACTGCGCCTGCACTTGTGCGTACCCGATCTGCAGGTGGTGCCCGGGCACCGACTCGTGGTAGCAGGTGGTGACGTCGCCCCACATGGGGAACAGCTCGCGACCGAGGGTGGGATACCAGGTGCGGCCGGGGCGGGTGAAGTCCTCCGACGGGCCGGTGTAGTAGGCGGCCGCGGCGCTGCCGGCGGGCGGGATGAGCGCTTCGCAGCGATCGATCTCGGCAGGGATCTCGAAGTGCTCCTTGCTGCGCTCGAGTGCGTCGTCGGTGAGCTCCTGCAGCCAGGTCTGGTAGGCGGCGACCCCCTGCTGCGCGCGGCCCGGGTCGTTGTCGAGCAGATCGATCACCTCGGTGAACGACGCGCCCGGGAGGATGCGCTCGCACGTGGTGGCGATCTCGGCGCGCAGGCGGTGGAAGTCGGTCCACGCCCAGTCGTACATCTCGGCCGGGTCGAGGTCGGCTCCGAGCATCGTGCGCACACCGAGGCGGTACCGCTCGGCCCCGCACCCGTCGACGGGGTCGGCGTCGGGGGCGTACACGTCGCGCAGGTACCCGGCGAACTCGCCATACGCGGCGTTGGCGAGCGCCGCGCCTTCCTGCAGGCGTGTTGCCAGCGCGGCCGGCACGTGCTCGCTGATCGCCGCGGCATCGCTGAGCGAGTGGAACCAGCGGTCGTCGCACCATGTGGCCGCCTGGTCAGCGGCGGCGAGCGCTTGCCGGCGCGCGGCCACCTTGCCGGTGGCGCGCCCCTGCTCGTAGGTGGCGCGCAGACCGGCGAGCGCGGCGGGCACAGCGTGCATGCGATGCGCGATGTTCTCCCACGCCTCGGTGCTGTCGCGCGGCATCAGGTCGAACGTGCCGCGCAGGTTGCTGGAGGGTGAGGCGATGGCGCGCATCGCGCGCATCCACTCGCCCGCGTCGTGCGACGCGAGGCTGGTGCTGAACCGTTCCGTGATGAGGTCCTTGGCGAGCCGGTCGTCGTCGTTCGTGACCGGCAGCGTGGCGAGCGTGGCCAGGGAGTCGCGGAGCAGCTGTGCGCGCGCCGCC
>JAUXQB010000057.1 GCA_030685215.1 Actinomycetota bacterium
AGCGATGTCGGCAACACCGCCGACACGGTGCGCATGTACTTGAAGGAGATCGGGCGCGTCGATCTGCTCACCGTCGACGACGAACGTCGGCTGGCGCAGGCCATCGACGAAGGCAACCGGGCTGCCGTCATGCTCGACGCCGAGCACGACGGTGCCGTCATCGACCCGACAGATCATCGGCGCATGATGCGCACGGTCACTGCCGGCCAACGTGCCAAGAGCGAGCTCATCCAGGCCAACCTGCGGCTGGTGGTCAGCATCGCCAAGCGCTACAGCGGGCGTGGCATGCAGTTCCTCGACCTCATCCAGGAGGGCAACCTGGGGCTGATGCGTGCGGTCGACAAGTTCGATCACACCAAGGGCTTCAAGTTCTCCACCTACGCGACGTGGTGGATCCGTCAGGCCATCACCCGCAGCATCGCCGACCAGGCACGCACCATCCGCATCCCGGTGCACATGGTGGAGAGCATGAACCGGGTGCTGCGCATGCAACGACAGATGCACCAGGAGCTCGAGCGGGAACCCACGCTCGACGAGCTGGCCGACCGGTGCCAACTCAGCACGGAACGCATCCGCGAGATCCTGCGCATCTCGCAGGACCCGCTCTCGCTCGACTCACCGGTGGGCGAGGAGGACGACAGCAACCTGGCCGACTTCATCGAAGACCTCACCGCCGATGCGCCCGCCGACATGGCCACGAAGCACATGCTCACGCAGGCCGTCGAGGCCGCGCTGGGCGAGCTCACCGAGCGCGAGCAGGAGATCGTGCGCATGCGCTTCGGTCTCGACGACGGCCAGGCGCGCACGCTGGAAGACGTCGGCAAGGAGTTCGGGGTCACTCGCGAACGCATCCGTCAGATCGAGGCGAAGACGCTGGCCAAGCTGCGTCACCCCATGCGGAGCCAGCGCTTGAAGGAGTTTTTGGAGGAGGAGTAGGAGGAGGGTTTTGCTATCCTCAACCTGCCTTTCCGAGATAGCTCAGTTGGCAGAGCAGCTGACTGTTAATCAGCGGGTCGCAGGTTCGAGCCCTGCTCTCGGAGCAAGTTCCACACGGTCCGCCCCGGCGGGCCGTGTGCCCGTTTTGCCCCTCCACGCCCCGGCTCCATCCGAGTGCCAGCCGTCCATCCGAGTGTCACGTGCCCATCCGAGTGCCACACGACCCCCCGGTGTGACGCTGACACTCGGATGCCCCGGCGTCGCTGCAATCCAGTCGCTACGGTGGAACAGTTCGGGGCGGTAGCTCAGCGGTTAGAGCACGGGACTCATAATCCCTCGGTCGTGGGTTCGACACCCACCCGCCCCACAGGCTTCGAGTGTCAGACGCTTCGCTGTCAGTCCATGGCAGCACTCACCTCAGCAGCGCTGGGTTGCACTCGATCGAGAGGAGAAGGGTCCGTTTGCGCGGACTCCTTAGTATTCGCAGATGCGGAAGTGGAGAATCCGAGCTCGAGGCGGCGACGGGGATGATCGAGCGGCCGCCGAGTGGATGCGTCGAGGCGCGGAGCTGCTCGGCACCGACCTCGATGGAGCCGAGCACTGCTATCTGATGGCGGTCGAGCTCGACGACTCGCTCTCGGTCGCGTGGTTCGACCTCGGGTTGATCGCCAAGTGGCGCCACCGCTGGGCTGACTGCCTCGAGTTCAACCGCCGCGCCGCGTCGCTCGCACCTCCCGGCGAGCCACCCGGGAATCCCGCCTACTGGAACGCTGGCATCGCGGCGACAGCGCTCAGGGATTGGACGATGGCACGGTGGGCGTGGCGTGCGTTCGGGATCCCGATCTCGGACGGCGACGGCCCCATCGAGGAGAGCTTCGGAATGGGCGTCGTGCGTCTCCCGGAGGGCGAGACAGTGTGGGGGAGACGGCTCGATCCGGCCCGAATGCAGCTGCTGTCCATCCCGTTCCCAGAAGGTGGTTTCCGCAGCGACGATGTCGTACTGCACGATGGCGAGCCAGTTGGGTCACGCGTGACCGAGGGGCGTGAATACTCGGTCTTCAACGTGATCGAGCAATGGCACGGTTCATCCGTGCCGACGATCTCCGTCGAGGTCGAGGCCAGCGAAATCGCCCTCGACGAGCTGCTGCGTCTGTCAGCAGCAGAGGAGATGCGAGTCGAGAACTGGACCGAGTCGGTTTCGATCCACTGCCTCGCATGCAGCACGGGCCGCGTCGACTACGACGACCCGGCCCACGACCATCGACCCGTTCGGACGCCTGGTGCGCCCATCCGACTCGGCTTCAGCGCCGACGAGTCGGAGGTGCGCGGGATGCTGGCGTCGTGGGAGTCCGCGACGGGCGGCACGGTTCTCGATCTCGTCGTTCATCGCTGAGCTCCATTCCACAGACTCCTGGTGCATCAATCGAGATCATGATTCGTGGCCTGCTCGCCATCGCTGCGATCTTCCTGATCTCCACGTTCCCCGCCACATGGCTGTTGATCTGTTCATCGGCAACAGCGCGCCCCATCGGCCTCAGCTACTGGGGCGCGCTGCCACTGGGCATCCTGGTCTCGACCCTCATCACCGGCGCGGGCTCGTCCACCGTCTATCACCACTGAACGGGTCGACCACCCGCTCATCGTCGGGCAGGTGGAAGCGAACTGACGCGACCCCTGGTTCGGCGGGTTCGACCGTCGCCCCGGCAGCCTGGATCGCACCGAGCAACGGGACGCTGTTCCAGAGGACCGTCGCGGTGAACGTGGTGATGCGGTGCTCACGTGCGACGGCGACCAGGTCCCACAGCAGGAGGGAACCGATCCCGCGGTTCTGGTACTCGTCGAGCACCAGCACGGCGGCTTCGGCGGCGCTCGGCTCCTGCCGGCACCGTGCGTACCTCGCCACACCCACCCCGGGCTCGCCGGGCTCGTCGAGTGCGAAGGCGGCAAGCGCGAATCGGTCGTCGTAGTCGAGGTCCATCAGTTGGTCGAGCTGGTGTGGCGACAGTCGGTCCGGTGCCGCTCCGAAGCGCGACCGGCGCGACGCCGGCGACACCTTCGAGTAGCCCGCCTCCAGCTGCTCGCGGTCACTCGCCAACAGCGGTCGCACGAGAATGCGCCGACCGTCGGGCAGTACGTGCACCTTCGCGGGCTCGACGAGCCGCCGCCGAGGCATGGTCGATCACTCCGTGTAGATCGCGTCGATGAAGCCGGCGTACGTCTTGGCGACGATCGCTCGCCGCACCTTCATCGTCGGCGTCAGCTCGTCGGCTTCGATGCTCAGATCATTGGGCAGGATGACGAACTTGCGGATGGATTCGGCGTGCGAGACCGAACGGTTGGCATCGTCGACGGCAAGTTGGATGACGGACCTCAGGGCGTCGGCCTCACGGAGGTCGGCGATCGACTCGTCGTCGTGCCCGTGCTCCTTCGCCCACAGCTGGAAGGCTGCCTCGTCGATCGTGATGAGCGCGGCGATGAACGGCTGCTGATCACCGACGACGACGGCTTGGCTGATCAGCTCGTGACTGCGCAACCGATCCTCCAGCGGTGCGGGTGCCACGTTCTTGCCCGCAGCCGTCACGAGCAGTTCCTTCTTGCGTCCGGTGATCCGCAGGTATCCCTCGGCATCCACCTCACCGATGTCGCCGGTCATGAACCACCCGTTGGCATCGAAGGCAGCAGCAGTGGCGTCCGCGTTGTGCCAGTAACCCTGGAACACCTGCGGGCCCTTGGCGAGGATCTCGCCATCGGGGGCGATGCGGATGGACGTGCCCGCCACCGGTCGACCGACCGTGCCCGGCTTCCACGCACCCGGCCGATTGACGGTGAGCGTGGGTCCCGTCTCGGTGAGGCCGTACCCCTCGTACACGTCGAGTCCGATGCCGGCGAAGAAGTGCGTCAACCGCTCACCGAGTGGCGCGCCACCGCTGAACGCCAGCCGCAGGTTGCCACCCAGGGCGGCGCGGACCTTGCCGTACACGAGCCGGTCGAAGACCGCGTGACCCGCGCCGGTCCACGGCATCACTCGGCCCGCCACCCGCTCGCGCGACCAGCGAATGGCGATGTCGGCGGCGCGGTCGAAGATCCATCCCTTGTGCTCGGCATGGGCGTGGTGACGCGCCGAGTTGAACACCTTCTCGAAGATCCTCGGCACGGCGCAGATGACGGTCGGCTGCGTCATCGCGAACTCTTCCGGTAGGTGAGGGATGTCGGTGGCGAACGCTTCGCGGCAGCCGGCCTCCATCACGAACAGCGCGGTGGTCTTGGTGAGCGTGTGGGCCAGCGGCAGGAACAGCAGTGCGCTGTCGTCGGGCTGCAGCGCCGAGCCGATGGCGTCGAGGCTCTGCACCACGTTGGTGCGCAGGTTGCGATGCGTGAGCATGCAACCCTTCGGCCGGCCCGTGGTTCCTGACGTGTAGACGATCGTGGCCAGCGCATCGATCTCGAGGGCGGCGAGTCGTTCGTCGATCGCCTCGTCGCCGATGTCGGCGCCGTCGTGCTCGAGCTGCTCGAGCCCGCCTTCGTCGATCGTCACCAGCCGACGGCAGTCGGGGAGGAGCGACGACATCTGCTCGTACATCTCGCGCATCGCGGGGGTCTCGATGACGAACACCACCGAACCACTGTCGCTGATGATCCACTGCACCTGTTCGGCGGACGACGTGTCGTAGATCGGCACCGTCACACCCCCGGCGTGCAGGATCGCGTAGTCGACGAGCAGCCACTCGAACCGAGTGTGCGACATCAACGCCACGCGGTCGCCGGGCACCACTCCCGCGGCAACCAGGCCCTTGGCCAGCCGCCGTACTCGCGCGGCGAAGTCGCCTACCGGCACGTCGACGAACTGGTCGCCGTCGCGTACGGCGGCGATTGGGTACGTGGGGTCGTTCCCGGCCAGTCGCAGCAGCGGGCGCAGCAGATGCGC
>JAUXQB010000297.1 GCA_030685215.1 Actinomycetota bacterium
CTCGCCGACAACACCACCAGCAAGTTCCTCAAGTAGCCGCGTGTTCAGGCGCCGCCGGCGCTCCCCGCGGCCGCAGGTCCGGAACCGGCGACGGACGCCACCATCATCACCATCTCGTTCGCATCCCACTCGGCGGTGCGATGCGCGATGACCACCACCACCACGGTCTGACTGACGTCGTCGAACTGCAGCCACACCTCGCCGGTGACCGCGGCGCCATCTCCGTCGGTGCCGCTCCACGAGGCCTTGTCGAAGGTGAGCTGTCCGGAGCCCGTGGGCACGAAGCTGCCGACGCCGACAGCGGTGTACTGGCCGGTGAGCAGTTCGGTGGCGATTCCGTGCGCCGCCGCACGATCGCCGACCTGCAGCGTGGCGGCGACCGACACCGTGTCGTCGCCGTTGGAGGCCGTGATCGAGAAGTCGGACCGAGCGGACACCTGGAAGCCGGCGGGCAGCAGCAGCCGTCGGGCCCGGTTGAACGGGAGGTCGGCGCCCTGGTGCACCGTGTCGGGCATGGTCGACTTTGCGGGGAACCACTCGGCCGGCGCACCGAGCGACGGCGCAGCCGCCAGCGAGTCGATCATCGCGTCGAACGCGCCGTCGGAGATGGGGCTGGCGGACGAGCCATAGGTGTCGGCGAGGATGGTGAGGCCGTCGTTGCGCATCCACATGGCCACTTCGCCCACCACGTTCGGGTACTCCAGCTCCGGCTGGTAGAGCATGTACGCCACCCGGCTGAAGCGCAGCGTGTCGTGCCCATCGACACCCGGCGGCTGGGTCTCCGACGGCAGGTAGCTGACGAGCGTGTAATCGCCGTCGAAGATGTCGATGTACTCCTGCAGCAGCACGTTCGGGTCTTCGCCCGGCTCGCGGCGCACCACCTGCACGATCATCGTCGACGCCGACGTGCTGTTGGTGAGCGTGTAGGGGTCGTCGCCGGTGAGTTCCACGGCGGCGTCGATCGGCAGGTACACGCCGTCACCGAGGTCGAGCGCACCGTCGGGCACCACGACGGTGCCACCCGCTGGCGGGCCTTCGGTGAACACCGTCGACGATGTGGGGACAGCGACGGTGGAGTCGCTGGTGGTGGCGGTGGTTCCGGCGACGCTCGACGTGGTGGAGTCGCCGGTCGCCGTCTCGTCGTCGCGGATCAGGAGCAGCACGCCGGCTCCGACGACGAGCGCAACCGCCACCACACCTGCAATCAGTCGTGCAGACGCACGCGACGGTGCCTGCGAGGGGGCGGGTGCGGGCGGCGGAGGCGGCACAGGGTTGGGAGGCGGGAGCGAGTGCATGCGGCGTGGGCGACGACGAGCGTGTGCCGGCGCAGGCGACATCTTGGCCGATGATGGCGCGCCTGTGCACCACCGGCAGTGTCGTCAGCGAGCGATGTTCTGCGTGCGGATACGACACCCGCCGCGGTGCGGGTCGGCGAGGCTGATGCCGAGCACCACCATCCCGCCGGCACGCTCGGCGATGCCCTCGGCGAGACCCACGTGCAGGTCGCACACCATGTCGGGCTGCTCGGCGGCGAGGTCGGCGAACGGGCAGCTGCGCAACACGACGTCATGTAACTCAGAGTCGTGCAGTTCGGGGTCGTGCAGTTCGGGGTCGAAGCCGAGCCGCGCGGCTTCGTCGCGCAAGGTGACGAGCGGCCCGTCGACCGACGGCTCGACCCGCAACCCCGCCTCGCGACCTGCCTCGCGTGCGCTGCGCCCCGCGCGCACGGCATCTGCCAACATCCCTGCGAGCTCGCGGTACGGCGCGCCGGGCTCGACGACCAGGTACCCGGTGCGCGGGCGTCCGCGGCCCTCCACGGGCATCGCGTGCGGAGCCACCAACCCGGCCTCGACCAGCAGCGCGAGGTGCTGACGAACGGCGGTGTGATGGATGCCGAGTGCTGCGGCGAGCGCAGCGGCGGTGACCGGCGCGTCGGCACCGCGCAGCAGCGACACGATCTCCACGCGACGCGACGCGGAGAGCGCCTTCGCGCGCAGGAGTGCACCGTCGCCGGGATCGACGTGCGAAGGTCGGGTTCCCATGACGGTGCACTCTCGCACGCGGCGGCGGCGCGGGCAATCCGGCTCAGTGGCCGGTGAGGGCCGAGGTGTCGACGTCGCCGGCGGCGAAGAAGCCGATCGCGCCCTTGCCGACGTTGGCGAACTTGTGCGTGACGAACGGGTACAGCCCGTCCTCGGCGAACGTGAACTCGACGAAGCCACCCTGTGCCGGCTGCAGGTCGAGCACCTGCGAACCGCCGTGCGAGTCGTCGGGCTGCAGCGTGTAGGCGCCTTCCCTGAACACCGTGTCGAAGATGGTGCCGACGATGTGGAACGCCGAGTTCTCGTTGGGACCATCGTTGATCACCCACACGCGGTAGCGCGTGCCGGCCTCCACGTGGATCGGTGCGAACTTGTACTGCGAGTGGTAGCCGTTGAAGACCACCGCGTCCCAGTCCTCCGCGATCATCTTGGTGAGGTCGCCGGGCTGTGCTTCCGGTCCGAGGTACAGCTCGCTCTGCACCATGAAGAACTCCTCCTCCACGGGGGCCAGCTCGGGCGGGTCGATCACGATCGCGCCGTACATGCCGTTCCCGATGTGGTGCAGCGCCGGCGCCGTACCGCAGTGGTACATCCATGCGCCGGCGAAGTCGGCGGTGAACTCGTAGACCAGCGACTCGCCCGGCAGGATCGTCCGCATCTCGTCGCTCCACGCGACCATGCTGGCGTGGAAGTCGATCGAGTGGCCCATCTCGCCCTTGTTGGTGAGCGTCACCCTGAAGGTGTCGCCAACCTTGCCGCGCAGCGTGGGGCCGGGGACGAGGTCGTTGAACGTCCACATCAGCTGCGTCACGCCGGGAGCCACCTCCACGAGGGTCTCGGTGGCATCGAGTGCGATCTCGTGCACGGTGCCGTTCGGTGCGGCGGGCAGCACCGGGTCGCGCCCGACCCAGTCGGCGCCCGGCATCGCCGGGGCATCGATCGTCGCGCCGCCCGCACCGGGCGCTGCGGCGTTGCCGTTCTCGGCGGGCGCTGCCGCGCCACCGAGCACGTGGACCGCCATCTTCATCCCCGCGTCCTTGTGGCCGGCGACGGTGCACCACACCGTGGTGTCGGCGGTGAACGGCCCGATGACGATGGTGCTCGTCTCGCCCGCCTTCAGCATCGCGGTGCCCTCGACACCTTCCACCTTGAAGTCGTGGTCGAGCACGCCCTCGTTCGCGACGTGGAGCGTGATCTCCTCGCCAGCGGGCACCTCGATCATGTTCGGCGACACCGAGATGTCGGCCAGCGTGACGTCGACCTCGGTGACGCCACCCGCCGCAGCGCCGCTCGCGCCGGCCGCCGACGTGCTGTTCGGCTTGCTCGCCGAGATCGCCACGCCGACCACTGCCACGATCAGCGCCACCATGCCGATCACGAAAGTGGTCACCCACCAACCGTCGCCCGTTCGCTCCCTGTCCATGCCGACTCCTTTATTCGATCACTTGATCTCAATATTCAGGCGGGCGCGCCGAGGGGCGTAGAGGCGAAGGTCCCTGCTCGAGACGGTCACGGCGAAACCCACAGGTTCTACGCTGAGGGCATGCCCATCCACATTCGTGCAGCAGCGTCCGACTACGCCCCCGCCGTGCTCGTGCCCGGCGACCCACGCCGCGCCAAGTACATCGCCGAGACCTTCTTCGACCCCGG
>JAUXQB010000299.1 GCA_030685215.1 Actinomycetota bacterium
CACCACACGGTGACGACGGCGAACGGCGCGCCGTCGGCCAGGTTGCGCCGCTTCACGCGAAGCACCTGGGTGCAGCCGAGACGTTCGGCGACGTGCGGCGGCGCGGCGACGAACGCGAACTCGAGGATCTGCCGTTCTGGGTGCACGCCACGCTCTTCGAGCTGACGCTCGATGGTGTCGAGCCGAGTGAGCTGCTGCTGCAGCGGGGCGGTGGCCACGAACCAGCCGAAACCCTGGCGCGATTCGACGAGACCCTCGTCGCGCAAGGTCTCGAGCGCGCGCCGCACCGTGACGCGGCTGACGCCGAACTCGGCGGAGAGGTCGCTCTCGCTGGGCAGCACGTGGCCCGGCCCCACCTCGTGCACGCGATCGCGCATCGTGTGAGCGATCTCCTGGTAGCGAATGGTGCGCATGGTCAGCCTTCGATCAGTTCGATGCGGTTGCCGAACGGGTCGTCCACGTGGCAACGGACGGTGCCCTCGATCTCGTCGTTCCACTCCACCTGCAGCGCGCGCACGGCGACGAATGCTCGCAGGTCGCGCAGCACCAGTGCCGGATGCGCCTTGCGCGCCGGGCGGAAGTCGGCTTCGGCGCCGACGTGCACGCGCACCGGACCAGCCTCGAACCAGGCGCCTCCGCGTGCGGCCATCGCTGCCGGCTTGGGCACCTCGGTGAGACCGAACACGCCCACGTAGAAGTCGCGGGCGAGCGGTTCACCACCGACGGGAATGGCCATCTGCACGTGGTCGATGGACTGCCAGTCGGGTGCGGGGAGGGCTTTGGCACGGTCGCTCACTTGTATTATGCTTGTCTACATCTGCTCGCCGACGCAAGGGGAAAGTGCAATGACCGTCACCGCAGGAACACCGATCGAACTCGTCGAGCAGGTCTACGGCACGCTGGCGGCACGCACCGCAGCCGGCCGCGAGCGCTTCGGCCGCCCGCTCACCCTCACCGAGAAGATCCTCCTCAACCACCTCGGCGACCCGACGGAAGCCATCGAGCGCGGCGGCACCTACAACGACTTCCACCCCGACCGGGTGGCCATGCAGGACGCCACCGCGCAGATGGCCCTGCTGCAGTTCATGACCGCCGGCCTCCCCACCACGGCCGTGCCCAGCACCGTGCACTGCGATCACCTCATCAGCGCCAAGGTGGGCGCGAAGATCGACCTCGGCGTGGCCATCGACACCAACCGCGAGGTCTACGACTTCCTGCGCAGCGTCAGCGCCAAGTACGGCATCGGCTTCTGGGGGCCTGGCAGCGGCATCATCCACCAGGTGGTCCTCGAGAACTACGCCTTCCCCGGCGGCATGATGATCGGCACCGACAGCCACACGCCCAACGCCGGCGGCCTGGGCATGGTGGCCATCGGTGTCGGCGGCGCCGACGCGGTCGACGTGATGACCGGGTTCCCGTTCAACGTGCGCTGGCCGAAGGTCATCGGCGTGCGCCTCACCGGCACGCTCAGCGGCTGGTCGTCGCCCAAGGACGTCATCCTGGAAGTGGCACGCGTGCTCACCGTCGAAGGCGGCACCGGCGCCATCGTCGAGTACTACGGACCCGGCGCCGACAGCATCAGCGCCACCGGCAAGGCCACCATCTGCAACATGGGTGCCGAGATCGGAGCCACCTGCAGCGTGTTCGGCTACGACCAGAACATGGCGCAGTACCTGAGGGCCACCGGCCGCGAGGCCATCGCCCAGGCGGCCGACGAGGTGGCCGCCGACCTGCGCCCCGACGACGGTGCCACCTACGACCAGGTCATCGAGATCGACCTCGACCAGCTGAAGCCGCTCATCAACGGCCCGCACAGCCCCGACCGGGCGAACCGCGTCGGTGCCGCCGTCGGCGCCGAGGCACGAGCCAACGACTGGCCACTCGACATCTCGTCGGCGCTCATCGGCAGCTGCACCAACAGCTCGTACGAGGACATCACTCGCGCGGCGTCCATCGCACGGCAGGCGGCCGCCCGCGGGCTGAAGGTGAAGACCGAGCTGCTGGTCACCCCGGGCAGCGAGCAGACCCGCGCCACCATCGAGCGCGACGGCCTCATCGCCGACCTGGAAGCCATCGGCGCCACCGTGCTCGCCAACGCCTGCGGCCCGTGCATCGGCCAGTGGGACCGTCCCGCCAGCATCACCGGCCGGCCGAACACCATCGTCAACTCGTTCAACCGCAACTTCCCGAAGCGCAACGACGGCTCCGCCAACACGCTCTCGTTCGTCACCAGCCCCGACACGGTGGTGGCCCTCGCGCTCGCCGGCCAGCTCGACTTCGACCCCACCACCGACACCATCACCGCCCCCGATGGCAGTGAGGTGTCGCTCGACGCCCCCGTCGGCGAGGTGTTGCCGGCGAGCGGGTACGACCCGGGCGCCAACACGTTCACCGCACCTCCGGCCGACGGCAGCGGCGTGTCGGTGGAGGTGTCGCCCACCTCCTCCCGCCTCCAGCTGCTGCAGCCGTTCGCGGCGTGGGACGGCAATGACTACCTCGGCCTGCCGGTGCTGATGAAGGCCAAGGGCAAGTGCACCACCGACCACATCTCGGCGGCCGGCAAGTGGCTCACCTACCGCGGTCACCTCGAGAACATCAGTGGCAACCTGTTCCTGGGTGCGGTCAACGCGTTCAACGATGCCGTCGGTGAAGGCAAGGACTTCCGCGACGGCAGCACCGACACGTACCCCAACCTCGCCAAGAAGTACAGCGAGGCCGGCGTGCGCTGGGTGGCCGTCGGCGATCGCAACTACGGCGAAGGCTCGTCACGCGAGCACGCCGCGATGGAGCCTCGCTTCCGCGGCGGCGTGGTCATCATCACCCGCAGCTTCGCCCGCATCCACGAGACCAACCTCAAGAAGCAGGGCATGGTGCCGCTCACGTTCGCGGACCCGGCCACCTACGACCTGATCGAGGAGGACGACCGCATCAACGTGCTCGACCTGCCGCCGGTGCCCGGCCGCAACGTGCGCTGCCAGATCGTGAAGCCCGACGGCAGCACGGTCGACTTCGAGGGCGTGCACACGTTCAGCCCCGAGCAGGTTGAGTGGTTCAAGGCAGGAAGCGCGCTCAACGTGGTGCGCCAGAAGGTCGCCGACGCCAAGGGCTGAGCGATGGCCACGTGGAGCGACTTCCAGCAGGCAGAGCCCGAGTTCGCCGCTCGCGTGCAGCGGCTGTTCGATGCCGGGCGCCACAAGACCATCGCCACCCTGCGGGCCGACGGGTCGCCACGCATCTCGGGCATCGAGTGCGAGTTCGAGGGCGGCGAACTGCGCTTCGGTTCGATGACGGGTTCACGAAAGGGCGCCGACCTCACGCGGAACCCTCGCTTCGCGCTGCACGGCCCAACGTTCCACCCGGTGGCGGGCAAGGAGCGCGAGTGGCCGGGCGAAGCGAAGATCACGGGACGCGCCATCGCTGCCGGACCCGTCGTCACCGACGACCCTGCCGAGACGGCAGAGGGCGAGACGTTCACCGCCGACATCGACGAGGTGGTCATCACCCACCTCGACGACGCGGCGACGATGCTGGTGGTCGAGTGGTGGACGCCCGCCGGCGGCCTCCGTCACGTGGAGCGCGCGTAGGCGAGGCCGCTGTGAGGCGAGAGCCGCACGTCGTGTGCGCTCACGCTCGCTGGGCGAGACACAGCGCACACGACGCTCGGTGTCGCGGTTGGTCCGCGCTACCCCTCGGCGGGGGCGAAGTCGACGCCGGCGGTGTCGACCACCGACGCCGTGCGGCCCGGGCCCGATTGCCAGGTCCAGTACATGTTGGTGTGCGCGATCACCTTGTCGACCGGCGGCATGCCGTACTCGGAGAAGTCCTCGCTGGTGTGCGCATCGCTCACCAGCACGGTGTCGTAGCCGCGCACGAACGCGCCGTGCAGCGTGGCGCGGATGCAGGCGTCGGTCTGCGCGCCCGTCACGACCACGCGACCGACGCCGCGCTGTGCGAGCTCGGCTTCCAGCGTGGTGTCCTCGAACGAATCGCCGTGCTGCTTGTGCACCAAGGGCTCCGAGCCGAGCCGCTGCAGTTCGGGCACGTACTCCCACTCGGCGGTCTCGGGGACGAGCTCGTCGCTGCGGTGCTGCACCCAGATGACGGGCACGTCCTGCTGGCGAGCCTTGTCGACCAACGTGCTGATGTTGGCCACCACTTCATCGCGCTGGTAGCCGTTGGCCACCACGCCGTTCTGTACGTCGACCACCACGAGGGCGGTGTTGGGTCGGTCGTGCAAACTGGTCATCGATTCTCCTGATCGTGTGCTCCTCGATCCCCGCTGCGCCTCATCGAGGAACGCATGGTGGCCCGCCGGAGCACCGAGCGCAAGCGGCGCGCCGGCACGCTCGGCATTAGTGTCACGGTCGATGGGTGAGCCCGCAGTCGCCGAGCACGACACGATCACGGCGCCGCTCGACGGCGCCGACTCGCCGCGACCGGCCGCCGACAGCGCTCGACCGGCGACGAAGCGGTCCATCCGCATCGGCGACAACAGCTACCCGTTGTTCCTGCCGTCCATCCGCGATCCGCGGCTGCACGTCGCCTCGGTCACCATCACCATCCATGTGCTCGGGCAGTTGGGCCTGAACTTCCGCCTCAGCGTCCCGCAGATCCTCGCCGCGGTGCTCACCACCGCGATCATCGACGTGGTCACGAAGTTCCGGTCCAGCAGCGCGTTCGTCTGGCCCGCCAGCGCGATGCTCACCGGCAGCGGCATCGCGCTCATCCTGCGCGTGCCCGGTACGCCCGACGACCACTGGACCACGCACAAGTGGTACGTGTTCGCCGGAGTCGCCGCGTTCGCGATGCTCACCAAGCACGTCATCCGCTACCGCGGGTCACACCTGTTCAACCCGTCGAACGTGGCGCTCGTCGTCGCGTTCCTCGTGCTCGGCAGCACTCGGGCCGAGCCGCTCGACTTCTGGTGGGCGCCCCTGAACGCGTGGATGATCACCGCTTACGCAGTCATCATCGTCGGCGGGTTGCTCATCACCCGACGGCTGCGGCTGCTCGCGATGGCCGGTACCTTCTGGATCACGCTCACCGTCGGCATCGGCATCCTGGCCGCGTCGGGACACTGCATCACCGCCCGCTGGTCGTTCACGCCGGTGTGCGGCCTCGACTTCTGGCGCATCATCGTCACCTCACCGGAGATCATGATCTTCCTCTTCTTCATGATCACCGACCCGAAGACCGTGCCGGCCGGGCGGGTCGGCCGCGTGATGTTCGGGTTCCTCGTCGCTGTCACCTCGGTGCTCCTCATGGCGCCGCAGACCACCGAGTTCGGCAGCAAGGTCGCGCTGCTCGGCGGCCTCGTCCTCGTCTGCGCGTTCCGCCCCGTCCTCGACCGCCTGGTGCCCGAGCCAGGAGCCGACGACGACCGCCTTCGCGCGTTCGCGGCGACGCTCGTCACCGGCGGGTCACCCGACGGGGGGCTCCTCCGCCGATCCGCTCGGGTGGGGCTGCTCGTCGCCGCGGTCGCTGCGGTCGGGGTCGGCACCGTCGCTGCCGGCACGTCGGCCCGCGGCGTGCTCGGCGCCGACACCGACGAAGTGATCGGCCGCGTGCCCCACGACATCGACCCGTCGACGTTCCCCACGATCTCGGTCGACCAGGGCGTCCTCGACTGGGACCACGCGATCTCGGGTGAAGGCGCGCAGCAGATCGTGCTGACGCTCGCCGAGAACCTGGAACTGGAGACGCAGGCCCTCCTGCGCGACGACGACGAGATCCTCACCGCGGTCGACCACGGCGACCGGCTCGACGACATGCGAGCTCGCCTGCGCGAGGCACAGGCAGCGGGCATCACGGTGGTCGAGCGCTACGTCATCGACGACGTGCACGTGACGCTGCTGGTGCCGTTCGGGCGGCAGGACGGCCTGAGCCTCGGACTCGAGACCACCGGCACCGTCACCGAAGAGACCTACGACGCCGACGGCACGCTGATGCGGCGTGCATCGTCGGAGTTCGCCACCACGTTCGTGCTGCGACGGGCCACCGGCGGCCGCTGGCTGAACGTGGACCAGTTGCCACTCGGCACCAGCAGCTGACGGCGATGACTACGAGAGCCTGGCCGCGGCGACGGACCCTCGGCGCAGCCGCGATCGTTGCCACGATCGCGGTCGCCGGCGTCGTGCTGATCGAGCGGCGCGACAGCGGCTCGGCGACGCAGCCTTCCGCGGCGCCCCATTTCGTGGACGAGTCGACGTCGGCCGGCATCGAGCACACCTACACCGGCGACTTCGAGTTCTTCGTCGGTGGCGGGGTGGCCACCTTCGACTGCGACGCCGACGGTCTCGACGAGCTCTACTTCGCCGGCGGCGCAGAACCGGCCGCGCTGTACCGCAACGACAGCCCCATCGGCGGGGCGCTGCAGTTCACCGAGCACCCGTCGCCGGTCACCGACCTCACCGAGGTCACCGGCGCGTACCCGCTCGACATCGACAGCGACGGGCTCGTCGACCTCGCCGTGCTCCGTCGCGGTGGCAACGTGCTCCTTCGCGGTCTGGGCGACTGCGAGTTCGAGGACGCCGGCGAGGCACTCGGCATCCCCGCCGGCGACGACTGGACGGTCGCGTTCAGCGCCACGTGGGAGGCCGACAACGCGCTGCCGACGCTCGCGTTCGGCAGCTACCTGGTGCCCGACAGCTTCACGTGTGGCGACAGCAGGCTGCTCCGCCCGGCCACGGCAGGCGACGGTTACGCGGACCCAGTCGCGCTGACGCCCGGCCACTGCACGCTGTCGGTGCTGTTCAGCGACTGGAGTCGCACCGGCCGCCGCGATCTGCGGGTGGCCAACGACCGTCACTACTACCGCGACGGCGAGGAGCAGCTGTGGCAGATGACGCCTGGCGAAGCGCCCCGCACGTACACCGCGGACGACGGGTGGCGCCCGCTGCAGATCTGGGGCATGGGCATCGCCAGCCACGACCTCACCGGTGACGGTCGCCCGGAGGTGTACATCACCAGCCAGGGCGACAACAAGCTGCAGTCGCTCGACGACGCTCAGGGCCCTGCGTACCACGACATTGCAGTCGAGCGCGGCGTCAACGCGCAACGACCGTTCATCGGCGGCGACATCCTGCCGTCGACCGCCTGGCACCCCGAGTTCGACGATGTGAACAACGACGGCTTCGTCGATCTGTTCGTCAGCAAGGGCAACGTCGAGGCACAGGTCGATGGTGCGTCGAAGGACCCGAGCAACCTGCTGCTCGGCACCGCCGACGGCACGTTCGTGGAAGGCGCAGAGGCCGCGGGCATCGTCAACTACGCGCGAGCCCGCGGCGCCGCGCTCGTCGACCTCAACCGCGACGGCCTGTTGGATCTCGTCGTGGTGAACCGGAGGGAGAACGTGTCGCTGTGGCGCAACGTCGGGGCCGGCAATGCCACGCAACCCGAACCGATGGGCCACTGGCTGTCCGTTCGGCTGCAACAACCCGCGCCGAACGTCGACGCCATCGGCGCGTGGCTGGAGCTGCGCGTCGACGGCCGCGTGGAGGCACGCGAGGTCACGGTCGGCGGCGGGCACGCCGGCGGCTCGCTCGGCGATGTCCACCTCGGCCTCGGCGGCGCCGACGCCGCCGAACTGCGCGTCCAATGGCCCGACGGCGAGTTCGGTCCGTGGATGACGATCGACGCCGACCAGCACGTCACCATCGAACGAGGTGCCGTCGAACCCAGGAGCGACCCATGAACGATCAGCACACCACACCGCAGTACGCCACCTACCCGTCGCTCGCCGGTCGCGGCGTGTTCATCACCGGCGGAGCGGCCGGCATCGGCAGCGCACTCGTCGAGCAGTTCGCCCGCCAGCAGTGCAAGGTGGCGTTCGTCGACATCGACGACGCGGCCGCGCAGGCCACCATCGACCGCTGCCACGACGCGGGAGCTGCGCACGATCCGGTGTTCCTGCACGTCGACCTGCTCGACATCCCCGCGCTGCAGCAGGCGTGCGCCACCGCGGTCGCCGTGCTGGGTGGCGTGTCGGTCCTGGTGAACAACGCGGCCAACGACGACCGCCACGACTGGCGCGACGTGACGCCGGAGTACTTCGACAACCGCATCAACACCAACCTGCGCCACTACTTCTTCGCCATCCAAGCGCTCGCTCCGGGGATGATCGCCGCCGGCCACGGCTCCATCGTGAACATCGGGTCGAGCAGCTACCTGATGCAGGAGGACATGTTCCCCGGGTACGCCATCGCGAAGTCGGCGGTCGAGGGCATCACCCGCACCATGGCTCGTACGTTCGGTCCGCACGGGGTGCGCGTCAACACCGTGATGCCCGGGTGGGTGCCCACCGAACGGCAGCTCACGAAGTGGTGGAGCCCAGAGGGCGAGCGGGCGACGCTCGACGCACAGGCCATCAAACGGCGCATCGCCCCCGACGAGTTCGCGCAGATGGTGCTGTTCCTCGCGGCCGACGACGGAGCCGCGTGCACCGCGCAGCACTTCCTCGTCGACGGCGGCCGCTTCTGACGCAGCGCCGAGCTACTCGGGGATTGCTCGTCGGTCCAGTCCAGCGTGATAGTTTTCCTCTTGAGCAAACTCGTCAAGCGAGTGCTCCAACCACTCTGGAGGGGGAGGTAGTCATGCAGAAGAAGCGCTTAGCAGCACTAGCCGTCGCTGCGTTGATCGTGGCCGCATGCGGCGACGACGACGAGGCAACGACCACCACTGCGGACGGTGGGTCCACCGAGACCACCGGCGCAGCGGGCACCGACGAATGCACGGTCGGTGTGTCGTGGAACAACTATCAGGAAGAACGCTGGGCCAAGTGGGATGAGCCAGCGCTCAAGGCCGCCATCGAAGCCGGCGGCGGCACCTACGTCTCGAACGACGCGAAGTCGTCGGCCGAGACGCAGGCCAGCAACTTGGAGAACCTCATCTCGCAAGGTGCCGACGTGCTCGTGGTGTTGGCTCAGGACGGTACGGCCATCAAGCCGGCCGTGGCCAGTGCCGTCGCCGGCGGCGTACCCGTCATCGCGTACGACCGCCTCATCGAGGATCCCGACGCGCTGTACATCACGTTCGACAACCAGCTGGTCGGCAAGATGCAGGCCGAGGCCGTGTTCGCAGCGGTACCCACCGGCAACTACGTGATCATCAAGGGCAACTCGGCCGATGCCAACGCAGACTTCCTGCGGTCCGGCATGGAGCTGGTCATCGGTGAAGCAGTCGCAGCCGGCGACATCACCATCGTCGGCGAGACCTACACCGACAACTGGGATCCGGCAACGGCCCAGGCATCGATGGAGCAGTTCCTGACGGCCGAGAACAACGAGATCGACGCAGTGCTCGCGCAGAACGACGGCATGGCCGGCGGCGTGATCGCGGCGCTCGACGCCCAGGGCCTGGCCGGCTCGATCCCGGTGTCCGGGCAGGACGGCGATCAGGCCGCCCTCAACCGCGTGGCACTCGGTACGCAGACGGTCGACGTCTGGAAGGACGCCCGTGCACTCGGTACCGCCGCTGGTGAAGCAGCCGTCCAGCTGTGCAAGGACGCTGACGCCTCGAAGGTGGCCGGCGCCTCGCCGTTCACCACGCCCGGCGGCAACGACCTGGCCACCATCCTGCTCACCCCGATCCCGATCACTCAGGAGAACCTGAACGTCGTGCTCGATGCAGGCTGGATCGACAAGGCGACGCTGTGCAACGGCGTCGATGCCACCAAGGTGTCGGTCTGCGCCTGAGCGCAGCACAGGTCACCACATTTGAGTAATGATGAATGCCTCCGCTCGCGCTGCGAGCGGAGGCATTCATGTTCAGGCTCCATACCACCAGTGACGCTCCACACGAGTGAGGCCATCGATGACTGACACAGCTCCCGCGGTCGACAGCGGGCGAACCGACCGATCGCGCAAGTCGTGGCGCGAGTTCGTCACCTCGAGCGGGATCGACACGCGATTGCTCGGCATGGTGATCGCCCTCGCCGTCATCTGGCTGGCGTTCCACATGCTCTCGGAGGGGAAGTTCATCACTTCCCGCAACCTCTGGAACCTCTCGGTGCAGAGCGTCTCGATCGGCATCATGGCCACCGGCATGGTGTTCATCATCGTCTCGCGCAACATCGACCTCTCGGTCGGGTCGTTGCTCGGGTTCCTCGGCTACACGATGGCGCTCGTCCAGACCGACGGCCGCATCTCGGTGCTCGGGCTCGACCTCACGATCGACAGCCTGCGCGAGAACCACTGGTACACGTGGCTGGTCGCGCTCTCCGTCGGCCTCATCCTCGGCGCCATCATCGGCCTGCTCCAGGGATCGATCATCGCGTACATCGGGGTGCCCGCGTTCATCGTCACGCTCGGCGGGTACCTCGCCTGGCGCGGTCTCATCTTCCGCGTCGGCGACAAGCAGGGCCAGACCCTCGCACCCGTCGACGAGACCTTCCGTTACCTCGGCGGTGCCCCTGACCGATCGCTCGGTGAGTGGAAGACCTGGGTGGTCGGCGTGCTGGTGTGCGTGGGCATCGTGTTCACCATCGTCATGGCCCGGCAGCGACGTCGCCGCCACGACCTCGCCGTGCGCTCGATGTCGGTCGACGTCGGATTCGCCGTCGGCGGGTGCGTCGCCGTGCTCGTCGGGCTCTACCTCATCGCCATCAAGTACGCGTCGCCCACCACCGGCGACCCCGTCGGACTCGCCTACCCGGTGCTCATCCTCATCGGCGTCACCATGCTGATGAACTACCTCGCACGGCGGCGGCGTTTCGGCCGCTACATCTACGCCTACGGCGGGAACCCTGAGGCCGCCGAACTGGGCGGTATCAACACACGTCGCACCATCACCTACACCTACATGGTGATGGGCATGCTGTGCGCCGTCAGCGCCGCCATCCAGACGGCTCGCCTCGACTCGTCCACCACCAACCTCGGTGTCCAGAACGAGCTCGACGTCATCGCCGCCGCGGTCATCGGCGGCACGTCGTTCTCCGGCGGCGTCGGCACCATCCCGGGCGCGGTGCTCGGCGCGGTGGTGATGCAGTCGCTGCGATCCGGCATGTCACTGCTCAACATCGACTCACCCTCGCAGGACATCGTCGTCGGCGTGGTGCTCGTCACCGCGGTGGCCATCGACGCACTGCTCCGTATGCGCCGGAGAGGCGAGATGTTCGGTGCCCTCGGCATCGGTGCCATCGTCGCCGCGTGGGTCATCCAGACGGGCCGGCCATGAGCGACGAACAGACCGTCCCCGGCGTGCCGCTCTGCGAACTGCGCAACATCAAGGTGGCCTTCGGCGGACTGCACGCGGTCGACGACGTCAGCATCGACCTGCAGCCCGGCGAAGTCGTCGGCCTGGTCGGCGGCAACGGCGCCGGCAAGTCCACGCTCATCCACACGCTCTCCGGGGCGCACCCCGCCGACGCGGGCGAGATCCGCATCAACGGGCAACCGGTGGTCATCCACAACCCGCGCGACGCGCGCACGCACGGGGTCGAGATCATCTACCAGAAGCTCGCACTGGCCGACAACATCGATGCTGCGGGCAACGTGTTCCTCGGGCGCGAGCTACGTACCCGCACCGGCTCACTCGACGACGAGGCCATGGCCTCCGCGACACAGAAGGTGATGCAGCGGCTCAACCCCCGCTTCAAGAACCTGAAGACGGCCGTGAAGTCGCTGTCCGGTGGTCAACGGCAATCGGTGGCCATCGCTCGCGCCGTGCACTTCAACGCTCGCATCCTCATCATGGACGAGCCCACCGCCGCGCTCGGCCCCGCCGAGACCGCCCAGGTGCGCGAGCTCATCATGCAGCTGAAGTCCGAGGGCATCGGCATCTTCCTCATCAGCCACGACATCCACGACGTGTTCGACCTGGCCGACCGCATCAGCGTGATGATGCAGGGCAAGCTCGTCGGCACCGTCAACAAGGACGACGTCACCAAGGACGAAGTGCTCGCGATGATCATCGCCGGCAAGTTGCCCGGCGAGATGTCGCAGCGCGACATCGCCGCCACGTTCCACGGCACGACCCCGGGCTGACCCCACGCGGTGGACCTCCTCGACACACTTCGCTCCACCGGCGCCGTGCGCGGGTTCACCGACGACCCGGTGAGCGACGACACGGTCGCAGCAGTGCTCGACACGGCGCGGTTCGCGCCGAGCGGTGGCAACAAGCAGCCGTGGCGCGTCGCGGTGGTGAAGGACCCTGCGCTGCGCGACACCATGGCCGGTCTGATGCGACCGATCTGGGAGGAGTACATGGGCGCCAACGCGGTCGGCAAGCGAGCGTTCGCGTTCGGGCGGTCGATCGATGCTGCACCGGTCGCCGTGCCCAACCCGCTCATCGACGAGATCCGGAGTGTGCCCGTCGTCCTCGCAGTGGCCGCCGACCTCCGCGACATCGCGATCATGGACGGCAACCTCGATCGGCCGCCGGTGGTCGGTGGTGCCAGCATCTACCCGTTCTGCTGGAGCATCCTGCTCGCGGCTCGCGCCCACGGACTCGGCGGCGTGATGACCACCTTCCTCAGCCGCGCCGAGCCCGCCGCGGCGCCGCACCTCGGGCTGCCCGCAGACCACGCACTCGTCGCCACCATCTTCCTGGGCGTGCCCACGCACCAGAACACCAAGCTGCGCCGCAACCCGGTGCCCACGTTCACCACCGTCGACCGCTTCGACGGGGCACCGCTGTCGTGATTGAACGAGTGACCGAACGCGTGACCGAGCTTGCGCCCGACCCCGAACTGCTGCCGGCGGGCGACGAAGCGGCACTGCTGCATTCCTTCCTCGACTACTACCGCACCATCCTGCTGCGCAAGGCCGAGGGACTCACCGACGCCCAGGCGCGTCTCGTGCTGCCGCCGAGCGACCTCACCGTGCTCGGCCTCGTGCGGCACATGGCCGAGGTCGAACGCGGTTGGTTCCGTCGCCGCTTCATGGCGCACGACGCCCCCTTCCTCTTCTGCACCGACGACGACCCCGACCGCGACTTCCACGTCACCGACGCCGACAGCCTCGCCGATGCCCTCGTCGCACTGCGCGCCGAGATCGACTTCGCACGAGAGTCCACCCGCTCGGCGGCCATGGACACGCTGGCAGCGGCCGTCCCTCCCACGCAGCGGATCGCCGGCTGGCAGCCGAACCTGCGCTGGATCCTCATCCACATGATCGAGGAGTACGCCCGCCACTGCGGCCACGCCGACCTGTTGCGGGAAGCGGCCGACGGCGCGACCGGCGACTGACCACCGGCGTCGGGATACTCTCGGATCCATGCGCATCGGACTCCTGATCTTCCCCACCGACAAGGGCATCCAGCCCGTCGAGCTCGGCCGCGAGGCAGAAGCGCGCGGCTTCGACGCGCTCTGGTTCCCCGAGCACTCACACATCCCCGTCAGCCGCCGCACACCGTGGGGTGGCCGCGAGGGCGCGCCTCCGCTGCCCGAGGAGTACTGGCGCACGCACGACCAGTTCATCGCGCTGGCCGCCGTGGCCGGCGCCACCGAGCACATCAAGCTCGGCACCGGCATCACCCTGGTCGCGCAGCGCGACCCCATCTGGCTCGCGAAGGAGGTCGCCTCCCTCGACACCATCTCCAACGGACGCGTGTTGTTCGGCGTCGGCTACGGGTGGAACCACGAGGAGATGGAGGGCCACGGCGTCGACCCGAAGACCCGTCGCCGGCTCGTGCGCGAGAAGATCCTCGCGATGAAGCAGCTGTGGACCGAAGAGGAAGCCGAGTTCCACGGCGAGTTCGTCAACTTCGAGAAGAGCTGGAGCTGGCCCAAGCCGGTGCAACAGCCGCACCCCCCGATCGTCATCGGCGCCTCCCCCACACCGCTGCACTTCCGCCACATCGTCGAGTACGGCGACGTGTGGATGCCCATCGAGGGCCGCTTCCCCGTCGACGACAAGTGGGTCGAGCTGCAACAGGCCGCCACCGACGCTGGCCGCGACCCGTCCACGCTCGAGCTCGGCGTGTTCGCGGCCAAGCCCGACCCGGCGCACCTCGCGCACCTGCGCGACCTCGGCGCCTCGTTCGTCGCCCTCGGTCTGCCGGCACTCGACCGAGACGGCGCGCTCGCGGCGATGGAGCGCTACGCGCCACTGGTCGCCGAGTTCAACGGCTGACCCCGCTCCACCGCCGTCACACCCAGCAATCCGTTCGGTCGGCGGCTCCGAACAGGTGCCATCGAGACGGACTTCCTCTCCCCTCTGCGCGCTCGTCGTGCGACGTTCGAGCACAGCGACGCGCGTCTCCGCCACCATCGCTATGGTTCGGGGCCGTGTCCTCGCTGAAGCGACGCGCCGTCAGCATCCCGGTGCTCCTGGTCGCCGCGCTCCTCCTCGTGCTCCTGGCGCCGCTGTGGATTCCCGTTGCCGCGGTGTCGGATCTCGTGCGCGGCCGCGTCCGCCTACCCACGGTGCGGCTGCTCGCGTTCGCGGTGTGCTGGACGTGGCTCGAGACCGTCGGCGTCGCGGTCGCCGCTGCGCTGTGGCTCACGGGCCAGCGCGGGAACCGCCCGGCGCACTATGCGCTGCAGCGTTGGTGGGCTGCACGCCTGATGGACTCGTTGCGCCTCACCACCGGCATCCGCATCGAGGCTGCCGACGCGGCCTGCCTCAGCCCTGGGCCGGTGGTGATGCTCTGCCGTCACGCCAGCCTCGCCGACTCGCTGCTCAGCGCGTGGATCATCACGTCGAAGGCACGGATGAACCCGCGCTACGTGCTCAAGCGTGAGCTGCTCTCCGACCCCTGCCTCGACATCGTCGGCAACCGCCTCCCCAACCACTTCCTCGACCGAGGCAGTGACGACTCGGCCGCGGAACTGGCGGCACTGCACTCGCTCGCCGCAGGCCTGGAACCCGACCAGGTGGCCGTCATCTTCCCCGAAGGCACACGCGCCAACGACGTCAAGCGTCAACGAGCGCTGGCCAAGATCGGTGGGCGCTCGCCGGAGCGCGCCGCTCGACTCGCCGCACTGCAGCACCTGCTGCCACCGCGACCGGCAGGTTCGCAGGCGCTCGTCGAGGGCTGCCCGACCGCCGACGTCGTGCTGGCATGGCACGTCGGTTTCGACGGGCTTGATACGTTCGGCGGCATCCTTCGCCACCTCGCGCATCGCCCACGACCCGTGCAGTTCCACGCACGCCGTGTGCCCCGCTCGCAGGTGCCCGTCGGCGACGAGTTCACCCGCTGGCTCGACGACGCCTGGCTGCAGTCCGACGCGGCCGTCCACCAGCTCCTCCAACCGGAAGGCACCTCATGATCGCAGCAGCCGCATCCACCGCGCTCGGCACCGCCGCGCTCACCATCCTCGTGCTGATGCTGGGCACGTGGGTGGTCAGCCTGCTGCTCAAGAACGCGTCCATCGTCGACATCGTGTGGGGCTTCGGCTTCGTGTGCGTCGCGTGGGCGGTGCGCCTGCGCGTCGACGGGCTCGACGCACGCCAGAACCTGCTGGTGGCGATGACCACGGTGTGGGGCCTGCGGCTCGCCGGCTACCTGTTCTGGCGCAACCACGGCACCCCCGAGGACTACCGCTACCGGGCGATGCGCAAGCACTGGGGTCCGCGCTTCCCGATCATCTCGCTGGCCACCGTGTTCGGGTTGCAGGGCGTGCTGATGTTCCTGGTCTCGCTGCCGGTGCAGCTCGGCCAGACCGCCGACTCACCCGATCTCGGCGTGCTCGCATGGCTCGGCGTCGCACTGTGGTTGGTAGGGCTGTTCTTCGAGGTGGTCGGCGACGCGCAGCTCGCCCGGTTCAAGAAGGATCCGGCCAACGCCGGCGTGGTGATGGACAAGGGGCTGTGGCGCTACACCCGCCACCCCAACTACTTCGGCGACGCGTGTGTGTGGTGGGGCATCGCGCTGGTCGCAGCGGAGACCACCGTCGGCCGCTGGGGCATCATCGGCGCGGTCGTGATGACCATCCTGCTGCGGCGGGTGAGCGGCGTCACGCTGCTGGAGAAGTCACTGGTGAAGCGGCGCAAGGGCTACGTGGAGTACGTCGCACGCACCAGCCCGTTCTTCCCACGCCCACCGAAGAAGTCGCTGCCGACCGGCTGATCCGGCCCCGCGATCAATCGGTGCCGGGACGGCGCACGGACTCGTGCTGCAGGTCGCCCTTGTAGCCGGGTGGCAGCGCCAACGCGATCTCCTCCGCCGTGGGCTCGTGCCATTCACGGCTCTCCGGCGGTAGCAGCGCCATGATGGCCTTCATGATCTTCTTCGTATCGGCGTCGGGGCTCTTGTAGGCGAGCTTCACCGGCGCGCCGACCGTGATGCTCACCGTGGGCGGCATGACGACGTTGAGCATGTTCGGCACCCGGGCCGACCGCGGCCACACCTTCTCGGTGCCCCACAGGCCGACGGGGATGACCGGCACGCGAGCAAGCGCGGCCAGGCGGGCGGCGCCCCAGCGGGCCTTGAGCTCGGGCTCGTAGAACGCGCGGCCGCGAGGGATGGTGCCCTGCGGCATCATCGCCACCAGATCGCCGTTCGCCAGCGCCTCGGCGGCGGCCATCAGCGGTTCGTCGCTGCCGGTGCCGCGATCCACGCGGATGCCGCCCATCGCAGAGGCGATCTGCCCGACGACAGGCGCATCGAACACCTCCTTCTTGCCGAGGAAGCGCACCGTGCGATCGGTCTGGGCGATGGCCACCGCCAACGCCGCCGAGTCGAAGTAGCTGCGGTGGTTGCCGACGATGATGGCGGGTCCGGTGGCCGGGATGCGGTCGGTGCCGTCGATCTGGAACTTCGCGTACGGGAAGAACAGCGGATGCGTGAAGCTGAGCGCGAGCCGCTGGATCTCCAGGTTGACCACCGGGATCTTCGCCATCGACGACACGCCCTTCGTGAGGTCGGCCTTCTCGGCCGCGGGGGCGGAGAGGTCGAGCGTGGGCCAACGGCGGGCCGCGGCCATGAGCATCATGCGCGGATCGGGGTTCACCACGAACGGATGGCCGACCGCGGCCAGCAGCGGCGTGTCGTACACGCTGTCGCTGTAGGCGAAGCTGTCGGCCATCGCGACGCCGTGGCGCTCGGCCCAGTCGCGCACCGCCGCCAACTTGCCCGCGCTCCACACGAACGGGCCGTCGAGCGTGCCGTCGTAAGTGCCGTCGGCCGCGACCGAGTAGCGGGTGGCCACCACGTCGTCGAGGCCGAGCAGGTCGGCCAGTGGTTTGACCAGGTCGTACGGCGTGGTGGTGGCGAGCACGATGGGTCGCCCGGCGGCGCGATGCTCGGCGAACAGCGGCGCCGCCAGTGGCTGCACCATCGCCGCGAGTGACGCGGCGGCACCGTTGGCCGCCTGCTGGATGGTGGCCTGCGGGCGGCCCTTGGCCAGCGTGACGGCCTGGCGGGCCAGTGCCATCGATGGCAGGGTCTCGCCGACCGTGTTGAACAGCTTGTAGAGCAGGTTCTCGCCGGGGATGTGCCGACTCACCAGACCCGCTTCCCGCATCGCACGCGAGAACACCTCGCCAGAGGCACCGGCCAGCAGGGTGCGATCGAGGTCGAAGAAGGCGGCGCCCCGTGGGGCGGTCTTGCGGCTGGTCATGGCGTCACTGTACGCCATCGCCGGAACGGCAAAACGGGAAAGGCCCCGCTTGGGGGAAGCGGGGCCTCTCAACCTTTTGAACCCTGTGATTGGGGGAACCACATTGTTGGGTTCTTGTCGAGCGCATCGTTGGGGGACGATGCGCTACGAGCAACATGTGAAAGTATGCACGTGAACGAGTGATCTTTCAAGCGCATTCAGCAGATACTCGGTATCGTTTTTCGTGATGGATCTGCGGCAGCTCACCACCCTCGTCGCAATCGCCGATCACGGCACCTTCTCGGCCGCCGCCCGGGCCCTCTACACCGTGCAATCCAATGTCAGCGGGCACATCGCCCGTTTGGAGCGCGAGCTCGGCGTGGTGCTGGTCGACCGTCAGCGGGGCGGACTCACCGACGACGGCCATGTTGTGGTCGAAAAGGCACGCAGAGTGCTGCACGAGCTCGACGACATCTCCGCGGAGATGGCCAGCCGTGGCGACGAGGTGCGCGGCGACGCGCGCCTCGGGGTCATCGGCACCACCGCCCGTTGGTTGCTCCCCCAGCTGCTCACGCAACTGCGCTCGCAGCACGTCGGCGTGCACGTCACCGTGCACGAGGGCAACACCACCAACCTGCTCCCCCGCCTGCTCGCCCAGCAGCTCGACGCCACCATCGTCCACCTGCCCGTCGACGACCCCGAGGTCACGGTCGAGCCGCTGTTCGCAGAAGACCTGGTGCTGCTGGTGCACACTCGCCACCACCTCTCCGGGCGCGAGTCCATCCCGCTGGCCGAGCTGGCCGGCGAACCGCTGATGCTGCCACCGCTGGGTGCCGCGCTGCGCCGCGCCATCGACCGCGCGGCCTCCGGTGTGGGCATCGAACTGGAAGCACAGGTGGAGATCGACGGCGTGCGCCTGCTCACGTCGCTGGCGTTCGAGGGATACGGCGCGGCCATCGTGCCGGCCACCGCGGTGCCGCGCTGGTTGAAGGGCGACTTCCAACGCATCGCGGTGCCCGAGCTCCCTCGCCGTGTGGTCGGCTGGGTGCAGCGCCGGCGTCCCGCCCCCGGCCCGCCCACGCGTGCGCTGCTGTCGGTGCTGCGCGAGGTCATCGCCACGCAGGGCGCGAAGCAGCCGGGCGTGTACGTGGGGGCAGAGGCCTTCCCCCTCGGCCGCTCCGTCTAGTCTCTGCCCAATGCCCCCCGTCGCGCTCCGCAGCCAGGTGCCGGGCTCGGTGCGCTCCGACGTGCGCGAGTTCAACGACCGGCTCGTCGTGTGGGTCGAAGTCGACGCCACCGATCGCAAGGGGGCGCTCACCAGCGAGTCGTCGTCGATCATCGAGCATGCGGCCGTGACGGCGCGCACGAAGGGCTTCCCGCTCGTCGGCGTGCTGCGGTCGAGCGGTGCCGACATCGTGGAAGGCTTCGGCGCGCTGCACGGCTGGGGCCGCGCCGCCAAGGCGCTCACCGAGTGCTCGGGCGTCGTACCCACCGTCCTCGTCGTCGACGGGCCGGCGGTGTCGGGGCCCGCGCTGCTGCTCGGCATCGCGGACCACGTGGTGCTCACCGATGCCGCGTACGCGTTCGTCAGCGGACCCACCATGGTGGCCGAGTTCACCGGCGTGGTCATCGACAACGACGAGCTCGGCGGCGCGGCCAGCCACAGCCGGTACAGCGGTGCCGCCACGCTCGTCGCACCCGACCTCGACGCAGCCATCGAGATGGCCGGCGCCATCCTCGCCTACTTCCCGCAGCACAACGACGAAGAGCCGCCGCGCTGGCCCACCGACGACGACATCTCGCGCCAGACACCGGAGGCAGGCGCGCTCATCCCGGCGTCGTCCACCGGCAGCTACGACGTGCGGTCGGTCATCCGCGCGCTGGCCGACGACGGCGACATGCTCGAGCTGCGGCCGCGCTGGGCCGCCAACGTGGTCACCGCGCTCACCACCATCGGCGGCATGCCGGTGGGCGTGGTGGCCAACCAGCCGCTCGCGCTCGCCGGCACGCTCGACATCCCCGCCTCGCAGAAGGCCGCCAGATTCGTCGCCACCTGCGATGCGTTCAACCTGCCCATCATCACGCTGGTCGACACGCCCGGCTTCTACCCCGGCAAGGACCTCGAGTGGCGGGGCATGATCCGTCACGGCGCGCAGCTGGTGTTCGCCTACGGCCGCGCCACCGTGCCCCGCATCTGCGTCATCCTGCGCAAGAGCTATGGCGGCGCGTACATCGTGATGGACAGCAAGGAGATGGGCAACGACCTGTGCCTGGCCTGGCCGTGGGCCGAGCTCGCAGTCATGGGCGCCGGCCAGGCGGCGGCCATCCTGCAACGGCGGGCGACGCCCGAACAGCGCGCCGCGTTCGAGGCCGACTACACGCAACGGCTGCTCAACCCCTACATCGCCGCCGAGCGCGGCTACGTCGATGCGGTGGTCGACCCCGCCGAGACCCGCCAGATCATCGGCGAAGCGCTGCTGATGCTCATCGACAAGCGCGAGCGCCTGGCCCCACGGCCGCACGACAACACGCCCCTCTGAGCTGGCCTCCGAGCCGGATGGACCACGGCCACCCGACCGCCGCTAGTCTCAATCGACGGGGGACAAAAGCCCTCGATTCCGACATCGTGTCATCGAAGGGAACAACATGCCCGACACCATCACCATCACCGACGACCGCACGGGAAAGACCGTCACGGTGCCCATCGAGGGCGGCGTGTTCCCTGCTTCGGCGGTTCGTGAGCTCGA
>JAUXQB010000310.1 GCA_030685215.1 Actinomycetota bacterium
GCACTGGCAGCACCCGTCGTTCTTCGCGTACTTCCCGGGCAACTCCAGCTATCCGGCCATCCTCGGCGAGCTGGCCGCCGCCGGTCTCGGTGTGCAGGGCATGAGCTGGGTCACCAGCCCTGCCTGCACCGAGGTGGAGACACTGATGATGGACTGGATGCAGGAGCTCCTCGGTCTGCCCGAGCGGTTCCGCAGCACGAGTGCGACGGGTGGCGGGGTCATCCACGGCTCGGCCAGTGAAGCCACGCTCGCATCCATCCTGGCCGCACGGTGGAAGGTCACAGGGGGCGCCATCAACACCACCGGCGATACGTCGCATCTTGTTGCATATGCAACATCACAGGCTCACAGCAGCATCGAGAAGGGGCTGCGCATCGCCGGCATCGGCACGGCTCAGTTGCGCGTCGTGCCGCACGACGACTCCTTCGCCATGCGACCCGACGAGTTCGAGCGGATGGTCGCCGCCGACGTGGCCGCCGGGCTCGTGCCGTTCTGGGTGTGCTGCACGCGAGGCACCACCAGCTCGATGGCGTTCGATCCGGTGGCCACCATCGCCCCCATCGCTCGTGCCGCCGGCGTGTGGGTGCATGTCGACGCAGCGATGAGCGGCATCGCAGCACTCGCTCCGGAGCACCGCTGGGTGAACGACGGGCTCGAGCTGGTCGACAGCTACTGCACCAACCCGCACAAGTGGATGGGCGTCAACTTCGACTGCGACCTGTTCTACACCGCCGACCGCGCCTCGCTGCTCGGTGCGTTGAGCATCCTGCCCGAGTACCTGCGCTCGGCGGCCGCGGAGTCGGGCGCCGTCATCGACTACCGCGACTGGCAGATCCCACTCGGGCGCCGCTTCCGCGCGCTGAAACTGTGGTTCACCATTCGTGCCGGTGGCGCCGCCGACGCGATCGAGATGATCCGTCGACACGTCGCCGCCACGCAGGCCCTGGCCGAGTGGGTGGCCGCCGATCCTCGATTCGAGATCGTCGCGCCGCACCCGCTCAACCTGCTGTGCGTGCGACTCGTCGCGGGCGACGAGGCCACAGACCGCCTCATCCGTGATGCGAACCACACCGGTCGCGCACTCTTCACGCGCACGGTGCTCGACGGCCGGGTGGCATGCCGAGTGTCGATCGGCGCTCGCAGCACTGACCTGCACCACGTGCAGGCCGCCTGGGAGCTGCTGCAGGAGCTGGTCGACTGATCGTTGGCGGTACATGCCGCGTCGGGCGTTGGCATCCGCAGCGCGGGCCGCTTGAATCGGCGACACGCCCACGGGCGTCAGCACAAGGAGCACACCATGCGATTTCGCCTCGCAGTGCTCGTCGCGGTCACGAGTCTGCTGACCGTCGTATCACCGGTTTCGGCCGGTCCTCCAGTCCCTTCCGCACACAGCGCCGTCAGCGATTGGGCATACGTGCAGCGACAGCTGTTCGGCGTGTCACTGCGCCAGTTCGTCGTCGCATCGGCCAACGGCGACCGCTGGTTCGACTGGACCAGCGACGGCTGCTCGGCACCGCTGGTCGGCAACACCGGGCTGTCGTTCAACTTCCGCGACCCGTGCCGCCGGCACGACTTCGGCTACCGCAACATCTCGTTGCTCGAACGCCGCTACGGCCGTGGCGCGACGTTCTGGAACCGCAGCAACCGCCTCGCGGTCGACCGGCAGTTCCTCGCCGACATGCGAGCCCACTGCGGCACCCGCAGCGTGTTCCTGCGACCGTCGTGCTTCACGTGGGCGCAGGCGTTCTACGCCGCCGTCCGCGTGGCCGGCGGGCCCTGAGGCGAGCGACGGATCAGTTCAGAGCGCGGGGTGGCTCGGGGTCGTCGCCAGACAGACCGTGGGCCACCCGCAGCAACTGGTGCAGCATGCGCGCAGTGGCGCCCCACACCGTCTCGTCGTCGAGCTCGAAGAAGTAGATCGGCCGTTCGCCGAGGTCGGTGTGCCACCACTCTTCACGGAAGGTGCCCGGCGCGGTGAGATCGCGCAACGGTACCCACAGCACCCGATCGACTTCTCCGGTGCGCCCCTGCAGCGGCAGCGGGCTGGCGGCCCTCGCAACCACCGGCACGATCCAGCTCCGGCTCACCCAGGTGCCCATCGGGTGCAACTGGCCGACCACCTCCACGTCGGACGGGTGCAACCCCACCTCCTCGTGCGCTTCCCGCAGCGCAGCCTCCACGTAGGTCTCGCCCGGGTCGAGACGGCCGCCGGGGAAGCTCACCTCGCCGCGGTGGCTGCTGAGGTGCATCGAGCGACGGGTGAGCAGCACCTCGGCACCCTCCGGCCCATCGGCCAACACGGCGAGCACGGCCGACAGGCGCGCGTCGGGGAACTCGGGCTGCAGCGACTCGGGCACGGTGTGCGCCGCGACTGCGGCGGCGACAGTGGCCGTGGCGAGCGGCAGCGAGGGCACCGGCCACGGCGGAGCCGCACCTTCCCGCCACGCTTCCGGCCGCGGGATGAACTGTGCGCCGCCCGGCCGTCGAGCCGGACTAGGCAGTGGGGGTCCAGCCGCTCGCGATGAGCTGCTGCAGCACCTGCGGCAGCCCGGCGGTCTTCATCGTGGCCATCACCTTGCCCGGCGTCTGCTCGCCGGACTCCCACTCTTCCCATGCAGCGATGAGCTTGTTGAGGTCGGGTGCGGGAGCTTCGAACGCCATGCGCACAGGCTACCGACGACTACTCACCGGCGCGCTTGGCCTTTGCGTTGCGAACGACCCGCACGCCCGAACCCACGAACCGCCCTGCCGATTGGCCCAGCGAGGTGGCCCGGTCGGCCGGCTCGGCGGGCGTTGCGGCCGGCTTCGGTGTGCTCGGGGCGGCACCCGCGGTGGCAGACTTCGGCAGCTTCTTCTTCTCCGTGTAGCTGCTGCCCACCCACACCACGGCGTGCACCACGGCGATGGCCGCGATGATCGCGCGGGTGCCGTTGTCGACACTGACCCACGGCTGCACCGCGGCGAAGAACTGCAGGCCGATGATGAACGGGTCGAGCACGCGATGGAGCCTGCGGTCGATGATTCGGAACGCCGCCAGCGAGCCGCGCGTGATGGCCGCATGCATGATGATGATGCCGCCGAGCAGCGACGGGACGATGGGCTGCGGGCTCTGCATGCCGCTGGCCAGCAGGGCCACGCCGAGGATGTACTCGACCAGCTGGTGCATCCAGAACGGACGCTTCCCCGAGTCAGCCATGAGCCGAGCCTACCCGGCCCGAAAACGGAGACGACCCCGGGGCCGTGAGGCCGCCGAGGTCGTCTCGAGGGGGGATGCGAGGTGTAACCCCGCGATCCCTCACATCATTCCCATACCGGGCATTCCGCCACCCATGCCGCCGCCACCGGCGCCGCCGGCGTTCTTCTCCGGCTTGTCGGCAACGAGGCACTCGGTGGTGAGCACGAGGGCCGCGATGGACGCTGCGTTCTGCAGCGCCGCACGGGTGACCTTGGCCGGGTCGATGATGCCGGCCTTGACCAGGTCGACCATCTCGCCGGTTGCGGCGTTGAGGCCCATCGCGCCAGAAGCGGCTTCGACGGCCTGCGTGGTGACTGCACCCTCGAGGCCGGCGTTGTCGGCGATGAGGCGGCACGGCGCGGTGAGCGACTCGTACACGGTGCGGGCACCGGTGGCCTCGTCGCCTTCCAGCGAATCGACCACGGCCTTCACCGCGGCACGGGCACGCACGAGGGCGGTACCGCCACCGGCGACCACGCCTTCTTCGATGGCTGCACGAGTGGCCGACACCGCGTCTTCGATGCGGTGCTTCTTCTCCTTCAGCTCCACCTCGGTGGCTGCGCCGACCTTGATGACCGCAACACCGCCGGCCAGCTTGGCCAGACGCTCCTGCAGCTTCTCACGGTCCCAGTCGCTGTCGGTGTTGTCGATCTCGGCCTTGATCTGATTGATGCGGCCGACCACGTCGTCGTGCTCGCCATCGCCGTCGACGATGGTGGTGTTGTCCTTGGTGATGATGACGCGCTTGGCACGGCCGAGCAGGTCGAGGGTGACGGCTTCGAGCTTGAGGCCGACTTCCTCGCTGATGACCTGACCGCCGGTGAGCACGGCCATGTCCTGCAGCATCGCCTTGCGACGGTCGCCGAAGCCCGGGGCCTTGACGGCTGCCGAGGTGAACGTGCCGCGGATCTTGTTGACGACCAGCGTGGCGAGTGCCTCGCCGTCGATGTCCTCGGCGATGATGAGCAGCGGGCGACCCGACTTCATCACGGTCTCGAGCACCGGCAGCATGGCCTGGACCGTGCTGATCTTGCCGCTGTTGAACAGGATGTAGGCGTCTTCGAGGACGACTTCCTGGCGCTCTGCGTCGGACACGAAGTACGGCGACAGGTAGCCCTTGTCGAACTGCATGCCTTCGGTGAACTCGAGCTCGGTACCGAAGGTGTTGCTCTCCTCGACCGTGACCACGCCGTCCTTGCCGACCTTGTCGATGGCGTTGGCGATGACCTCGCCGACCGACGCGTCGGCAGCCGAGATGGTGGCGACAGCGGCGATCTGGTCCTTGTCGTCGACCACGGTGGCCTGGCTCTTGATGCTCTCGACCGCAGCGGCGACTGCCTTCTCGATGCCCTTCTTGAGGCCCATCGGGTTGGCGCCGGCCGCGACGTTTCGCATGCCGTGCTGCACCATTGCCTGCGCGAGCACCGTCGCCGTGGTGGTGCCGTCGCCGGCGACGTCGTTGGTCTTGGTGGCGACTTCCTTCACCAGTTGGGCGCCCATGTTCTCGAAGGGATCGTCGAGCTCGATCTCCTTGGCGATGGACACACCGTCGTTGGTGATGGTGGGGGCGCCCCACTTCTTGTCGAGTACGACGTTGCGGCCCTTCGGCCCGAGCGTGACGCGCACGGCATCGGCGAGCTTGTTCATACCCGCTTCGAGCGAGCGACGAGCGGCCTCATCGAAAGCGATCTGCTTCGGCATTGCTGTCCTCCAGAGAATTTGAGGTGAATTGGTTCGCATCACGGGCGGCAGCCGAGGGCTGACACTCGCGGTGTGAGAGTGCTAGCACTCTAAACCCTTGACTGCTAATGCGGCAACACGCGTGTCGTCGCGTCGTCGGTTCAGCGAGCGCGCTCGAGCACCACCGTGGTGAGGGTCTCGGAGGCGCCGAACTCGGTGGTGAACCGCTGCAGCAGGTCGTTGAGCCCGGCGGTGCCCGCGACGTGCACGTGCACCTGGAAGTCGGTGCGGCCGGTGACGTGCGCGAGGCGAGTGACCTCCGGGCAGGTGAGCGCACCACGTCGGAAGCGGTCGACGTCGCCGGCGCGCACGTCGATGACGGCCTCCAGGTCGCGACCGAGACGCGCCTGGTCGATGTCGACCGTGAACCGGCGGATGACGCCGTTGCGCACCAGCCGGCGCACGCGATCGGCCGCCGCATTGGCCGAGAGGTGCACGCGATCGCCGAGCGTCTGGTACGGAATGCGAGCATCGTCGCGCAGGATGGAGAGGATCTCACTGTCGATTCGGTCGATTCCTGAGGATTCCGCAGCCATATCGCTCATTGTGCCAGAAGATCCGCCGGATTCTCGGCACGAAACGGCGGATACTGATGACATGACGCACAGCGAGCTCCTCTCCACCATCCTTCGCACCGTGCGGGCGGACGGCGCAGTTGTTGCACTCGAGCAGCTCCGTGCCACCCGCCCCGCCTTCTTCGTGACCGCTGACCGCGACGGCAAGCCGTTCGCCACCTACCACGACACCCGCGCGGTGTTCTTCGTGTGGGCCATCGACCGCCTGGTCGCCGGCGGGCTGAGCGACTTCGGCGTGCTGTGGCACCCGCTGCTCGACACCCGCAGCCCTCACGTGTGGTGGTCCGTCGCCACCCTCGCCTCGGCCGAGGCCGCCGAGCACTTCGTGCCCAGCGAGCTCGCTCGCGAGGGCGAGCCGCAGCCGGTCGAGCCGACCGCGCTGCTCGCCGCCTGACCCACCACACCGCGGCCGGGGTTCCGGTGACCGACGGCCTCGTGTGCGATCATTCGCGACGTGCCCGTTGACGTGTTGGTGGTGGAGGACGCTCCGGAGTTCACACGCGTCGTCACCACCGTGCTCACCAACGAAGGCCACCGCGTGCGCGCGGTCGACACGGTCGCCAAGGCTCTGGTGGAACTGGCGGCGCTGCAGCCCGACATGGTCATCCTCGACCTGAGCCTGCCCGACGGCGACGGGCTCGACCTGTGCCGAGTCATCCGTGAGCGGTCCACCGCCTACGTGCTCATGCTCACCGGTCGCGACGACGAGGTCGACAAGCTGCTCGGCTTCCGCATGGGCGCCGACGACTACATGACCAAGCCCTTCTCCGGCCGCGAGCTCGCCGCACGCGTGGAGGCGCTGTTGCGCCGTCCCAGGGCCGCTGCCGAACACCACGAGCTGCGACAGTTCGGCGACCTGGTCGTGAACCCGGCCGCTCGCGAAGTCACCGTCGCCGATCGCACGGTCGAGCTCACCCGCATCGAGTTCGATCTGCTCGACACGATGTCGGCGCAACCGAAGGTGGTGTTCAACCGCCAGCAGCTCATCGACAGGATCTGGGGCGACAGCTGGTTCGGCGACGACCATGTGGTCGACGTGCACATCGCCAACCTGCGCAAGAAGATCGACCAGGACGGCGTGAAGAGCTGGGTGCGCACCGTGCGCGGCGTCGGCTACTCGATGCGCAGCTGACCCACGCCGGCCGCGACGTTCGACCGCACGTACGCCGGCGGCGCCTCGTATGGTCGCGCTCATGCGCGTGATCGTGGTCGGTGGAGGGGTGTCCGGGCTCGGCTCGGCGTTGGTGCTGGCTCGTCAGGGCCACGAGGTCACGGTGGTGGAGCGCGACGACACGCCCATGCCGTCGTCGGCCGACGAGGCGTTCGACTGGGACCGTCGCGGCGCTCCCCAGGTGCGTCACAGCCATGCGTTCCTCGCGCGACTGGTGGGCCTGCTGCGCCGCGACTACGCCGACATCTACGCGCAGCTGCTCCACGAGGGCGCCACCGAGATGCGGTTCGGCGACGACATCCCCGACACCATCACCAACTTCGAGCGGGTGCCCGACGACGACGAGCTGGTGATGCTGGCCTGCCGGCGCACCACCTTCGAGTGGGTGCTCCGCCGAGCGGCGGTGGCCGAAGGTCGCGTCACGTTCCGCACCGGCGTCGGCGTCGTCGGGCTCCTCACGGCCGACACCGCGGACGGTCCCGTACCGCACATCACCGGCGTGCACCTCGCCGACGGCAGCACCATCGACGGCGACCTCACCGTGGTCGCCGCCGGCCGCCGCAGCGCGCTGAGCGAGTGGTTGCTCGCTGCGGGCGCAGCGCCCGTCGCCGAAGAGGTCGACGACACCGGCATCGTCTACTTCAGCCGCTTCTATCGGCTGTTGCCCGACGCCGAGTACCCGCCGCGCACCGGCCCCATCGGTGGCGACCTCGGCTACCTCAAGTATGGCGTGTTCGTCGGCGACAACCAGACGTTCAGCGTCACCCTGGCCACGCCCACCAACGACGACGAGCTGCGCAAGATGCTCGCCGACCCTGCCGTGTTCGACGCCTGCGCGCGCCAGTTGGTCGCCACCGCCCCGTGGCTCGATGGGCGGGCCGAGCCGATCACCGAACAGGTGCACGTGATGGCCGGCCTCCTCAACCGCTGGCGCGACCATGTGGTGGGCGGCCTGCCAGTGGCCACCGGTGTGCTGCCTGTCGGCGACGCGGTGCTGTGCACCAATCCGCTCTACGGCCGCGGGTGCTCCACTGCGTTCTGGAGCGCGCACCTGATGGCCGACGCGGTGGCCGCGCACCCGGACGATCCTGCGGCGATGGCGCTCGCGTACGACAGCGCACTGCGCGCGGAGATCTTCCCGTGGTACCGCGCCGGCGTCGACCAGGACACCGAGGCGCGGCGCGTCGCCGCGGCGATGCTCTCCGGCGAGGACCCCGACGGCGACTCGACCGACCCGCGCACGTTCATGCGCAGCGTGTTCCGCGACGGCCTGCTGCCGGCGATGCGCAGCGACGCGGTGGTGCTGCGCGCGTTCTTCCGCAGCTTCAACCTGCTCTCCACACCCGACCAGCTGATGAAGGACACCGACGTCAGCGCACGCGTGCTGGCCGCGTGGCAGGACCGCGAGAACCGGCCCGCCGAGCCACTGCTCGGCCCGAAGCGCCGCACCGACCTCCTCGCGCTGCTCCCCGTCTGATCCCGCCTGCGGAGCGGGTCACGCGACAGTGATGACGACGTTGCCGACCTTCATCTGCGTGTCGACGTACCGGGTCGCCTCGACGATCTGTTCGAGCGGATAGATGCGATCGACGACCGGACGAAGGTGGCCCGTCTCCAGCAGCTCCTTGAGCATCTCGACGTCGGCCTGGCGGAACTTCGGGATGGGGAACACAACCCTGCGGCCACGCGAGAGCTTGGTGACCAGCGCGAGGAACGGGTTCTGGCACAGGAAACCGAGGTCGGTGCCCAGGTAGGTGCCCTTCGGTGCCAGCGATCGACGGCACAGCCGGAACTTGTGCTTGCCCACCGAGTCGAAGATGATGTCGTACTGCTCGCCGTTCTCGGTGAAGTCCTCGGCGGTGTAGTCGATCACGACATCGGCGCCCAGCGAGCGGGCGAGCTCGAGGTTCGGCGTCGCGCACACGGCCGTGACGTGGGTGCCCAGGTGCTTGGCCAGCTGCACCGCCGCCGTACCGATCGATCCCGATGCCCCGTACACGAGCACCCGCTGCCCGGCAGTGATGCCGGCCCCGCGCATGCAGTTCAGTGCGAGCAACGACCCGTCGGTGACCGCAGCCGCCTCCTCGAACGACATGCCGTCCGGGATGAGCGCGATGGGCGCAGTCTCCCTCACGACCATGAACTGCGCATTCGCGCCGAACCGATCGCCGACAGAGCCGAACACGCGGTCGCCCACCGCGAAGTGCGTGACGTCGGCTCCGACGGCCGCGACCTCGCCGGCGAACTCTGAACCGAGCGTCTGACGCCGAGGGCGGAGAAGACCCGAGAACGGTCGCACGATGATGGGCTTGCCCGCTCGGAACCCGGTGTCGGTGCGGTTCACCGTGGTGGCGTGCACCTTCACCAGCACCTCGTTGGCGGCAGGCGTGGGTGTGTCGACGTCGACGAGGTGCAACACCTCGGGTGGGCCGTACTTCCTGTGGACGACTGCTCTCATGGTCATCTGCCTTTCTGGTTCCTGGGGCGACGAATGGGGCCGCCGTGCTTCCATGCCCGACCGGCACGGAACAGTTCGGGGGGTTTGCCGCCGGCCGCACCCGGCTGTGCGCGGTGGCCGGTCGGGATGACCCAGCCGCTCTCGGCGACGATGCTGCGGCGGAAGTTGGCGCCGTCGAGGTGCACGCCCCACACGGCTTCGTAGACCTGGCGCAGCTCGGCGAGCGTGAAGGTGGTGCCGACGAACGCGGTGGCCACGCCCGACACCTCGAGTTCGACGCGCACACGGGCGACCGCGTCGCGCACGATCTGGAGATGGTCGAACGCCAGCTCCACCGAGCCGTCGAGCACCTGATCGATCGGCATCAGCGCAGCGTCGGCGGCATCGGTGCCGGCCACCACCGCACCGACGTCGCGCAGCACGGCGAGGTAGCCGATGGTGACCACGTTCATGCGTGGATCGCGCTCAGGGTCGCCGTACGCGCCGAACTGGGTGAGCAGGCTGGCGGCGTCGACGCCGGTCTCCTCGACCAGTTCGCGGCGAGCAGCCTCGTGCAGCGTCTCGGTGGGCAGTTTGAAGCCACCGGGGATGGCCCACATGCCCTGGTACGGCGCCTGACCGCGGCGTACGAGCAGCACGTGCAGCGCACCTTCCGACATCGTGAGGATGACCACGTCGACCGTGACCGCGAACGCCGGGAACTGCGATGGGTCGTAGCCGTCGGGCACCGAGTCGTCGCGTGTTCTTGTCGCCATGACTGTAACCATAGCGGATGGTTTGTGTCATTCCTACTCGAACATCACGACGGCTCACTCCACGGGGAACAGCACCCCCGGGTTGAGCAACCCCTGCGGGTCGAGTGCGCGCTTGATGGCGAGCAGTGCACCGAACGCGGCCGGGCCCTTCATCCTCTGCAACCAGTCGGTCTTGGCGACGCCGATGCCGTGCTCCGCGCTCACCGTGCCACCCAACTCGACGGCTGCCGCGAGCACGGTGTCGCGCACCTCGGCTGCGGCGTCGCCGGCGCCCAGCACGTTGACGTGCAGGTTGCCTTCGGCGAGGTGACCGAACACCACCAGCTGCGCGCCTGACGGCAGCGCCGCCGTGGTGCGACGCACGAGCCGGTCGAGGTGCTGCACCGGCACGGCCACGTCGAGCTTGAGCGGCACGCCGAGCGCACCGATCGCGATGGTGACGTGGTCGCGGATGTGGAACAGCAGATCGCGACGAGCATCGGTGGCGATGACACCTCGCTCCTGCTGCAGCAACTGAGCCAGCTCGTCCGACGGATCGCTGTGAGCCGCGCAGTCGACCAGCACGAACGCCCCCGCCGAGGACGGGTCGAGCGGTGGAGTGACGCCGAGGTGACGACACGCGACCGCGAGCGCGTGGGGCATCAACAACTCGACGGCGTCGAGCGACGGCAGCTGGCGCAACATCGGCAGCAGTCCGACCGCGTGCACCAGCGAGTCGCAGGCGATGACCGCCGCAGCCGTCTCGCGGTACCAGGGCACCAGCCGCATCCGCGCGGCGGTGACCACGGCCAAGGTGCCCTCGCTGCCGACCAGCAGGCTCGGCAAGTGTGATCCGGCGGTCTCCTTCGGCAGCCCGTCGAGCTGCGTGATCACCGACCCGTCGGCCAGCACCGCCTGCAGACCCAACACCTGTGCGCGCATCGTGCCGAACCGCACCACACGCGAACCGCCTGCGTTGGTGTTGACGGCTCCGCCGACGGTGGCCGTGGCGCGCGCACCCCAGTCGACCGCGAAGTCGAGACCCGCAGCGCGAGCGTGCTGCTGCAGTGCCTCGATGGTGACGCCCGCGCCGGCAGTGACCTGCATCGCCAACGGGTCGACCTCGCCGAGCGACGTGAACCGCTGCATCGACAGCAGCACCGCGCCTGCGCGGGGGACGCTGCCGCCGACCAGCCCGGTGTTGCCACCCTGCGGGACCACTGCGACGCCCGCGGCCGCACACGTGCGCAACACATCGGCCACCTCCGCCGCCGAACCCGGCCGCACCACGCACGGAGTGGTGCCGTGCCACTGGCGCAACCAGTCGGTCTCGTAGGTGGCGCGCAGGTCGGCGTCGGTGAGCACGTGCTGCTGCCCGACGACCGCGCGCAGGTCGTCGACCAGCGAGCCGGTCATGCCGGCGTCACTCGACGATCTCGGCGCCGACCGGCAGCTCACCCAGCAGCGCATCGCTCACCCAGCAGCGCGTGAGGTGCAGCGTGCTCTCGATGCGCACCACCCGCTTCGGTTGGTCGAACGCGCGACCGCACATGCTGAGCGCGGCCTTGATGCAGTCGTCGTCGGTGGGCAGCACCATCGGCATGCGGCTGCGGCGCACTCCGGCGATGCCCGCGGTGAAGCAGTTGACGTAGGTCTTCTGCCAGTCGATCTGCTGCGCGATGGAGACGGGGATGAAGTCGGCGAACCCGATGCCGAGCACGTTCCCACCCGACACCGGGGTGATGTCGAGCAGCACGATCGTGCTCACGTCGGGCTCGGCAAGATCGGCGAGCCCGTGCACCCAGAAGCGACCCGTGACGTTGGGGTCCATCGTGGTGCCGCTGATGTCCTTGCCACCCTTGTCGATGATGAGCACGTCGATCTGCGGGAACGGCAGCGCGGGCACCATCGAACGCGAGTAGTCGGTGAGCTCTATCTCGGCCGGGCCACCCACGTCGTCGGCGGTGAGCGCCTGCACGCGCACCACCTGCCCCGAGGCGGACTCGACCGAACCGAGGCCACCCAGCAGGCGACCGGTGCCGCGCAGCGCGGCAATGCCGTCGAGGATGCGGTTGCGCATCTCGACCGGTCCACACGCATGGATCTGGGCGGCACCCGGTTGCTTGCCGAAGCCGACGACAGCCATCTTCGTGCAGCCGCTCTCGATGGGGCCCTTGAAGCAGGTGTGCGGCTTGATGCGGTTCACAGGGAAGATGCGGTCGGCGCCGGCCGCGTGGCGGTCGAGGTAGAGCGGCATGCCGGAGGAGGTGCGGGCCACCTCGACGGTCTCCATCGTGGCGCGGATCTCGGCGCCGATGGCCTCCTCGGTCATGCCCAGGCTCTCGAGCATCGCCCGCTGGCCCTCCGCCTTCGCGCCGCCGTGGCTGCCCATGGCCGGCACCACGAACGGCTCGGCACCGAGCGCACGCAGACCACTGATGACACCCCGC
>JAUXQB010000311.1 GCA_030685215.1 Actinomycetota bacterium
TCGAGCGCGCCGAACGGCTCGTCCATCAGCAGCAGCGGTGGGTGCGCGGCCAGGGCGCGGGCGATGGCGATGCGCTGCTGCATGCCGCCGCTCAGCTGCCACGGCATGTGGTCGGCGAAGTCGGGCAGCTTCACCAGTTCCAGCATCTCGCGAGCGCGGGCACGACGCTTGGCGCGGTCCCACCCCTTCAACTCGAGCGGCAGCTCCACGTTGCGGGCGACAGTGCGCCACTCGAACAGTCCGGCCTGCTGGAACGCCATGCCGTAGTCCTGGTCGAGGCGCGACTGCTTCGCCGACTTGCCGTTCACGGTGATGCCACCCGACGACGGCTCGGTGAGGTTGGCGATGAGCCGCAGCAGCGTGCTCTTGCCGCACCCGGAGGGACCGATGAGCGAGACGAACTCGCCGGGCTCGACGGTGAGGTCGATGCCGATGAGCGCGTCGACCTGCCCGGTCTTGCCCGCGTTGAAGATCTTGTCGACTCCGACCACTTCGACTGCACTCACGACTCGGTCTCCTTGGGGCGGTTGCGCATGAAGATGGCATCGGCGATGGCGATGAGGCCGGCCATCAGCAGCCCCAGCACGGCTGCGCCGAGGACCGCGGTGTACACGATGGCCGGATCGCTGGTGGCCTTCTGCCCGAACTCGGTGACCAGCCGGCCGATGCCTCCACGCAGGCCGGTGGAGATCTCTGAGACGACGACACCGATGACCGCACCGGCCGCGCCCAGCTTCAGCGCGGGCACGATGTACGGCACCGCTGCGGGGAAGCGCAGCTTGAACAGCGTGCGGTGCCACGGCGACGCGAGGCTGTCCATCAGTTCGAGCGCCGCAGGAGGCGGCGACTTGAGGCCCTTCAGCGTGCCGACCGCGATGGGGAAGAACGTGAGGAACGCGCCCAGCAAGCTGGCGGTGAGCCAGCGCGGCCACTCCCAGCCACCGATCTCCACCTTGCCGCCCCAGGTGGCCACCAGTGGGGCGAGCGCGATGAGCGGCACGGTCTGCGAGATGACGAGGTACGGCAGGATCGCCCGCTCGGCCACGCGCATGCGGGTCATCAGCACCGCCAGCAGCACCCCTGCGACGAGCCCCATCGCGAACCCGGCGAGCACCAGCCGGAACGAGAACCACACACCCTTGGCGACCACCGACAACACGGTCTCGTCGGAGGCGCGATTGATCGGGTCGCCGAATCGACTCCAGATGTCGCCGACGTGCGGCATGATCGAGTCCTTGGCGCGCGGCAGGATCTTCCAGCCGAACACGTCGCCGCCGTCCTGCGGGCCGCGCCACTTGTAGAGCTCCCAGAGGGCCGCCACCAGCGCCATCGACAGCACGAACATCAGCACGCGGCGAACGCGCCGCCACATCGGGCGAGCGGGGCGAGTGGTGGGCAGGACGGCGTCGGAGCTCATGAGAGGCGCCCCGACCCTAGGGCGCGCGCCGACCCGACGGATGCCTGCCGGATGAAGAGAGCGTGACGACCATGTGCCATGAGTGCGGTGGTGCTCAGTCCTTGGCCCGCACGTGCTCGGCCACGGCGGGAATGACCTTCTCGCCATAGGCCTGCAACGTGTGGTCCTTGTCGTCGTGCTGCAGGTACACCGCGAACTGGTCGACGCCGAGGTCCTTCAACTGCTGCATGCGCTCGATGTGGGTCTCGACCGGGCCGACGATGCAGAAGCGGTCGACGATCTCGTCGGGCACGAACGTGGTGTGCGTGTTGCCGCTCTGCCCGTGCTCGTTGTAGTCGTAGCCCTGGCGGTTCTTGATGTAGTCGGTGAGCGCCTTCGGCACCGGCGCGTCGTCGCCGTAACGGGCGACGATGTCGGCCACGTGGTTGCCCACCATGCCACCGAACCAGCGCACCTGCTCGCGCCCGTACGCCAGGCCGGCCTCGCTGCCATCGGTGACGTAGGCGGGGGCGGCGACGCAGATGGTGATGTCGTCCGGGTTTCGCCCGGCCTTGGTGGCCGCGTCGCGCACGGCGGCGATGGTCCACTCGGCGATGCTCAGGTCGGCGAGCTGCAGGATGAACCCGTCGCCCACCTCACCGGTGAGTGCCAACGCCTTGGGACCGTACGCGGCCACCCACATCTCCAGGCGGCTCTTGCCGGCCCACGGGAGCCGCAGTTCGCTGCCCTTGTAGTCGACCGAGCGACCGTTGGCCATCTCGCGGATGACGTGGATGCTCTCCCGCAAGGTGGCCAGCGTGGTGGGTGCACCGTTGGTGACGCGCACCGCGCTGTCGCCGCGACCGATGCCGCACACGGTGCGGTTGCCGTACATCTCGTTGAGCGTGGCGTACACCGAGGCGGTGACGGTCCAGTCGCGCGTGGCCGGATTGGTGACCATCGGCCCGACGATCACGTTGCGCGTCTCGGCCAGGATCTGGCTGTAGATGACGTACGGCTCCTGCCACAGGATGTGGCTGTCGAACGTCCACACGTAGTCGAACCCGTAGCTCTCCGCCTTCTTGGCCAGGTCCACGACCCGCCGCGACGGCGGAGTGGTCTGCAACACAACCCCGAACTCCATTTCCCCTTGCCCCTTCCCCTGCTTCGTCGACACTCACTCTTACCGGCGGTCCGGTGGGGGCTGATCCCCGCTTCGTTCCTCGACACGTCGGGCGGAAACCCGCCGCCCTCCTACCGTCTCGGAATCGAACCGGTGCTCTCCCCCACCTGTTCACTGACTATCTGCTTCTTACGTCTTCCCATCCACAAAGGCGGGAAGGAGTGCCGTGCTTCGATTCCGAACCGGTAGGAGGGCGGCGGGTTTCCGCCCGACGTGGTGAGGAACGAAGGGCGGTGATCCTTCACGCCGTGCCTACCCCTAACGGTTTTGAGGGAATCCCAGATCGACCTTGCTGGTTCTCGGGTCGGGCCAGCGCTTCGTGACCACTTTCGTGCGGGTGTAGAAGTTCACACCCTCGGGACCGTACATGTGCGTGTCGCCGAACAGGCTCGACTTCCAACCGCCGAAGCTGTAGTAGCTCACCGGCACGGGCACGGGCACGTTGACGCCCACCATGCCCACCTGCACGTCGAACTCGAACTGGCGAGCGGCGCCGCCGTCGCGGGTGAAGATGGCCGTGCCGTTGCCGTACTGGTTCGAGTTGATGAGGGCCAGGCCGTCGTCGTAGCCCTTCACGCGAGTGACGGTGAGCACCGGGCCGAAGATCTCGTCGTCGTAGCAGCGCATGCCGGGAGCGACGTTGTCGATGAGGCTCGGCTTGAGGAAGAAGCCGTCGGCGGGCACGTCGTCGCGCCCGTCGACGACGAGCGTGGCGCCCTCACCCTCGGCGCCGGCCACGTAGCCCTTCACCTTGTCGCGGTGCTCGCCGGTGATGAGCGGACCCATCTCGCTGCCGTTCTCGCTGGCAGGCCCCACCTTGATGGCCGGGATGCGGTCCTTGATCTTGGCCACCAGGTCGTCGGCGATGGTGTCGCTGGCCAGCACCACCGAGATGGCCATGCACCGCTCGCCGGCGCTGCCGTAGGCGGCGCTCACCGCGGCGTCGGCAGCCATGTCGAGGTCGGCGTCGGCAAGCACCAGCATGTGGTTCTTGGCGCCGCCCAGCGCCTGCACGCGCTTGCCGTTCTTGGTGCCGGTCTCGTAGATGTAGCGCGCGATGGGCGTGCTGCCGACGAAGCTGATGGCCTGGACGTCGGGGTGCTCGAGCAAGCGGTCGACGGCCACCTTGTCGCCGTTGATCACGTTGAAGCAACCGTCGGGGAGGCCGGCCTGCTTGAGCAGTTCACCGATGAACATGCTGGCCGACGGATCCTTCTCGCTGGGCTTGAGCACGAACGTGTTGCCGCACGCGAGTGCGTTGGCGAACATCCACATCGGCACCATCGCGGGGAAGTTGAAGGGGGTGATGCCGGCGACCACGCCGAGCGGCTGCTTGATGCTGTAGACGTCGATGCCGGTGCTGGCCTGCTCGCTGTAGCCGCCCTTCAACAGGTTGGGGATGCCGCACGCGAACTCGATGTTCTCCAGCCCGCGAGCCACTTCGCCGAGCGCGTCGCCGAGCACCTTGCCGTGCTCCTTGGTGAGCAGCGTCGCGATCTCCTTGCGGTTCGCGTCGACCAGTTCGCGCATGTGGAACATCACCTCGGCGCGGCGCGAGAGGTTCGTGGCCCGCCACTCGGGAAACGCCTTGGCGGCCACCGCGACCGCGTGATCGACCTCAGCCGCGGAAGCCAGATCGACAGCCGCCTGCTGCTGCCCGGTGGCCGGATCGAAAACAACCCCCGACCGCCCCGAAGTCCCTTCCAGAACCTTCCCGTCGACCCAATGAGAAATCCGATTCATATCGTGAGTGTCCTTTCGCTAGCCACAACCCCCACGGCAAGAACGCCACCGTCCGGAAGTTGTCTGAGTTCTGTGTGACCGAGTGAGTGAATGAAAACCATGCTCTCG
>JAUXQB010000314.1 GCA_030685215.1 Actinomycetota bacterium
GCTGGTGAGCTACCCGTTCACGCCCGGCCACGAAGTGGTGGCCACGGTCGCCGGCAGCGACCGCCGGGTGGTGCTGGTGCCGGTGCTGTCGTGCGTCACTCGCGGCATCTCACCCGTCTGCCACGCGTGCGAGGCCGGGCAGATCAACCTCTGCGAGCGAGTCGCGTTCGGTCATCTGCAGCCCGGTCTGCAGAGCGGCTTCTGCGCCGACACAGGTGGCGGCTGGGCGCACGAGATGGTCGCCCACCCCAGCCAGCTCATCGACGTGCCCGCCGACTTCAGCGACGAAGCCGCCGTGCTCATCGAGCCCACAGCGTGCGCCACGCATGCGGCGGCTCGTTACACGGGCGAGCAGACCGTCATCATCGGCGCGGGCACGCTCGGGCTGCTCACGCTCGCGGCCATCACCGCCACCCGCGACAAGGACCGCAGGGCGCCCATCGTGGTCACCGCTCGCTACGCCGAGCAGAAGCGGCTCGCCAAGCAGCTCGGCGCCGACGTGGTGTGCGCCAGCGACGAGATGCCGCGCTACGTGCGCTCGGCCACCAACTCGCTCGTGATGGGCGACCAGCTCACCTGCGGCGCGCCGCACGTGATCGACTGCGTGGGCAGCAGCGATTCGCTGCAGCAGGCGCTGCAGGTGGTGGCCCCCGGCGGCGAGGTGCAGGTGGTGGGCATGCCCTCCAACGTGTCGCTCGAGCTCACGTCGCTGTGGCAGCGGGAGACCTCCATCCGCGGTTGCTACGCCTACACGCACGCCGATTTCCACACCGCCATCGACGTCATCCGTCATCACGATCTCGGCCGGCTGGTGTCGGCCACGTACGCCCTGAAGGACTACACCGACGCGATCGCACATGCGGCCGCGGCCGGTCGCCGAGGCGCGGTCAAGGTTGCCTTCGACCTGCGCGACGGCTCTGAAGCGAGAGGTTCCTGACATGCCCCGTCCCGGATTCGTCCTCGAAGTGGATCGGTCGACGCCATCCATCATGTTCTGGCGAGGTGAGAACTTCAGCCTGGAGAAGCTCCCCGCCGGTCGCAGTCGCGTGGTCTACCCGCCCGAGCCGCTCGACGCCATCGACGACATCGACGGCGCCATCCGGCACGCACTGCTCAACCCGCACGGGCAAGACCCGCTGCCCGCGCAGCTGTTCCCCGGCATGAAGCTCACCATCGCGTTCGACGACGTGAGCCTGCCGTTGCCGAAGATGCGCCGCCCCGACACCCGCCAGCGCGTCATCGAGGCCGTGCTCGACCTGGTCGCCGCGGCCGGCGTCGACGACGTGCACCTCATCGCCGCGCTCGGCCTGCACCGGCGCATGCACGAGTACGAGCTGCGCCACGCGCTCGGCGATCGCATCTACGACTCGTTCCACCCGCGAGGCATGCTCTACCAGCACGACGCGGAAGACCACGACAACCTCGCGATCGTCGGCACCACCGATCATGGCGAGGTGCTCGAGATCAACAAGCGGGCCGCCGACAGCGACCTCATCATCTACGTCAACATCAACTCGGTGTCGATGGACGGTGGGTGGAAGAGCATCACCACCGGCCTCGCCAGCTACCGCTGCCTCAGCCACCACCACAACCCCGAGACGCTGGAGAACACGCGCAGCCTGATGGGTCACCGCCACCAGAGCGCGCTGCACACCAGCGTGTGGCGACTGGGCAAGGTGCTGAAGGACAACGGTCCGAAGATCTTCCAGATCGAGACCACGCTCAACACCGACATGTTCCCCGCGCCGTTCGACTTCCTGAGCAAGCGCGAGTGGGAGTGGACGGCGAAGGATCGCGCGACGTTCCTGGCCACCACCAAGTCGCTGAACCGCACGCCCATCAAGCTCGCTCGCAAGATCTTCCACAACATGGAGAGCCCGCACCAGATGACCTCGGTGCAGGCGGGCGACACCGACGAAGTGCACAAGATCACGCTCGAGAAGGTGTACGAGCAACAGCTCGTCGACGTGGTCGGGCAGACCGACATCCTCACCATGGGCATCCCCTACGTGTGCCCGTACAACCCCGACGGCGTGATGAACCCCATCCTGGTGATGTGCATGGGGCTCGGCTACCTGTTCAACATGTACCGCAACAAGCCGCTCGTCCGTGAGGGCGGGGTCATCATCATGACCCACCCCTGCTACCGCGACTTCAACCCGGTGCACCACCCGAGCTACATCGACTTCTTCGAGCAGGTGCTCGCCGACACCACCAACCCGGCCGAGATGTCGCGCAAGTGGGAGCAGCAGTACGCCGAGGACGAGTGGTACAAGCATCTGTACCGCACCGGCAACGCGTACCACGGCGTGCACCCGTTCTACGCGTGGTACTGGGGCGCGCACGGTTTGCAGCACGCGGGCAAGGTCATCATCGTCGGCGGCGACCCGCCCACCGTGCGCCGCCTCGGCTTCACACCCGCGAGCACGATGGACGACGCGTTCGAGATCGCCAGCGACGTGGTCGGCCGCGATGCCACCATCACCCACCTCCACGCACCGGCGCTGCTCGTCGCCGACGTGCAGTAGGCCAACCAGGATCGAGCCAGCCATGAAGCGCTCCGCCCCCACTCGTCTCAGCTCGGTCGGTCAACTTCGCCGCGCCGCCAAGCTGGGCGACATGGCCAGCTCGGCCGTGCAGGCGGCGTTGAAGCCGGCCAAGGGGCTCGGCTTCCCGTACCGCAAGCCGAGCATCCCCAAGGGAATGGTGGTGCCACCCGACGTCAGCACGCTCGGCGCCAACTTCGAGACCGGGTGGGCACGATCCGCGCCGGCGAAGGCCACGCGCACCGTTCTGGCCAACGGCCCCATCCGCGCGTTCGTGCGCGTGGTGGCCAGCCCGGAGATCGTCGGGCTCGATCGTCTCGCCGACCTGAAGCGGATGGACGAGCCACCGGCGGTCATCTTCGCCCCCAACCACCACAGTCACGTCGACACGCCGTTGATGATCACCGCCGTGCCGGAACCGTGGCGCTCACAGCTCGTCATCGCCGCCGCGGCCGACTACTTCTTCGACACCCGCGTGAAGGGCACGCTCGCCGCGCTCACCCTCAACGCGTTCCCCATCGACCGCGAGGTCACCAGCCGCAAGAGCAGCGACGAGCTGCGTCACCTCATCGACGACGGCTGGAGCCTGGTCATCTTCCCCGAGGGCGGCCGCTCGCCCGACGGCTGGGGCCAGGACTTCAAGGGTGGCGCCGCCTACCTCGCCAACCGCACCAACGTGCCGGTGATCCCGGTGTTCATCGACGGCACGGGCAGCATCTTCGGCAAGGGCATGAAGCGCCCGAAACCGGGCAAGACGAAGGTCGTGTTCGGGGCGCCGCTGTACCCCATCGAGGACGAGAGCACGCGCCGGTTCAACGCTCGCATCGAAGCCGCGGTCACCGCACTGGGCGACGAGGCGCTCACCGACTTCTGGACCGCGCGCCAGCGGGCGGCGAAGGGCACCAACCCCAAGCTCACCGGCCCGGAGTACAACGGCTGGCGCCGCCAGTGGGCGCTCGCCGAGCACCGCAAGCTGGGCAAGGCCGGCCAGCGCCGCCGCCAGAACCGCCGCTGGCCCGACCTCGGCTGAGGTCTCGCCGGGTCAGGATCTCACGACAGCAGGTCGCCGAGCGCGGCTTCCAGTCGAGCCACCCGCTCTTCGAGCTGCGCGATCCGCTCACTCGTGCTGGAGCCTCCGCCCGAGGTGCCGGCGGCGACGTGCGACACCTCCGCTTCCTCCGCGAGCAGCTGCTGCCAGCGCACTTCCTTGTGACCCGGGAGGCGTTCGAGCAACTGCGCGTGGCCTGCTGCGACGAGCTCGCGCAATGTGGACTCGACGGCCTCGACCGTGTCGAAGCGATGCAGCCGTTCGGTGCGCGTGCGCAGTTCGGCCGCCGTCTGCGGGCCGCGCAGCAGCAACACGGCGAGCACCGCCGACGACTCGGGCGTGAGACCCCACACCTCGTCGGCCACCTGGCGGTAGCGCGTCACGCTGCGGCCGTGCGACGGGTGCACGAACCGCAGCATGCCCTGCGACTTCAGCCCGGTGAGCGTGGCTTCCACCTCGTGGTCGGCCACGTGCATCACCGGGTCGCGCGACGTCGACTGGTTGCACGCGAGCACGAGCGCATTGAGCGTGAGCGGGTACTGGTCGGGAGTCGTGCGTTCCTTCTCCATCAGGCTGCCGAGCACACGGCCTTCGATCACGGTGAGCATGCCGTCACGCTACGCCCGTCACCCACGACCACCCCCCTCGACCCCGGCAACCCCCTCGACCCGGCAACCCCCATCGCGTCTGTGCAGTTTCGCCCGCCATGCGAGCGGAAGTGCTCAGACGCGGGGAGACAGACCGGCACCCCCCGTCGCGTCTGTGCAGTTTCGCCCGCCATGCGGGCGGAAGTGCTCAGACGCGGGGGACGTGGCAGGCTTGCAGCCATGATCCGTCTGCGACAGGTGGCCCTCGTGGCGCACGATCTCGATGCCGTGGTGAACGAGCTGTGCGAGCAGCTGGGCCTGACCGTGTGCTTCCGCGACCCGGGCGTCGGCGCGTTCGGCCTGCACAACGCGCTGATGATGATCGGCGACCAGTTCCTCGAGGTGGTGTCACCCACCGGCGAGGGCACCACCGCGGGCCGCCTGCTGCACAAGCGTGGGGGCGATGGCGGCTACATGGCCATCTACGAGGTCGACGACCTCGATCGTCGTGAGGCCGCGCTCGCCGATCTCGGGGTGCGCATCGTGTGGCGCGGCGACTTCCCCGAGATCCGAGGACGGCACCTGCACCCCGCCGACGTGGGTGGAGCCATCGTCAGCATCGACCAGCCGAATCCCAACGGTGCCTGGTTGTGGGGCGGGCCGGACTGGCGGGCCCACGACGACGTCAGCGTCGTCACGGCCATCGCCGGCGTGACCATCGGAGCAGCGGATCCGCAGGCGATGCAGGCTCGATGGCAGCAGTGCGGAGTCGCGCACGCAGTGCGCTTCCGGCCCGCAGGCGATCGCGGCGAGGGCATCGACGAGCTGGAGCTCGTCGCCACCGATCGCGAGCGCGCCGGCGAGACGATGCAGTTGTGTGGCGTGACCGTTCGCCTGGTGTGAGCCGCCGCTGAACGACCTGCGTCAGGGGCAGGGGATGATGATCTTCACGCCCACGATGAAGGCGGTGTAGCCCTTGGTGTTCACGTTGGCAGCGTCGAGCTGGTCGAGCGTGACGTCGAACTTCTCGGCCACACGACCGGGCAGGTCGCCTTCGACGATGGTGTAGCTGCCGGCGGTGCAGCCACCGGCGGGCGCCAGCGTGGTGGCGGGCTGCGTGGTGGTTGCGGCCGGGTCGCTGCCGAGAGTGGTGGTGGTGTCGGGCGTGGAGCCGGGCAGCACCGCACCAGCGGGGATCTTGATGGTGAGGCCGACGAAGAACGCCGAGTAGCCGGCCGTGTCGAGGTTCGCGTTCTGGAGCGCGTCGAGCGTGATGCCGAACTTCTTCGCGACGTTGACCGGCACGTCGCCGGCCACGATCGTGTAGTCGGTGACGGTGGTGGTGACCTCGCCGGCCGTGCCGCCGCCGGCGACGGTGGTGGGCGGCAGCGTGCTCTGCGTAGGGGCCAGCGTGGCGAACGAGGTGGGCCCCATGGTGGCGGCAGTGGTGCTGCCCGCCGTGCCGGAGTCGCCACACGCGCTGAGAAGTGCTGCCGCGGCAACGACGATGGGGAACACACGTTTCACTTGCATGGCGACAAGCTTAGGTTGCCTCGCTACTGAAGTGGGCGCGCCGTCGGGGGGATGGGGGCGGGCAGCTGGGTCTCCCCCATCAGCCACCCATCCACGCCCGCCGCGCACGAACGGCCCTCGGCGATGGCCCACACGATGAGGCTCTGCCCGCGGCCCATGTCGCCGGCCACGAACACGCCGGGCACCGACGACATGTACTGCTGGTTGCGCGTGACGTTGCCCCGTTCGTCGAAGGTGACGCCGAGGCCTTCCAGCCACGAACCCTTCTCCGGACCGAGGAACCCCATCGCCAGGAAGACGTAGTCGGCGGGCAGCTCACGATCGCTGCCCTCCACCTTCTGGAACCGGCCGTCGACCATCTCCACCTCGTGGATGAGCAGCGCACGCACCCGACCGTCGTCGCCGCCGAGGAAGCGCTCGGTGTTCACGCTGTACAGGCGGTCGCCACCTTCCTCGTGCGCGGAGGTGACCTTGTAGACCATCGCGAACTGCGGCCACGGATTGTTGCCGCCGCGGGTCTCGGGCGGCTGCGGCATGATCTCCAACTGCGTGACCGAGGCCGCACGCTGACGATGCGCCGTGCCCAGGCAGTCGGCGCCGGTGTCGCCGCCGCCGATGATGACCACGTGCTTGCCGGTGACCGTGATCGGCGACTCGGCCAGGTCGCGCTGCTGCACCTTGTTGGCCCACGGCAGGTACTCCATCGCCTGATGGATACCGGCGAGCTCGCGACCGGGCACCGGCAGGTCGCGGGCCGCAGTGGCGCCGCAGGCGAGCACGACCGCGTCGTACGACGCGAGCAGCACCTCGATGTCGATGCCGTCGCCGACCACCGCGTTGGTGCGGAACTCGGTGCCCTCGGCTTCCATCTGTGCGATGCGACGGTCGAGGTGGCGCTTCTCCATCTTGAACTCGGGAATGCCGTAGCGCAGCAGACCGCCGATGCGGTCGGCGCGCTCCAGCACCACCACGTCGTGACCCGCGCGGGTGAGCTGTTGCGCCGAGGCGAGACCGGCCGGGCCGGAGCCGATGACCACCACGCGCTTGCCGGTCTTCACCGTCGGGCGCTGCGGCACCACCCAGCCCGCATCCCACGCACGGTCGATGATCTCCACTTCGACCTGCTTGATCGCCACGGGGTCGCCGCTGATGCCGACCACGCAGGCCGACTCGCACGGCGCCGGGCACAGGCGGCCGGTGAACTCGGGGAAGTTGTTGGTGGCGTGCAGCCGGTCGATCGCGTCGCGCCAGTGCTCGCGGTAGACGAGGTCGTTCCAGTCGGGGATCAGGTTGCCGAGCGGGCAGCCGTTGTTGCAGAACGGGATGCCGCAGTCCATGCAGCGCCCTGCCTGCAGCTTCAGCACGTCGTGCGGGAACGGCTCGTAGACCTCGTTCCAGTCCTGCAGACGCACGTCGACCGGACGCCGCTTCGGCGTGATCCGCGTCCATTGCATAAAGCCCGTTGCCTCACCCACGGCTGGCCTCCATCACTCGGTCGAGGGTTGCTTGTTCGTCGAGGCCTTCGGCCTCTGCCTTGGCCATCACGCCGAGCACACGCTCGTAGTCGATGGGCATCACCCGCTTGAAGTGCGCAGCTTCCTTGGTCCAGCCGTCGACGATTCGCTGCGCCACCGGCGACTCGGTGAGCTCGGCATGGCGCTGCACGGTGGCATGTACGAACGCGAGGTCGGCGTCGTCGAGTTGTTGCAATTGCACCATCTCGCCGTTGAGCTTCGCAGCGAACGAGTCGGTGGGGTCGTACACGTAAGCGATGCCGCCGCTCATGCCGGCACCGAAGTTGCGGCCGGTGGGGCCGAGCACGACGACGCGACCGCCGGTCATGTACTCGCACCCGTGATCGCCGAGGCCCTCCACCACCGCGGTGGCACCGGAGTTGCGCACGCAGAAGCGCTCGCCGACGATGCCACGCAGGAAGATCTCTCCGGCGGTGGCGCCGTAGCCGATGACGTTGCCGGCGATGACGTTGTCCTCGGCGGCGAACGTGGCGCGCCGGTCGGGGCGCACCACCACTCGCCCACCGGACAACCCCTTGCCCACGTAGTCGTTGGCATCGCCCTCGAGGGTCATCGTGACGCCCGACGGCACGAACGCACCGAAGCTCTGGCCGGCCGACCCGCGGAAGTGCAGTTCGATGGTGCCGTCGGGGAGTCCGGCGCCGCCGTGGGTGGTGGTGATCGCGGCGCCGAGCATGGTGCCGACGGTGCGGTTCACGTTGCGGATCTGCAGATCGAGGCTCACGTGCTCGCGACGCTCGATGGCCGGCGCGCACGCCTGCAGCAGCTGCTGGTCGAGCGCCTCCGCGAGGCCGTGGTCCTGCGCGACCGAGTGGTGCAGCGTCTGGCCGTACGGGTTCTGCGGCACCGCGAGGATGGGGCTGATGTCGAGGCCCTTCGCCTTCCAGTGGTGCACCGCGGCGCGAGTGTCGAGCATCTCCACGTGGCCGACCATCTCCTGCATGGTGCGGAACCCGAGCTGGGCCATGTACTCGCGCACCTCCTGCGCGATGTACTCCATGAAGTTGACGACGAACTCGGGCTTGCCGGTGAACTTCTTGCGCAGTTCTGGGTTCTGGGTGGCCACTCCCACGGGGCAGGTGTCGAGGTGGCACACGCGCATCATCACGCAGCCGCTCACCACCAGCGGGGCGGTGGCGAAGCCGAACTCCTCGGCACCGAGCAGCGCGGCGATGACCACGTCGCGGCCGGTCTTCAACTGACCGTCGGCTTGCACCACGATGCGGTCGCGCAACCCGTTGAGCAACAGCGTCTGCTGGGTCTCGGCGAGGCCGAGCTCCCACGGTGCGCCGGCGTGCTTCAGCGAGGTGAGCGGGCTGGCGCCGGTGCCGCCGTCGTGGCCACTGATGAGCACCACGTCGGCCTTGGCCTTGCTCACACCAGCAGCCACGGTGCCGACGCCGACCTCGCTGACCAGCTTGACGTGCACGCGGGCGAGCGGGTTCGAGTTCTTCAGGTCGTGGATGAGCTGCTTGAGGTCTTCGATGGAGTAGATGTCGTGGTGCGGCGGCGGGCTGATGAGGCCCACGCCCGGCGTGCTGTGACGGGTCCTGGCCACCCACGGGTACACCTTGTGCCCGGGCAACTGGCCGCCTTCGCCGGGCTTCGCGCCCTGCGCCATCTTGATCTGCAGGTCGTCGGCGTTGACCAGGTACTCGCTGGTGACACCGAAGCGACCACTGGCCACCTGCTTGATCGAGCTGCGTCGCTGCGGGTCGTGCAGGCGCTCGGGGTCCTCGCCGCCTTCGCCGGTGTTGCTCTTCGCGCCGATCGAGTTCATCGCGATGGCCAGCGTCTCGTGCGCCTCCATGCTGATCGAGCCGTACGACATCGCGCCGGTGCTGAACCGCTTCACGATCTCGCCCACCGGCTCCACCTCGTCGATGGCGATCGGCTCACGGTCGCCCGGATTGAAATCGAACAGGCCGCGCAGCGTGGCGGCCTGCTTCGACAGGCCGTCGACGAGCGCGGTGTACTGCTGGAAGATGTCGTAGCGCTTCGAACGAGTGGCGTGCTGCAGCTTGAACACGGTCTCCGGGTTGAACAGGTGCACGTCGCCTTCGCGACGCCACTGGTACTCGCCGCCGAGCTCGAGCTTGCGGTGCGCGCGCTCCTCGGGTCGGCGCGGGTGCGCCTCCGCGTGGCGGGCCGCCACTTCCGCGGCCACCTCGTCGAGGCCGATGCCGCCGAGGCGGCTGACGGTACCGGTGAAGTACTCGTCGACCAGCTCGCTGCCGAGCCCGATGGCTTCGAAGATCTGCGCACCGGTGTAGCTGGCGACGGTGCTCACGCCCATCTTGCTCATCACCTTCAGCACGCCCTTGCCGGCGGCCTTGATGTACTGCTTCTGCGCCTTGTGCGGGTCGACGCCGCCGAGACCGTGCAGGTCCTGCGCCACCATGCTCTCGATGCTCTCGAACGCCAGGTAGGGGTTGATGGCACCGGCGCCGTAGCCGACGAGCAGCGCCATGTGGTGCACTTCGCGAGCGTCGCCACACTCGACCACCAGGCCCACCTTCGTGCGCTGCTTCTCGCGGATGAGGTGGTGGTGCACAGCGGCGGTGAGCAGCAGGCTGGGGATGGGCGCGTAGACCTCGTCGCTGTTGCGGTCGCTGAGCACGATGATGCGCGCGCCGTCGGCGATGGCCTTGCTCACCTCGGTGCGCACGGCGTCGAGCGCACGCTTCAGCGCCAGCCCGCCACCCGCCACGCGGTAGAGGCCGCTGACCACCACGGCGGCGAGCTCGGGAAACTCGCCGTCGTCGTTGATGTGGATGATCTTGGCGAGCTCGTCGTTGTCGATGACCGGGAACGGCAGCACCAGCTGACGGCAGCTCTCCGGGCCGGGATCGAGCAGGTTGGCCTCGGGGCCGACGGTGGAGCCGACCGAGGTGACGACCTCTTCGCGGATGGCGTCGAGCGGCGGGTTGGTGACCTGCGCGAACAGCTGCTGGAAGTAGTCGAACAGCAGCCGGGGCCGCTCGCTGAGCACGGCGATGGGCGTGTCGGTGCCCATCGAGCCGATCGGCTCCAGGCCGCTCTTGGCCATCGGCCCGATGATGATCTTCAGCTCCTCGTGGGTGTAGCCGAACACCTGCTGTCGACGCAGCACGCTCTGGTGGCTGAACACCACGTGCTCGCGCTCGGGCAGCTCGTCGAGTTCGACGAGACCGTCGTCGAGCCACTGCTGGTACGGCTGCGCCTGCGCGAGCTCGCGCTTGATCTCCTCGTCGTCGACAATGCGCCCTTGTGCGGTGTCGATGAGGAACATGCGGCCGGGCTGCAGGCGACCCTTGCGCACCACCTTGGCCGGGTCGATGTCGATGACGCCGACCTCGCTGGCCATCACCACGATGTCGTCGTCGGTGACCCAGTAGCGGCTGGGCCGCAGGCCGTTGCGGTCGAGCACCGCGCCGATGAGCGTGCCGTCGGTGAACGCCACGCTGGCCGGGCCGTCCCACGGCTCCATCAGCGACGAGTGGAAGCGGTAGAACGCGCGCTTCTCGGCGTCCATCGTGTCGTGGTTCTCCCACGCTTCGGGGATCATCATCAGCATCGCGTGGGGCAGGCTGCGCCCGGCGAGGTGCAGCAGCTCCAGCACTTCGTCGAACGTGGCCGAGTCGCTGCCGCCGGGCGTGCAGATGGGGAACGCGCGCTCGAGGCCGGGGATGGAGCCGCTGGCGAGCAGGCTTTCGCGAGTGCGCATCCAGTTGCGGTTGCCCTGCACGGTGTTGATCTCACCGTTGTGCGCGATGTAGCGGTACGGGTGTGCCAGCGGCCACGACGGGAAGGTGTTGGTGCTGAACCGGCTGTGCACGAGCGCGAGTGCGCTCTCCACGCGCTCGTCGCTGAGGTCGGGGAAGAACTGCGCCAGCTGCGGCGTGGTGAACATGCCCTTGTAGATGAGCGTGCGGCTGCTCAGCGAGGGGAAGTAGGTGCGCTGCTCGACGGGCAGCTCGTGCTCGATGCGCTTGCGCACCACGAACAGCCGGCGATCGAGCTCGATGCCCGTGGCTCCCGCCGGGTGGGCGAGGAACAGCTGCTGGAACGACGGCATCACACTGCGCGCGGTGGTGCCCAGGCAGTCGGGGCTGATCGGCACCGCGCGCCAACCGAGCACGGTGAGGCCTTCGTCGGCGACGATCGCTTCGATGGCACTCTGCGCCTTCTCGGCGTCGGTGACGTCGGCGGGCAGGAAGGCGAGACCGACGGCATACGCCCCGACGGCGGGGAGCGCGAACGGCACCACCTCGCGCAGGAAGCGATCCGGCACCTGGATGAGGATGCCAGCGCCGTCGCCGCTGTCGGCCTCGGCTCCGGTGGCGCCGCGGTGCTCCATGTTGCAGAGTGCGCCGATTCCCATCGAGACGATGGCGCGGCTGGCGACACCGGTGATGTTCGCGACGAACGACACACCGCATGCGTCGTGCTCGAACCTGGGGTCGTACAGGCCGGAGGGCGCGGGGAGACCCGCGGGAAGGTGGGGATGCATCGAGTTCTGCTCCACGAGTCGGTTGGACGGAAAGTCGGTTGAACGGCTGGTGGCGCACGGGACGACGCTGGCCCGAACGGTTGCCAGCATGCTACGGCCTCGTGCGGCGGTCGCGCCAGACATTGACCGCTGCGAGACCGGGCGTGACCGGTGGCGTCACTGCCAGGCACGCTCAGCCAAGCACGCTCAGCCCGGAACGCACCGGTCTCACGGTGCCGGTGAGCGCTGGTCGTACACTCGCGGCCATGACGTACGACTCGGGCAGCCCGCCGCCCGGCCCCGAGTGGGGCGCTCCCCCGCCGCGGCCGCCGGGTGCACCGGGTGCACCGGGTGCACCGGGCGGGTACATCGCATACAGCCCGTACGGCTGGCCCGCCCAGGGCCGAGAGCATCCCAACGGCACCACCATCCTGGTGCTCGGCATCCTGTCGCTGGTGGTGTGCGGTGTGCTCGGGCCGTTCGCGTGGTCGATGGGCAACAAGGCGCTGCGCGAGATGGACTCGTCGCCCGGCGTCAACTGGACGAATCGCGGCAACGTCTCGGCCGGCCGAGTGTGCGGCATCATCGGCAGCTGCCTGCTGGCACTCGGCGTGCTGTGGATGCTGCTCTGGATCGGGTTGTTCGCCAGCTTCGCGGCGCGCTGACGCGGGGATGTGACTCCGTGGACGAGCATCCGATCGAGGCGCTGAAGGACTCGGTCACCCATCGCCTCGAGCAACTGGAGGCCTCCCGGCGCCTCGGCGTGCCCGTCGCCACCACTCGCCGCTTCTTCGAGATCGAGGGGCTCGATCTCGGTGGCCTGCTCGCGCTCGAGCTGTTCACCACGGTCATCCCGATCATCCTCATCGGCTTCGGTTGGTTCAGCGGGTTCAGCAACTCGCTCAGCTTCGGCGATCTGCTCATCCGCCAGCTCGAGCTCACCGGCGACGGCGCGGAGCAGGTGCGTGGCCTGTTCGGCACCACCGCCAGCCTGCGCAGCACCTGGACCGTGGTCGGCCTGGCCAGCTTCCTGGTGTGGGGCATCCCGATGGCCTCGCAGGTGGCCAAGACCTTCGCCCGTGCGTGGCGGCGCGAGCGCTACGCGTTCCTCGAAGAGGTGATGCGCGGCACCCTGTGGTTCGTGCTGTTCCTGGCCGCACAGGTGGCCACCGTCACCATCACCGCGGCACATGCCGACAACGCGGGCGAGGTGGCGCTCAACATCGTCGGTCTCATCCCGTCGTTCGTGCTGTGGTCGGCGACACCGGCCATCCTCGTGCGCGACGGCGGCCGCGGATGGAAGCACCTCGCGTGGTGCGGCCTGGCCGGCGTGCTGCTCGACGCCGTCCTCATCCGGCTGGTCACGCGCATCCTGCTGCCCGCGCTGCTCAGCGGCTGGTCGGGGTTCGGACCGATCGGCGCAGCCATGACGCTGATGACGTGGTGCACCGTGGCGGCGGCGCTGTGGGTGATCACCGCCTGCCTGGGTGCGGTGCTGTGGGAACGCAGCGCGCCGGCCGACCTGGTGCTGCTGATGCAGCATCGTTTCAACGCTCCCGTCGCCGCACCCATCGCCGCAGCGACCACGGAGACCGAAGCCCCGTGACCCCCGGAATATGTTGCGCGCGCAAGGAGTTTCATCGAGCATGACCGATTCGACCGCCACCAGCACCGCCACCGCCGGCACTTCCTCCAGCACTTCCGCCACTGCCACCGCCGGCACGTCCGCCACTGTCACCACCACCCGGCCGGCGCGGGTCGTGCGCCTGATCCGTGCGCAGCACGCCGTCGAGGGCGACGGGTTCGTCGTCCGCCGGCCGTTCCCCACCGCCTCGCTCTCGCACATCGACCCGTTCCTGCTGTTCGACCACATGGGTCCGGTCGACTTCGAGCCCGGGCGCGGCGTCGGCACGCCGTGGCACCCGCATCGCGGCTTCGAGACCGTGACGTACCTGTTGGAAGGCGATGCCGAGCACCGCGACTCGATGGGCAACCAGGGGTTCATGAGCAGCGGCGACACGCAGTGGATGACCGCCGGCTCGGGAGTGCTGCACAAGGAAGGCCCCACCGAGGCCGTGCAGCTGGAGGGCGGCCGCACGCACGGCCTGCAGCTGTGGGTGAACCTGCCCGCGGCCAAGAAGATGATCGCGCCCGCCTACCAGGACCTGCGCGCGGCGGCCAACGCCCGCCGCGACGAGCCCGGTGCGACGGTGCGGGTGATCGCCGGCGAGCTGTTCGGGCTCACCGGGCCGGGCAGCACGCACACCCCCATCTCGTACGCGCACGTCACGCTCGCCGAAGGCGCCTCGGTGTCGACACCGCTTCCTGCGGGCCACGTGGTGCTGGCGTATCCGATGACCGGCGCCTTCACGGTCGGGACGGACGGCGGCGGCGGCGATACATCGAACAACGTCACGCAGGTCGACGAGGGCATCCTGTCGGTGATCGAGGGCGACGTGCTCACACTCACCGGTGCGGCCGCGTCGAGCGAGGTCATCGTGCTCACCGGTGCACCCATCGGTGAGCCCGTCGCTCGCTACGGCCCGTTCGTGATGAACACAGAAGCCGAGATCCGCCAGGCGTTCAGCGACTTCGAACGCGGCGACTTCGGCGCACCCACCGACTGAGCGGTCGCCGGCTGCCGCGTCACTCGGGCGCGGCGACCGTCCAGCCGCGGCGAGCGAGCTCGTCGGCCATCAACTGCGCGGGAATGCCACGCAGCACCGTGGCCTGCGCGAGCAGCACGGCTTCGTCCTGGGCGGCGCTGTGCTGCGCCACGTCGTCGACACCGGGTGCCTCGCCGGTGACGAGGCGGTCGATCAGCGCCGACGCCTCGGCCACGGTGAACTTGCCGTTGCCCTGACGCTGCGTGAGCCCGAGCGGCATGCGTGCCTCGCGGAAGCCGGCGTATCCGGCCTTCTCCAACAGCACCAGCAGGTACGACACCTGCTTGGCCGAGGCGGGCGGGCCCGCGGCACGCGGACCGGCCGCCATCGTTCAGTCGCCCAGTTCGCCGGCGCGGTAGTGCGCTCGGCACAGCAGTTCGTAGCGCACGGTGTCGCCGAACAGCGGTTGGTCGACGCTCTCGCCGGTGTCGCCGACCACGACGGTCTCCCCGCTGTAGACGATGTCGCCGTTGACCACGCGCGCGTTGTGGGTGGCGCGGGCGCCGCACCAGCAGCGTGCTTCCACTTGCATCGGCACGCGGTCGTCGGCGATCTCGAGCAGCCGCTTGGTGCCCTCGAACAGTTCGCCGCGGAAGTCGGTGATGAGGCCGAACGCAAACACGTCGATGCCCAGGTCGTCGACGGCTCGTCCGAGCTGGTCGCACTGCTCGGCGGAGTAGAACTGCGCTTCGTCGCACACCAGGTAGTGGATGGGCCAGTTGTCGACGGCCAGCTTGTAGATGTCGAGGTCGGGCACGACTTCGATGGCGCGCGCGGCGACACCCAGCCGGCTCGTGACCTGTGCTCCCTCGCGGTCGAGCGTGGTGAGCAGCAGACCGTAGAGATCGCGACTGGCGAGGTTGTGGTGGATCTGAAGGGCCATCGTGCTCTTGCCCGAGCCCATCGTGCCGAAGCTGAAGCGCAGCGTTGCCATGACGTGTCGACCCTATCCGCGCGCGTCCCGCGCGGTCGCGGATCCGGTCGGCGCTGTTTGATCGGACCCGATCCGTGGAACAGCAGAGGGTGCACCAGCCCCGCGAGCAACCTCAGAGAAGCCCAGAGACCCACCCAGAGTCCCACAGATGAGTACAGCGCGGTTCGTCCCCGAGACCTGGGATCTGGATGGCGACGATGCCAGGAAGGTGTTGAGGGACTGCACGCTCGATCGCCTGCTGATGGACTCGGTGGAACGCTTCCGCGCGGCCGATGGGCTCAGCCATGCCAGGTCGCTGGCGTTCTCCACCTTCCTCACGCTGCTCCCCGGCGTCATCGCGCTCGTCGGTCTCGCCACCTTCGTCGGCGTCGACTCGTTCCGGCAGGGCGTCAGCGACCTGATCGACGGAGTCGCGCCGGGGGCCAGCGGGTCGATCCTCACCGATGCGCTGAGCCAGGGCTCGCAGACGACCCGCCGCAACGGGTTGCTGCCGCTCGTCTTCGGGGCCATCGCGACGACGATCTCCGGCGTCACGATGTTCGGTCAGATCGAGCGCGGCAGCAACCGCATCTACGGCATCGAGAAGGACCGGCCGAGTGGTGCCAAGTACGCACTGGCGGCCCGCCTGCTGGCCGCCTCGCTCGCGCTGGGGGTGGCGCTGTTCCTCGTGTTCGGCACGCTCGACAGCGCACGGCTCTTCGGGCCGACGTGGCTCCGACTGACGATCAGGGTGGCGTTCGCGATCGCGCTCACGGTCACCTACTTCGCCGTCATCTTCCAGCGATCGCCACATCGTCACCAGCCGAAGGTCTCGTGGTTGATGGTCGGGTCCGCCGTCGCGACCTTCCTCTGGGTGCTGTCGACCGCGGGGTTGGCGCTGATCTGGCAGCTCGGCGACACGTTCGGCGACACCTATGGTCCGCTCGCCGGGGTGATGGCGTTGTCGATGTGGTGCTATCTCACCTCGATCGGCCTGTATCTGGGCGTTGCATGCGCGGCGCAGCTGGAGGCGGTGCGAGCGGGCCGGTCGTCGCCGAAGGGTCGCGACCTCACCCCTGGCGCACAGCGAGCGTGAGCAGGAACGGCAGGTGATCGCTGCCGCCGGCGTCGAGGTCGCGCGCGTCGAGGGCGCAGACTGCGGTGCTGAGCAGCGCATGGTCGAGCCTGATGACGGTGCCCGGCGCCGCGAGCACCCCATCGGTCGACAGCCGGAACGACGTGCTGAGCCCTTTGCCCAGCGAGTCGTGCGCGTCGACGAAGCCGGCCCGCAGCAGCGCACGGAACTCGGGACGGAAGCGGGTGGTGTTGAAGTCACCGGCGAGCACGATCGGCTTCGCCAGTGAGGGGAGGTGGGCGATCAGCGTGTCGAGCTGCGATCGCCAGATGGAGAAGCCGCCGGGATCGACCACGGCGTTGGGGATGATGCCGATCAGCTGCAGCGAGCGGTTGCCGCATGCCACCACCGCGCGGGTGAGCGTCAGCTCGCCGATCTGCTCGATGGCCGAGTCGTCGCCCAGCGGCGTCTTCGACGCGATGCACACCGCGTACTCGCTGTGGTCGTCGGGGTCGACCAGGCGGTGCGGATGGCTGCGGCCGCCGCCCGCCGCCTCGAACGCCGCGGCGAACGTGGGGTTCCACTCGGTGATCACCATCACGTCGGCGTCGGCGGCGATCAGGCCGGCGGCGAGCACCTCCGGCGTCTCGTTCTCGGTGAAGACGTTCGACACGACCAGGCGCAACTGCGGCGCAGTGCGCGCCCAGCGCGGTCTGCGCGCCGGCATGAACCGCGGCACGACCAGCGACAGGTGGTACATCGCCAGCGCGCCGGCGGCCATGGCGAGGAGCCACGAACCGTCGAGCACTGCCAGGATCAGCACCACCCACGCCAGCACCAGCAGGTACGGCAACGCGTCGTAGGCGACGGCGAGACCGACGTGCTTGGTCTTCGACAACGCGCCGGTGATCGCCAACGCGCCGAGCGCGACGCACAGCACCCAACCCAGCCCCGGGCTGATCACGATGCTCGCAACAGTGGCGCTCCACGCGACGGCCGACATTGGGGGCACCTTACGAGCACAGGTCCACAGGGGCCACTCGAGCCACGCCACGCGTCCGCTCGATCAGAGCATTGCTTGCACCGACTCGATGGTGTCGGCCTGCGCAGCGGTCTTGTCGAGCCGGTAGCGACGCACGCGGGCGAATCGCAGCGCCACTCCGCCGGGGTAGCGAACGCTGCGCTGCACGCCGTCGAGCGCGATCTCCACCACCAGTTCGGGTCGTACGTGCTGGATGTAGCCCTGCTCCGGGTCGCCGATGGCCCGCGCCTGCAGCTCGGTGGTCTGCCAGCGCAGCAGTTCGTCGGTGAGCCCTTTGAACGTCTTGCCCACCATCACGAACGTGCCGTCGGCGCCGCGTGCGCCGAGGTGCAGGTTGCTCAGCCAGCCGGTGCGGCGACCGTGGCCCCACTCGGCCGCCAGCACCACCAGGTCGAGCGTGTGCACGGGCTTCACCTTGCGCCAGGCCGCGCCGCGACGCCCTGCCTGGTAGGGCGACTCGAGCGCCTTCACCATCACACCTTCGTGACCGGCCGCGAGCGCCTCGGCAGCGAACCGATCGGCCACCGCGATGTCGCTGGTCGCGTCGGTGCCGTCGGTGTCGAGTGTGGGCAGCAGCATCGCCACCGGCACGGCCTCGGCGAGCGCAGCCTTGCGAACGCGCAACGGCTCGTCGATGAGCGACTGCCCCGCGAGGTGCAGCACGTCGAAGAAGAACGGCCGCAGCGCGCGCTGCCCACTCATCGTGTCCTGGAACTTGAGCGGGTTACCGTCGGGGTCGAGGCCGAGCGCCTCGCCGTCGAGCACGAAGTCGTCGTGAGCGATCGACAGCGCCGCCTGCACCACCTCCGGCACACGCGCCGAGATCTCGTGCAGGGTGCGGGTGAACACGCGCACCTCGTCGGCGTGTCGGTGCACCTGCACGCGGGCGCCGTCGAGCTTCCACTCCACGCTGGCCGGGCCGGTGAGCGCGAGCGCGTCGGCCACGCTGGCAGCAGTGGCCGCCAGCATCGGCTGCACGCCCACCAGCGGCACCAGCCCCACCGCCAGCGACTCACCGCCGAGCGCGCGTCGAGCCGCCTCGCCGAGATCGCCCAGCAGCATCGCTGCCCTCCGCACGTCGGCAAGGGCGACGCCCGCGGCCTTGGCCACTGCGTCGGTGAGCACCCCGGCGTTGGCACCCTGGCGCATCTCGCCGTTGAACAGGCGGACCAGGTGCTGCTGCTCGTGCGCAGTCAGGCGGGTCATCAGCGAGGCCAACCGCTGCTCACGGTCGCGTTGGGACCCTGCGCCGGTGGTGGCGCCGAGCGCGGTGATCACGTCGTCGACCTCGCGCACGGCCACCGTGGCGGTGACAGCGGCGTCGCTCCGCGCGTCGCGCAGCGTCGCCCAACCGATGCCCACGCGCCCCTGACGCGGCTCGCCGAGCAGCATCCCGATCACCACCGGTGCCTCGTCGGGCGGCACCTGGCGCAGCAGCGCGGCGAACACCGCTGTCTTCTCCGACCGCTTGGACGTGGCCGTCACCTGCAGCGCGGCTTGGACGAGGGCGTCGTACAGCACGCGCTCATTCAAGCCTGCGCCGAGGGCCGTCGTGGCCGCGGCCCTCGTCTCGCCGTCAGGCGTTGCGCGGTCAGACGTTGCCGCGGAGCGCGTCGATGCGCTTGAAGTACTTCTTCGCGTACGCGAGCAGCTCGCCGTCGGACGGGTGGTCGACCGACTCGACACCCACCACACACGTGGCGATCGGTGCGTGGCGGGCCTGCAGGTCGCGGTGGAACTCGCTCTTCGCGCTACCCGGCCCCACGATCAGGATCTCACGCGCGTTGCCCAGTGCCTCGGCGACCTCGTCGTAGAAGACGTGGTCCGTCGCGGCCTTCCCGGAACCCGGGATGCCGGAGCGACGGTGCAGCTTGCGTTGCCCGGTCTCACTGGCGATCGTGACCACGTGCTTGTCGTCGACGGTGAAGTCGATGACGGTCGCGTGCTGATGATCCACCCACACCACGGCGTGCTGATACGACATGTGCGAACTCCCTCTGCGAGTAGGACTTCTACTCGCACCGTACGCCCGGCCCGTCGGAGCCACTACTGACGTTGGTCCCGAAGCACTTCTGCATGCGGACCTGGGGAGGAGCCGAATCTCGCCGTGCTCACTCGGTGGCGAACATGAACAGCCCACGGGCCTGCAGGAACGGCAGGAACTCCGGGTCGTAGGCGATCTCGGGCATCTCGCGCACCAGTTTGTCGAGCTCGATGGCGTCGTCGCCGACGAGGATCCGCCAGGTGCCGGCGCGGACCGCGTCGAGGATGATGGTGGCCGCCTGCGCCGCCGTGGTGGGGGCTGCGTCGCGGAACATCTCGGCCTGCATCTGCATCCCCACCCGCAGGTCGTCGTCGCTGGCGGCACTCACATCGAGACCGCGCTGGCCCAGCCGGGTGCGCACGTCGGCCAGCTGCTCGCTCGACATCTCCTTCGGCTCGCGACCGAAGAACTTGCCCGAGTTGATGACGATCGACGTGCCGATGTGGCCCGGCATCACGACCGACGCCTTCACGTGCGGTGCGTTCTGGCGCAGGTCGGTGATGAGCGCCTCGGTGAACCCCTTCACCGCGAACTTGGCCGCACTGTACGCGGTGTGGGGCACGTTGGGCCCGAGCGACGCCCAGAAGCCGTTGACGCTGCTGGTGTTCACGATGTGGCCGGCGTCGCTGGCGACCAGCATCGGCATGAACACTCGCGTGCCCAGGTACACCCCGCCCCAGCAGACGCCGAAGGTGGTCTCCCATTCGTCGCGCCCATCGGTGACGAAGCTGCCGCCCCCACCGATGCCGGCGTTGTTGAACAGCAGGTTGATGTGATCGGTGCTGTGCTCGCGTCGCACCGCCTCGCCGAACGCCACCATCGCGGCCTCCTGCGACACGTCGGCCACGAAAGTGGTGACACGCGTGCCGGCCGGCGCGTCGGCCTCGCACAGCGCGACCGTCTCGGCCATGTTCTCCGCCGACACGTCGCACATCGCGACGTGGCACCCTTCCGCGCTGAGCTGGCGAGCCAGCTCGCGCCCCATACCGGTGCCACCACCGGTGATCACTGCGATCCTGCCTGAGAAGTCGTCCATCGGCACAGGTTGCCAGGTGCCCCCGTCGCCGGACGGTACCGAGCGATCGACCAGCGCGGTGCGCAAGACTGTGCGCATGGCTCGCTACGTCGCGCTCCTCGGCGGCATCAACGTCGGCGGCCACCGCGTCGCCATGGAGCGCCTGCGCACCGAGTTCGAGGCGCTCGGCCACTCCGACGTCGCCACGTTCATCGCCAGTGGCAACGTGATGTTCACCGCCCCTCGCCGGCGCGATCACGAGTCACGAATCGCCGCCCACCTCGAGGCGCAGCTCGGTTGGCCGGTGCCCACCTTCGTGCGCACCGCAGCCGAGCTCGTCGCCGCCGCCGACCTGCGCCCGTTCGGCCGCACGCCGGACGGCCACACCCACATGGTGGCCTTCTGTCGAGACGCGCCCGACGCCGATGCCGCGACGACCATCGAGGCTTCCGGCACCGAGGTCGACCGCTTCGAAGTGCACGGCCGCGAGGTGCACTGGCTCATCCACGGCACCGTGATGTCGTCGAAGGTGAACTCGACGCGCCTTGGGAAGCTCACCGGACCCGTCACCACGCGCAACATCACGTCGCTGGAGCGCCTCGCCGACCTCGTTCGCTGACGGCGACGCTCGGCACTGGTTCGCTGACGGCAGTCAGACCAGCGGCGATGTGCCCGCTTCGCGGTCGGCGGTGATCTGCGCGGCCATGCGGTCGAGCACCGGACCCCGCACGGCCAGCACCGTGCCCGCATACGCTCGGCCGTCGAGCGCCGACAGCTCCCGCGCCCGCGCAACGGCGTGCGCGAGCACGTCGTCGGCCGGCACCACCGTGTCGAGGAAGCCGGCGTCGACCGCCCCGCGCCCGTCGGTGACCTGTGCGGTGGCCACCGCCAGTTGGATGTGCCGGCGACTGAGCCGGTCCTGCGCGATGGTGATGGCCCAGGCCGGCAGCACCATGCCGATGGCAACTTCGTTGAGACCGATCTTGCAGTTGATGTCGGCGCCCACCCGAACGTCGCAGCCCAGCAGCATGAGCGCACCGGCCGCGAGTGCGTGACCGGTGCACGCCGCCACCACCGGCACCGGCGAGCCGTAGATTCGGCGCACCAGGTCGCCGCCGTCGCTGACCAGCGTGGCCACCCCGCCCCAGTCGCCACTGCGCATCACCGACAGGTCGAACCCGCCGCTGAACCGGCCGTCGCGACCGTGCAGCACGACTGCGCCGATGGTGTCGTCGGCCTCGGCCTGATCGAGCGCATGCGTGATGGCGACGATCATGTCCGACGACAGCGCGTTGGCCTTGCCGTCGTCGAGGTGCACGACGAGGACGCTCTCGATTCGTTCGGTGGTGACGTGCGGTGACGGTTCGGTCATGGTGCAGACCCTACGCGCCGCACCCGCGCCGCTCGCCTTCGGACATGGGCCTCACGCCGACCATCACGCCGCCTCGGCCAACCATCACGCCGACCCCCACGCCGGCTCAGGCCATCACGCCGCCTCCGCTGCCGGCGGGCCGGTGCGCCAGATCGTGCCGTCGGGCAGCGTGATGGTCGTCCACCAGCCGTCGGTCTCGACCAGCCAGCCGCCTTCGTGGAGGTCGTGGTGGTGCCGAGTGCACGCGGGCCGCAGGTTGCGCAGATCGGTGTCGCCGCCCACCTCCCACGGCCGTAGGTGGTGCACGGTGCACTTGTCGAACGGTACGTCGCAGGCAGGAATCCAGCAGGTGCGGAACATGGCCCGCAGTGCTCGCCGCTGGGCTGCCGTTGCCAACCGCGAGCGGCGCCCCACATCGAGCGCCTCGCCCTCGCTGCCGAGCACCACCGGGATGATGTCGCCCTCGCACGCCTTGCGCCGTACGGTCTCGACCGGCACCTGCACGTCGTCGGTCGCCTCGACCCGCGACTCCGGGTGCAACCCGTTGCGCATCGTCTCGTAGTCGATGACCACGATGATCTCCGGTCGCCCCACACCCGACCCCTCGCCGCGGACGAGCGACATCAGCGCCAGTGCCTGCAGGTGCTCCTGACGTTCGACAGGGTAGGTGGGGCACGTGTCGGGCTGCCGGTCGTGGAACAGCGACTCGACGCAGTTGCGCACGGCGCTCATCAGCGCGGCCCCGTTCTCGGGATCCAGCGCGAACCGCCCCATCACCATGCCGGTGGCAGGGTCGGTCCACATCTTCAGCCGCGCGTCGCGTCGTTGCTGCTCGAAGCGAGCCACGCCATCGTCGCCCTGCACGTCGCGCAGCTCCTTCTCCACGAACCGCTGGAACTCGCCGACGCTGAGCGACGACGCCGCCCGCGCCCACTGCTTCGAACGAGTCGCCAAGCGGGCCCGCTGCGCCGGCTCGGCGCGGCGCAGCACGCTGGCCGCGGCGTCGACATGACGCACGTTGACCGCACCCTCGGCCAGCGCCGCACCGAGCTCGGGCATCGACCCCACGACGCTCGATCGCTCGACGACACGCTCGCCCTCGTAGCGCGAGGTGCGGCCGGCAGCAGCCACCTCGTGCGACGCCGACACGTCGGCCATGCGGTCGAGCGCCGCCACCGCCTGCAGCCGTTGCGACTCCACCCAACCGGCGAGCCGGTGACAATCGCGCACCATACGCAGCAGTCCTGCGCGCTCGTTCGGCAAGGTGCCGATCGAGTCGACCAAGTGGTGGGCCCTAGTGCCATCCATGTGATCGAACATACATTCACGAACTGGTGTTCGCAACATCGCTTCTCAAAAAGTCGGCAAGATTCGCCAGGGCTGGTCGCGGCGGGTCACCTCGGTCGGACGCGGCTCACGCGGTGGCCGTCACGATCCACGTGGCGGCCCCCATTCGCACCACCCCGTCGGCCGCGTGCGGCGCCAGCGCGGCCGTCGACGCGTCGATGGCGGCGGCCCGCGCATCCGGGTCCGCGGCCGCGAGCGCGGCGGCCGCGGCGGGGTTCTGCTCGAGCACGCGACGACCCAGCGCCGCCAGGTCGTCGGCGGCACCGAGCACCGCCGACGCCGGCCCGGGCTCGATGCGAATGGAACCGAAGCCCGCAGCCGACAGGATCGACTCCGTGTGTTGCGGGTCGGCCAGCGAGAACGGCCCCGGCTCGGTGAGCGGGGGTGGCGGACCCATCTCCAGGTGAGGGGCGGCGGCCATCGTGGGCACGAGGATGAACGGGTTGTCCCACGGCATCTGGAAGCACACGAACCCGAGCCGGCCACCGGGCGCCAGCGACTCACGGATGTTCGCGAACGCGCGCACGGGGTCGGCGAAGAACATCACCCCGAACCGCGAGAAGGCCACGTCGAACACATCGCTACCGAGCGGATGCGCGCCCACGTCGGCCTCGGTGAACTCGACGTTGGCGATGCCTGCGGCCGCAGCGCGCCGGCCGGCCGTGGCCAGCATCGGCTGCGACACGTCGACACCCAGGACCGTCGCCGGTGCCGCCACCGCCGCGAGGCGCAGCGTGGTCGCGCCGGCGCCGCAGCCGATGTCGACCACTCGCTCGTGCGGGCGCACTCCGAGGCTGGCGAGCACGGCCTCGCCGAAGGGCTCGAGCGTCGCGTCGAAGTGGTCGGCGTGCGTGGCCCACGTCGCGCCCACCAACTCGTTCCATACCTTGATCTGTGCGTTGTCCGGCATGACGCCACCGTATGTCCTCGGAGTGCATGCCAGAATCGCACGATGATCATCGTGGCCGGTGCGTTGCACGTCGACCCGCAGGAGAGGCAGGAGTACCTCGACTCGTGCGTCGACGTCATCGTCGCGGCGCGGCGAGCGCCGGGATGCGTCGACTTCCACCTCTCCGCCGACCTCATCGAGCCGGGACGCATCAACGTCTTCGAACAGTGGGAGTCAGCCGAGGCAGTCGAGCAGTTCCGCGGCGCCGGCCCCTCGTCGGAGCAGGCCGCCACGATCCTCGCCGCCAGCGTGTTCCAGCACGAGGTCCACCACTCGTCACCGCTGTGAACCCGGCGTTGCTCACCGTCTGCGTGCGGCGCGCTGGAGGCATCTGACGACCTCGTCGTCGGATGTCTGCGCGAAGTCGACGTAGTGCTGACCGACCGCAAAGAAGTGTCCGGGAGTTTCGAGGCTCACGTACTCGTCGGCCGCGTCGCCCATGTGGTCGGTCCAGCCAGGTGGCGCGACCGGCACGGCCAGCACGACCCGAGCGGCGCCGTGGGCACGAGCGACCCGGCACGCCGCGCGGGCCGTGGATCCGGTGGCGACGCCGTCGTCCACCACCAGTGCCACGCAGCCGTCCAACGGCACCCGGGGGCGGTCGCCGCGGAATCGTCGAGCACGGCGTTCCAGTTCGGTCCGCTCGCTCGCCTCCACCCGGGCCAACGCGTCGTCGGTGACCGCGGCCTGGCGGACCACTTCGTCGTTGATGACGCGCACCCCGTCCTCGCCGATGGCGC
>JAUXQB010000323.1 GCA_030685215.1 Actinomycetota bacterium
CGCAGGTCGTGCGAGACGGCCTGCAGCAACGACGAGCGAAGCGCGTTGGCCTCCGACAGCGATTCGATGGTCTGCGCGTCGCGACGGAGGTGTCGGGCCTCGAGGCCGAGCGCCACTTGGTCGGTGAACGCGCGCAGCACCATCAGGTCGTCGCCGGAGATGGTGGGCCCACGCATCACCAATTGCGTGTCGCCGTGCTCGTCGAGCGGAAAGGCGGTGCCGTCGTCGGGAGTCAGTGGCGGGTTCGGGCCGGAGGACGTGTTGAGCACCCACTGATCGCCTGCCCGATCCAGCACCGACACTGCGGCCAGCGAGAACAGCGTGCGCAGTTGGTCGACCAACTCCGGCAGCGGATCGGCGGTGGCGATGATGGAGCCGGTGGAGCGTGCGAGTGCCGTGGCATCGGCCCGCGCCCGGCGCGCATCGCGTGCTCGGCGGGCGGCCTGGTCGACGAGCAGGCTGACGACCACGGCGACGGCGATGAAGATGCTCAACGCCACCACGTCGTTGGTGGAGTCGATGGTCCATCGATGTGTGGGCGGCGCCAGGTAGTAGTTGGTGAGCAGCACCGCGCCAACCGACGCGACGACGCTCGGGCGGATGCCGCCGAGGGCCGCGATGCACAGCACCAGCGTGAGGTGCAGCAGCAGCGCACTGCCCACGTTGAGGTGGTCGTCGAGCGCGACGAGGATGGCGGTGAGCAGTGGCACACCGACGAGGCACAACGCCCAGCCGAGCAGCTCGCGCCGACTCGGTGCGGCCGTGAGCCACTGGCGGCGACGCGCCGGAGCGGCGCGCGGTGCCGGCTCGGTGGGCGGCCCGGAGATGATGTGCACGTCGACCCCGGGTAGCCCGCGCTGCACGTCGGCCACGAGAGAACCGTGCAGCATCTCCGAGATGCGTGACCGCCGGGTGGACCCGAGGATGACCTGCGTGGCCTGCTCGGAGGTGGCGAACGCGGCGAGGGCGCCGGCGACGTCGTCGCTGACGACCTCCCGGTACGTGCCCCCGAGCTCGATGAGCAGCGCCCGCTGACGTTCGAGGCCGTCGCCGGTCTTCTTGGAGAGTCCGTCGGAGCTGCCGACGTGCACGCCGATGAGGTCGCCGTGCAGGCGCCCGGCCATGCGCGCTGCTCGGCGCACGAGGTTGTCGCCGCCGGGTGCACCGGTGAGCGCGACCACCACGCGCTCGCGGGTCTCCCACGTGGACGTGATGCCGTGGTCGCTGAGGTAGTCCTGCAGCGAATCCTCCACGCGGTCGGCGAGCCACAACAGCGCCAGTTCGCGCAGCGCGCCCAGGTTGCCCGGGCGGAAGTAGTTGGCCAGCGCCGCGTCGACCTTCTCCGCCGGGTAGATGTTGCCGTGCGCCATCCGGCGGCGCAGTGCCTCCGGCGACATGTCGACCAGTTCGATCTGGTCGGCGCTGCGCACGAACGAGTCGGGCACGGTCTCTTGTTGCGTGATGCCGGTGATGCGCTCGACCACGTCGTTGAGCGATTCGAGGTGCTGCACGTTGAGCGTGGAGATGACGTCGATGCCTGCTTCGAGCAGCTCCTCCACGTCCTGCCAGCGCTTGGGGTTGCGCATCGTGGGGTTGTTGGTGTGGGCCAGTTCGTCGACCAGCACCACCTTCGGCTTGCGGGCGAGCACCGCATCGATGTCCATCTCGTCGAACGCGGTGCCGCGGTACGGGGTGGACAGCCGGCGCACGATGGGGAGATCGCCGATCTGCGACTTGGTGTTCGTGCGTCCGTGGGTCTCGACGAACCCGACCACGACGTCGGCGCCGCGGGCGGCGCGCCGTGCTCCTTCGTTGAGCATTGCGAAGGTCTTGCCCACACCCGGAGCCGCACCGAGGTAGATGCGCAGAGTTCCACGAGTCATTGCGACAGTCTGCCCCTCGCGGTGGTCATCGGGTGAAGTTTCCGACGATCCGACCTCGCGGTGAGGGGTCCACGTCAACCCGCCGACAAGAACGTTCGAGCACGCGTCAAAGCCGCGTCAAGACGGATCGGGGCACTCGCGACCGGCCATAGACCAGATGTCGGAACAACTCTCGATCCAGGAGCTCGCAATGGCTGATCTCATCCTCGTCGCACTGATGCTCGCCTTCACGGCGACGTGTCTGGCCTACATCGCGTGGTGCGATCGCATCACGGGCGTGGCCGTCTTCGTCGACCGGGCCGAGCCGGAAGAGGTGGCGTCGACATGATCGCGGCCGCCTCCTACGACAATTGGGTCGGGCTCGCCCTGGCCATCGGAGCGATCGGGTATCTGGTCGCCGTCCTCATCTTCCCGGAGCGCTTCTGATGTCGTGGCAGAACATCGTTCAGTTCATCCTGCTCGCCGGCCTGCTGGCAGTGACCGTCCCCGCCTTGGGTCGGTACATCGCAATGGTCTTCGGCTCGCGTGATGACGGCTCCGCGCCCGGCGATCGCGTCTTCGGCCCGGTCGAGCGGTTCGTCTACCGCGTGCTCGGCGTGGACCCGGAGCGCGAGCAGCGCTGGAACGTGTACGCGGCGTCGCTGATGGCGTTCAGCCTGATGTCGGTGCTGGTGCTGTACACGCTGCTGCGCACGCAGAGCCTGCTGCCGTTCAACCCGACCGATCGTGAGTCGTTGTCGCCGACCGGCGCGTTCAACACCGCGATCAGCTTCGTCACCAACACCAACTGGCAGTGGTACTCGGGCGAGCTGTCGATGAGTCACCTCAGTCAGATGCTCGGGCTCGCGGTGCAGAACTTCGTGTCCGCGGCTGTCGGCCTTGCCATCGCGATCGCGCTCATCCGGGGCATCACCCGCGCCGGCTCGCGCACGCTCGGCAACTTCTGGGTCGACCTCACTCGCGGCGTGCTGCGCATCCTGTTGCCGCTCTCGCTCGTCGCGGCCGTGGTGCTGATGTCGCAGGGCGTGGTGCAGAACCTCAACGGCAACACCACGGCCACCACCGTCGACAAGGTGGTGCTCGACGACGGGACCGAGATCGTCGAGCAGCAGATCCCCGGGGGCCCAGTGGCCTCGCAGGAGGCCATCAAGGAGCTGGGCACCAATGGCGGTGGCTACTACAACGCGAACTCGTCGCACCCGTTCGAGAGCTCGAACGGGTTCACCAACTTCTTCGAGCTGTACATGCTCCTGCTCATCCCGCTCTCGCTGGTGGTCACGTTCGGCACGCTCGTCCGCGACAAGCGGCAGTCCCGACTGCTGCTCGCGGTGATGGCCGGCATCCTCATCGCGTTCGCCGGGTTCACCGCGCTCGTCGAGCAGAACGGCAACCCTCGCCTCGCCGACGCACAGGTCGACCAGTCGCTCTCCGTCACGCAGTCGGGCGGCAACATGGAGGGCAAGGAGGTGCGCTTCGGCGCCGCCTCGTGCGGCGTGTTCGCAGCCTCCACCACCGGCACGTCCACCGGCGCGGTGAACTGCATGCACGACTCGTTCACGCCGATCGGCGGCATGGCCCCGATGTTGCACATGATGCTGGGCGAGATCTCGCCGGGCGGCGTGGGCGTCGGTCTCTCGGGCGTGTTGATCATGGCGCTGCTGTCGGTGTTCATCGCCGGCCTGATGGTGGGGCGGACCCCGGAGTACCTGGGCAAGAAGATCCAGGCTGCGGAGATGAAGCTGGTGACGCTGTACATCCTCGCCATGCCGTTCGCGCTGCTCACGTTCGCGGCCACCGCGGTCGTGCTGAGCAGTGCCACCACCTTCCAGGAAGGGCCGCACGGTCTGTCGGAGGTGCTCTACAACTACGCGTCGTCCGCCAACAACAACGGCTCGGCCTTCGCGTACCAGGGCACGGGCACCCAGTGGTACACGGTGTCGCAGGGCATCTCGATGCTGATGGGTCGCTTCTTCACCATCATCCCTGTGCTCGCCATCGGCGGCTCGCTGGCTGCGAAGCCGAAGGTGCCCGCCACCAGCGGCACGATGCCCACGCACAACCCCCTGTTCGGCTTCCTGTTGGTCGGCGTCATCGCCATCGTCGCCGGCCTCACGTTCTTCCCCGCGCTCGCGCTGGGTCCCATCCTCGAACACCTCTCGCTGTGAGGACCGCACCAATGACCGACATGCTCACACCCGAAGTCCAACCGCAACGTGCGCCGAAGGTGCGCGTGAAGCAGTCGGCGTCGAAGTCGATCTTCGACCCGACCATCGTGAAGTCCGCGTCGATCGACGCGTTGCGCAAGCTCGACCCGAGGTCGATGGCGAAGAACCCGGTGATGTTCATCGTCGAGATCGGCTCGGTTCTCACGACCCTGCTCTTCTTCCGCGACCTCGGCAGTAACAGTGCGCAGGAGAACACGTTCTCCGGCCTCGTCGCCGCGTTCCTGTGGTTCACCGTGCTGTTCGCCAACTTCGCCGAGGCGATGGCGGAGGGCCGCGGCAAGGCGCAGGCGGCGACGTTGCGCAAGACGCGCGCCGACACCACTGCGAACGTGCGGTTGCCCGACGGCACGATGGTGGAGCGGCCGTCGGCCGAGCTGCAGATCGGCGATCTCTGTGTGGTGGTCGCGGGCGAGGTGATCCCCGGCGACGGCGACATCGTCGAAGGCATCGCCACCGTCGACGAGGCGGCGATCACCGGCGAGTCTGCGCCCGTGGTCCGCGAGAGCGGTGGCGACCGATCGGCCGTCACCGGTGGCACACGTGTGCTCAGCGATCGCATCGTCGTGCAGATCACGGCTCGGCCGGGCGAGACGTTCCTCGACCGGATGATCGTACTCGTGGAAGGTGCCGATCGGCAGAAGACGCCCAACGAGATCGCGCTCTCCATCCTGCTCGCCGGCCTCACCATCATCTTCACGCTCGCGGTGGTCACGTTGCAGCCCTTCGCCATCTACTCCGGCGCCGAACAGACGGTCATCGTGCTGGTCGCGCTGCTCGTCTGCCTCATCCCCACCACCATCGGCGGGTTGCTGTCGGCCATCGGCATCGCCGGCATGGATCGGTTGGTGCAGCGCAACGTGCTGGCCATGTCGGGTCGCGCGGTCGAGGCGGCGGGCGACGTGACCACGCTCCTGCTCGACAAGACGGGCACCATCACCTTCGGCTCGCGGCAGGCCGCCGAGTTCATTCCCGTGCACGACGTCACTGCCGCGGAGGTCGCGGAAGCGGCGGTGGCATCGTCGCTCGCCGACGAGACCCCGGAGGGCCGTTCCATCGTCGAGCTCGGCGAGCGTGAGTACCAGCTGGACGTGATCGACGATCCGAGCGCGGTGATGGTGCCGTTCACCGCGCAGACCCGCATGTCGGGCATGGATCTCACGAACGGTCGCACCGTCCGCAAGGGTGCTGCCGACTCGGTGCGCAGGTTCGTGCAGGCGGAGGGCGGCTCGGTGCCGCTCGAGCTGATGCCCATCGTGGAGCAGGTGTCGAACGACGGCGCCACACCACTCGTGGTCATCGATCGCCGGCCCGGAGAGGAGTGGCGCGTGCTCGGGGTGATCCGGCTGAAGGACACGGTGAAGCCCGGCATGCGCGAGCGGTTCGACGAACTGCGCACGATGGGCATCCGCACGGTGATGATCACCGGCGACAACCCGCTCACCGCTGCAGCGATCGCCCGCGAAGCCGGCGTCGACGACTTCCTCGCGGAAGCCACGCCGGAGGACAAGATGGCGTTGATCAAGCGGGAACAGGCCGGCGGCAACCTGGTGGCGATGACCGGCGACGGCACCAACGATGCCCCGGCGCTCGCACAGGCCGACGTGGGTGTCGCGATGAACACCGGCACCCAGGCTGCGAAGGAGGCCGGCAACATGGTCGACCTCGACAGCAACCCGACGAAGCTGATCGAGATCGTGGAAGTGGGCAAGCAGCTGCTGATGACCCGCGGCTCGCTCACCACCTTCTCCATCGCCAACGACGTGGCGAAGTACTTCGCCATCATCCCGGCCATGTTCTCCGGCGTGCTGCCCGCGCTCGACGAGCTGAACGTGATGGACCTGGGTTCGCCGCGGTCGGCGATCCTGTCCGCCGTCATCTTCAACGCGCTGGTCATCATCGCGCTCGTGCCGTTGGCGCTGAAGGGCGTGAAGTTCCGGGCGGAGGCGGCCGCCGCCGTGCTGCGCCGCAACCTGCTGGTCTTCGGGCTCGGCGGAGTGATCGTGCCGTTCGTCGGCATCAAGTTCATCGACATCGTCGTGACTGCTCTGGGAGTGAAGTGACATGCGTACGTTCATCCGTCAACTGAGGCCGGCTCTGGTCGCTCTCGCCGTGTTCACGGTGCTGCTCGGGGTCGTCTATCCGATGCTCACCACCCTGATCGGCCAGGTTGCGTTCGGCGACAAGGCCGACGGCTCGCTCGTCAGGCGCGACGGCCAGGTGGTCGGCAGCGAACTGATCGGCCAGTCGTTCACGTCTCCCCAGTACTTCCACTCGCGGCCCTCGGCAGCGGGTACCGGGTACGACGGCGCTGCCAGTTCGGGCTCGAACCTCGGCCCGCTCAGTCCCGACTTCCTCGCGGCGGTCGACGAGCGCGTCGCGGAGTATCGCGCCGTGAACGGGCTCAGCGACGACGTGCTCGTACCGGTCGATGCGGTCACCGCCTCGAGCTCCGGCCTCGATCCGCACATCTCGGTGGCCAACGCACGGCTGCAGGCTGCGCGTGTGGCGCGTGTGCGTGGGCTCGAGGTCGACGTGGTGCTGGCGCTGGTCGGCGAGCACACCGATGGTCGCACGTTCGGGCTGCTGGGTGAGCCGGGCGTGAACGTGCTGATGCTGAACCTCGCGCTCGATGACCTGTCGGCGGCGGGCTGAGCGGCTCAGCCGCCGGCTTCCACCTCGGCGATGCACCACTCGGCCAGCTCCGCGGTCGACCGCATCTGTTCGGCCGACGCCACGCCCTGCTGCCCGGTCGTCCGCAGGTGGAGGGCTGCGCGCACGGTGTCGTGGAAGCGGGCGGGCGCGACGTCGAGGCCGTACTCGCCGGCGCCGCGCTTCGACGTCACGTCGCCGGTGAACGCGGTGTAGTGCAGGCGCAGCGGTCCGAGCGCGCACCACACGAGTGACCCGGCGTCGAACATCGGCGGCTCGTCGCGCTCGCACGCGGCCACGACACCGCTCGCGATCTCGCGCCAGTAGCCGCGCAGGTTGTCGACGACGAACCGCACCCGCGCCTCGGTGTCGGTGGGGATGCCCAGCGTCTGCGGCGCCGAGCCGCGCACCGTGACCCCGTACGTCGCCAGCGTGTACCAGGTGACCGGGTTGATCTCGAAGCAGTCGCCGTCGTGGTGCAGGCGGTCGTCGAGCATCCACGGCCGGTGCAGTCCGGTGGCGGGTTCGACCACCAGGTCGCCCCACGCCACGTACGGGCCGTCGATGTGGGGGAGTGGCTGCTGGTCGTGCAGCAGCGCGTGCAGCGTGCGCAGGCTGCCGAAGTCGTCGTCGGTGGCCGGTTCGGCGGTCACCGCGACGATGTCGATGTCGCTGGCCCCGTCCACCCAGTCGTCGAGTGCGTACGACCCGACCACGTAGAGCCCCTCGACGAGGCCCGGGTCGACCGAGTCGGCGATCTGGAGGTAGGTGCCCAGCGCGGTCGCGACGTCCATCCTTCGGACGGTAGCGCGCCCTCCTCACCGTGTAGCTTCGCCGGCGTGTCTGCGATCGATCTGGCTGCCGTCTCCTCCAGTGCCGACGCGCTGTTCGCCCCCGACTCGCCGCATGGCGTGAGCCTCGCGCTGGTGGTGATGCAGGCGGGCGAGGTGGTGTTCGAGCGGTACGGCGAGCAACCGGCCACCCCGTTCGGGCCGGCCAGCCCGGTCACCGCCGACACCACCCTCGTGTCGTGGAGCATGGCGAAGAGCATCACGCACGCAGCGGTGGGCATCCTCGTCGGCGACGGCCTGCTGCAGCTCGACGAGCCCGCCCCGGTGCCCGCGTGGAAGGGCACTCCGAAGGAGGCCATCACGCTGCAGCACCTGCTGAACATGCGACCCGGCCTCGAGTTCGTGGAGGACTACGTCGACGAGTCGGTCAGTCACTGCATCGAGATGCTCTACAGCACCGGCAGCGCCGACATGGCGGCCTACGCGGCCGCACTGCCGCTCGTGCACGAACCCGGCGCGGTGTGGAACTACTCCAGCGGCACCACCAACATCATCAGCCGCATCGTCGGCGACGCGGTGGGCGACGTGGCCGGACACGGACACGTGCACATGGAGGCGCTCCTGCGCGACCGGTTGTTCGGCCCAGCCGGCATGCACTCGGCCATCCCCAAGTTCGACGACGCCGGCACGTTCGTCGGCTCCAGCTTCGTCTACGCGACCGCTCGCGACTTCGCCCGCTTCGGTGAGCTGTACCGCAACGACGGCGTCGCCGCCGACGGCACCCGCGTGCTGCCCGCCGGATGGGCCGCGCATGCCGCCCGCGTGACCGCGCACGACGACGAGTCGGGCTTCGACTACGGCGCCCAGTGGTGGCTGTGGCCCGACTTCCCCGGCAGCGTCGCGTGCCACGGGTACGAGGGTCAGTACACCGTGGTGCTGCCCGACCGCGAACTGGTGGTGGTGCACCTGGGCAAGTACGCGAGCGCCGACCGTCCTGTGGTGAACCACCACCTCCGCACCATCTTCCACGCCGCCGCCTGACCTGGGCCGACGGCCGAGAGCCTCGGTTCCGGCGACGGAATCGGCTAGCAATGTGGAGTGGCGATGGACTCCGTGGGCCCCCTCACCGGCGAGCTGCCCCGTGTCTCACTCGACGACACGGGTGGTCCACCGCGCCCTCGACGCTTCCGTCCGCTGCGCCTGAGCCTGAAGGTCGTGGCGTTCGCGCTCGTCATCAACTACATCCTGCTGCCGCTCATCCCCGACTTCCGCAAGGCGGTCGACGAGCTGAGTTCGGTGAGTCCGCTGCTGCTCGCGCTCGGGCTCTTCATGCAGCTCATGGCGTTGCTCTGCTACTCCCTCCTCACCAAGGCGGCCCTGGGTGAAGCGGGTCATCAGATCTCACGCATGCGGCTGTTTCGCATCCAGATGAGCACGAAGGCACTGTCCAACATCGTGCCAGGCGGCAGTGCGGCCGGGCCCGCCCTCGGCTATCGCCTGATGACGTTGTCGGGCGTCGACGGGCCGAGCGCCGGGTTCGCGCTGGCCACTGCCGGCCTCGTGTCGGCCGTGGTGCTCAACCTGTTGCTGTGGTTCGGCCTCATCATCTCCATCCCCATCCGCGGCGTCAACAAGGGCTACGGCCTCGCCGCGGTCGCGGGCATCATCGTCATGCTCATCGCGGCGGTGCTCGTGCTCGGCCTGATGGACGGACAGGGGCGCGCCGAACGAGCACTGCGCTGGATCGCGAGGAAGTTGCGACTCAACGAGGACCGCGCCGGCGCCGCGCTGCGCCAGGTGGCCAGCCGGCTCGACGACCTGGCCACCGATCGCCAACTGCTCATGCGCGTCGCCGCCTGGGCGCTCGCCAACTGGTTGTTCGACGCAGCCTCGCTGTGGGTGTTCCTGCGCGCCTTCGGTGTGTCGCTCGACCCCGACGCACTCATCATCTCGTTCGGCCTCGTCAACGTGCTGCAGGTCATCCCCATCACGCCCGGTGGTCTCGGCATCGTGGAAGGTGCCTATGCGCTGCAACTCGCGGCCTTCGGTGTGCCCAAGACGGTGGCCACGCTCGGTGTGGCCAGCTATCGCATCGGGCAGTACTGGTTGCCCACGGTGGTGGGCGGCATCCTCTACGCGTCGTTGCGCGTGGGTCCGTTCCGCATCGAACGTCGCGACAAGCTGGTGCGGCTGCGCGAACTGGCCAAGGACACCGACACCAACCGGGAGAGCGCGCTCGACTTCGCCGCGCGGTTCGGCCGTCGTCGCAACGTGGTCAACGAGAAGTCGTCGCAGTACCCGGCCGAAGGTGACGGCAACGACGACCACTGAGTAGCGTCGCGCGCATGACCACGCATGAGCGCCCGTTCGGGCGGTACTTGGAAGATTTCGTCGTCGGCGACGTGTACCGGCACTGGCCCGGCAAGACCATCACCGAGTACGACGACCACCTGTTCTGCATGATCACGATGAACCATCACCCGTTGCACACCAACGACTGGTTCGCGGCGCAGAGCGTGCAGGGACGCAACGTGGTGGTCGGCAACCTCGTCTACTCGCTGGTGCTCGGCATGAGCGTGCCCGACGTGAGCGGCGCCGCCATCGCCAACCTCGAGGTCGAGACGCTGCAGCACAAGTTCCCCACGTTCCACGGCGACACCATTCACGCCGAGACGCGGGTGCTCGAGGTCACCGAGTCGAAGAGCAAGAACGACCGTGGCACGGTGCTCGTGGAGAGCAAGGGCTTCAACCAGGACGGCAAGGAAGTGTGCTACTTCCGTCGCCGCGTGATGGTGTGGAAGCGCGAGTTCGCCCCCGGTCGCCCGCGCCCCTACGACACCACCTCGGCCTGGGACTGACACCCCCATCCCGCCTTTACGTAAAGGCTGTCGGGCCGTGACCTGGGGCTGTGAGCCCGAGTGCTTGACACAAAGCCAGGTGAGCGAGGTCGCGGTGCTGGCGTGGGGTGTGCCGCGGCTGCGCGACCTGCCGTGGCGACGCACCCGCGACCCGTGGGCCGTCCTGGTCAGCGAGGTGATGCTGCAGCAGACGCAGGTGGCGCGGGTCGTCCCGAAGTACCTGGCGTTCATGGAGGCGTTCCCCACGCCCGCCGAGTGTGCGGCCGCGCCGCTGGGCGACGTGCTGCGGTCGTGGCAGGGCCTCGGGTACCCGCGTCGGGCCCGGAACCTCCATGCTGCGGCGACGGAGGTGGCGGCGCGCGGTACGTTCCCCGAGTCGCTGCCCGACCTGCTCGCGCTGCCCGGAGTGGGCCAGTACACGGCCCGCGCGGTGCTCGCCTTCGCATTCGAGGCCGATGCTGCGGTGGTCGACACCAACATCGCGCGCGTGTACGCGCGGGTGGCCGGTCGATCGCTCACCGCGAAGGAGGTGCAGGCCGCGGCAGACCTGGCACTGCCATCCGGCGACGGATGGGCCTGGAACCAGTGCCTGATGGAGCTGGGCGCCACCCTCTGCCGCCCTGGTGTGCCTGCATGCGACGAGTGCCCGCTGCAGCGCGAGTGCGCCTGGCACGGCGTGGGGCCAGACCCCGCGATCGGCTCCTCCGGGGTGAGTCGTCCGCAGGCGCGCTTCGAGGGCAGTGAGCGGCAGGCGCGCGGCCGGTTGATGAAGGCGCTGTCGAACGGTGCCGTGCGACTGACCGACGCGCCCGATGTGATGCGGCACGCGGCCGCGCCGCAGTTGATCGACGCGCTCTGCCGAGAGGGCCTCGTTCGACTCGAAGGGGAGTGGTTGCTCCTGCCCTGACGCGGCGTCAGGTGGGCGCGAGGAACCTGCCGAGCCGGTCGACGATGATGTCGGTGTTCATCGACGCGCTGGCGCACACGGCCCAGTTCGTGCCGGGCGCGATGGCCGTGGCGTTGGCCGTGGTCTCGTTCCACGAGTTGTTGATCAACGAGCTGGTGTCGTCGACACCGCAGGGCTTCAGCGACACGAAGCCGGAGGCCGACGCGCCCACGGAGGCGACGTTGAGCACCGAGACGGTGTCGATGCCGATCTGGTGCACGGTGCCGGCAGCAGGCGCCGCGCCGGGGCGGGTGTCGAACAGACGCGTGAGCGGCCCTGCCTGGTACTCGAGGCCCGAGGGCGACGGCGAGAAGTAGCCGGCGACGTCGACCACCAGATACGCGCTGGCGCCGCCGACCCGGATGCAGACCGAGCCGCTGGTGCCGATGCCGACCAGGACTGCAGAGGCGGCGTTGCGGTTGCGCAGGATGTTGACGTTGGACGACAGCGAGGGTGTGCCGCACGGACCGGGGTAGACGGTGAGATAAGTGTTGCCGGTGGCGTTCGTGCCGGTGACGTTGAGCCACACGGCCGTCGCGTCGGCAGGAATGGCACCGACGCCGGCCAACGGCACTTCGGTGTCGGAGCCGGGGTTGCGGATGCCGAACTCGACGTTGACCGTGGCGGCGTTGCCGCGGGTGTCGATCCATCTGGTCGGTGGCAGCGGGGTGAACCCGGCACCGGTCGGTGAGAACACACCGGTGACGTCGACGATGAGGTCGGTGGGTGCGGAGGTGTAGACGCACACCGTTCGTCCGGCGCCGAGCGGCGAGATGGCGAGGCCGGCGGTGTTGCGCGCGGCGACGAAGTTGAGGTTGCTCGTGCTCGGCCGGATGCCGCAGTCGTACACCGTGAGGAAGCCCGACTTGCAGGGGTCGACGGCGGTGATGCTGAGCGCGACTGCCTCGGCGTCGCTGGGGATGACGGTGCTGAGATCGAGGAGCACTCGCCGCCCGCCGCCCATGCGGCCGTTCGCGCCGCCGGTATCGGGCGACCGCGTGTCGAGCACGCGAACCGGGCTGATGCCGAGGAAGCCGGCGGGGTCGGTGGTGGCGGTGGAGACGCCATCGGTGAGGCTGAGGACGCCGGTCTGCGCGTTGACGGCGGTGCAGCGGTGGAGCTTGTAGTTGTCGAGGTTGCCCTTGAGCCAGTTGGCGAGCGCGGCGGCGCCGGCGGCCTTCATGTGGATCTGGTCGCTCTCGAACCAGGCGTTCTGGGTGGCCGAGGTCTGCGAGCGGGTGTAGCCGTTCCAGTCGAGCACGACCAGGTTCGGGTGGCGCACCTTCGCCGCCTCGAGCTGCACGTTGTGCGCCGCGTAGTACGCGCCGTAGCTGTAGGAGTTGCTGGTGCGGTAGTTGAGCCAGAACACGCGGGCGACGCCCTGTGCCTTCGCCTCGGCCATGATGGGGTCGATGGCGTTGCTGATGGTGTAGTCGTCGTAGCCGGCCATGATGACCAGTGCCTCGCCGAGGTGGCCGTGCAGCGTGGTCTGCATGAGCGGCAGGGTGCTCACCGGGCGCCACTTCAGCCCCGTGCCGGGGTCGGTGCGGCCCACGCAACTCGCCGCGACCAGACGGCGGCAGCTCTCGATGGACCACAGCAGGTCGTAGGAGCCGCCCATCACGTCGTAGCGGAGCGTGTTGTTGTTGGCCTCGTCGTACCAGCGCATGGCGGCAGAGGTGGAATCGCCGATGACGGTGGCGCGAGCGCTGGTGGCCGGCGGCAGCGCGCCGCGCAGGCCGAGCTGGCGACCGGTGACCGAGGTGACGATGCCGTCGGGGTACAGGCCGCGCTGCGTCTGGAAGTGCTTCACCGCATGCGCGCTGTTGGGTCCGTAGGTGCTGTCGGGGGTGCCGATTCCCTCGTAGCCGAGCTCGATGAGGCGTTGCTCGAGGCAGTTCACGCCGCTGTTCACGTTGTTGGGCCGCAACACGGTGGAGACCGTGCACGTCACTGCGCTGACGGTGGCTGCAGGTGCCGCGAGCGTGAGGACTACCGGCGCCAGCATGGTGACGGTCAGCCCGATCGAGAGGCGAAGCCTGTGGTTCATCGGTTGGGAACTCCCAGTCGTTCTCAGCGCCCGCGATTGTTGACAGGTACCGGCACACGGGGTGCCGTTCTTGACGTCTTCTCGCAACAGGTATGTCGTGCAGATCAGCCGACGATGGCGGCGATCACTGCCTCGACGGTCTGCTCAGCGTAGGCCCTCATCTCGTCGTCGGTGCGATCCTGCACCGGATGAGGTGTGAACACCCTGGCCACGCTGGGGAATCCGAGCGACCCGGCCTGGGCTTCCGCTGCCTGGATGAATTCGGACGACGCGACGAACACGCCGGGCAGTCCGCGGCGCTCGAGATCGACGATGTCGTGCACACTGCACGACGTGCAACTGCCTCAATCGGCGAGCGCCTCGATGACCAGCGTGCACTGCGTGGCGATCTCGTGGCGCAGGTCGACCGGTGCCGGTTTGGTGAAGGTCGGCTTCTTGTAGCGCCGCACCTGCGCGCCGGCCTCGACGAGCAGTTCCTCGAGCCGGTCGAGGTAGATGTCGCCGCGAGGTTTGCTGATGTCGAGCAGACCGACCACCTGCCCGCGCAGCTGGGCGGGGCGCGCGAGGCGTTCGCGGTGCAGGACGGATCGCTCACTGCTGGGGTCGAGCAACGTGCGGGTCATGGCACTACCTCCTTGGTCACGGGCTGCGAGCCCATCTCACCGTTGGCCCAGCCACCGATCATCGCGGAGAACAGTCCGGCACCGCCACCGGCGTGCACGACGAGGATGCCGTCGGGGCGGAACTTCGGCAGGGTGGCGTCGTGCAGATGCGTCGGTACACCGTCGGCGATGCCCCCGGCTCCCCAGACGAGCTCGCTGCCCGGCAGTTGCAGCCGGGCGTGCAGCTCGGTGAGCAACCGCTCGCGATCCCAGCCGTCGTCGGCGAGCACGCGTGCGTGTTCCGGACCGATGACGAGAATGGCGTCGAACGCGAGCACCAGCTTCGGGTTGTGCAGCGTGCGCAGGCAGGCGGCGAACACGGTGGCGAGCTCGGGCGCGGTGCGCACCTTCTGGTCGACGATGCAGCGCGGGCCCTCACCGGCGAACACGGTGACGGTGTTGGCCGCGGGGGAGAAGCCGCGACTGACCGAGAGCGAGGTGATGGGGGAGTCGTGCTCCCGCTCGGCGAAGCAGAAGCTGATCTTGCCCGGGTTGCCGTGCGTGGCGCGGTCGACCTCGCCTGGCCGGCCGCCGCCGATGTTGCGCACCACCAGCTGCACGGCCCGGCCGATGGTGAGGTTGGCGCGATTGCCCTGCCCGAGCGCGTTGCCTTCGCTGTTCATCCCGATGGCGCGAGTGCCCGGGCCGTTGCAGACGATGACGGGCCCGACGGGCATGGTGGTGGCGAGCACGCCGTGGATGTTGAACGCGTCGGAGCACACCGCTTCGAGTGCGGCGATGACCCACGGGAGGTACTCGGGCTTGCAGCCCGCCATGACCGCGTTGATGGCGACCTTCTCGACCGTCACCTCCACCAGGTCGGGTGGCACCACGGCCACGATCTCGTCGGCAGCTCGGCTGGTGCCCTGCAACATGCGCAGCACGCGTTCCTCCGTGGGTGGCACCACCGGCAGCCCGTCGGTGAAGCCGCGTTCGAACATCAGCTCCATCTCGTCGTCGAGCTCGGCCAGTTCGATGCGGCGCGCCTTCAGGGTGTGACCCGCGAACGCGGCCCGGAGCGCGTCGACGCGGTCCGGATCCACGCTGAGCGACCCGCAGCCCGGGCGGAACGGTGGCAGGTCGTCGCCGAGCACTGCAATGCCGGTGAACCGCTGCCACTGCTCGCGTGACCAGCCGATGATGCGGTCGACCTCGACGCCGTCGACCACTCGGATGACGGTGGGGACGGTCTCGATGTCGTGGTGCCAGCTGACCGACAGATCGTGGTCGTGGACCACGGCGATGCCCTCGGGGAACGCAGGGTCGTCCTGGGAGTAGACCGCAGTGGCGAACTCGGACAGCAGCGGCGCGACCATCCGGCACGTCTCGCACTCGCGCTTGACGACGACCACCAGCCCGTCGGGCAATGCGGGAGCGCCGGGTTGGCTCAACCGAGGAACTCCACGACGCGGGCGTTGACCTCGGCCGGTTGCTCCAGGTGCAGGAAGTGTCCGGCGTGCTCGACGTACTCGACGCGCACGTTGGCGGGCGCCATGGCGGCGGAGGAGTCGGCCACCTCGACGCCGATGCAGCCGTCGTCGACGCCGTGCAGGTACAGGTGCGGCTGCGTGGCCCACCCCTGTGTGGAGGCTTGCACGGCGTCGAGTGCCGGGTCCTTGTAGCCGTCGCCGAGCGTGGCGCGGTAGTAGCCCAGTGCAGCCGTGAGGTTCGCCGGGTCGCGAAGGCTGGCCTTCACGAACGCGAGGTCGTCGTGCGCGTCGTACCCCGGCGACCACTGCGACCACAGCAGGTCGATGAACGCCAGGTCGTTGGCCGGCACCACCAGATCGGCGAGGCCGTGCTGGAAGAAGAACATGTACCAACTGCGCTGCACCTGCGCGAGGTTGGTGACGAACGCCATGGCCATTGCCGGCCCGGGCGGCACCGCCATGGTGACCACTTTCGCCCAACGCTCGGGCGCGTGCACCGCCGCGCCGTGCGTGCCGCTCGCGCCCCAGTCGTGGCCGATGATGACCGCCCGGCGGTCGGCGCCGAGCGCGTCGTGCAGTGCGATGGCATCGGCGGCGAGCGCGCCGGTCTGGTAGCAGCCGTCGGCAGGTACCGACGTGGGCGCGTAGCCGCGCTGGAACGGCGCCACTGCTCGGTACCCGGCGTCGGCGAGTGCGGGGAGCAGATGGCGCCAGCCGTGCGCGGAGTCGGGGAAGCCGTGCAGGCACAGTGCCAGCGGCGCGTCGGCATCGCCGGCGGTGAGATAGGCGAACTGCACACCGTTCGCGGAGACCGAACCTTCGGTGATGGCTGCCATGTCGGCAAGTTAGCCCTGCTGCGACATGCGTCACGTACCCTGCTGGTTTACCCTGTGCGCCTGCGGGCGTAACGTGTTCCACTTCAGGGGGGTTCGTCGAACATGCAGGTCACGTTCTTCGGGGTGCGCGGCTCCACGCCATGCAACGGCGACGACATTTCGCGATACGGGGGCAACACCTCCTGCGTCGCGGTGCGCATCCCCGGTGAGCCTCCGTTGTTCTTCGACCTCGGCACCGGTGCTCGCTACTTCGGCGCCACGCAGCCGCACGACGGCACCTTCCGCGGCACGTGCCTGCTGAGTCATCTGCACTGGGACCACACGCAGGGCCTTCCGTTCTTCTCCCCGCTGCTCTACGAAGGTGCCGAGCTCGACGTGTACGCACCCGCGCAGGAGGACGGCCGATCGGTGGCGGAAGTCATCGGCACGGTCATCCGCCCTCCGCTGTTCCCGGTCACCGTCGACCAACTGCCCGGCCGGGTCCGCTTCCACGACACGAGCGACAGCGAGTTCCGCGTGGGCAGTGTGAAGGTGATGTCACGTCTCGTGCCGCACGTCGGGCCCACGCTCGGGTACCGCATCGAGTGGGGTGGCCGCAGCATCGCCTACATGAGCGACCATCAGCAGCCGTACGACGGGTCGTTCTCGGCCAGCGACGGTGCGCTCGAGCTCGCCGACGGCGCGGATCTGCTCATCCACGACTCGCAGTACACGCCGCACGAGTTCGAGCGGAAGTCCACGTGGGGTCACTGCACGGTCGACTACGCGGTGTGGATCGCGCAGCGCTGCAACGTCGGGCGGCTGGCGCTGTTCCACCACGATCCGGGCCGCACCGACGTGGCGCTCGACGAGGTTGCCAAGTGCGCCATCACGGCCGGCGACCGTCGCGGGCTCGATGTCTTCGCTGCGTACGAAGGTCTCACCGTTCAGGTGAGCTGACCTTCAGGCGAGTTCGGGTTCGTGAACCGCTCCACCGTCGACGTGGCCGAGGCCATCGGCGTGATGGCGGCCGTTGCCGTGGCGGTGGTGCTGCTGGTGGCGGGAGTGTCGAAGCTGGGGCGCCATGATGGGTGGCGGGCGCAGGCGGCCGGACTCGGTGTGCCGTCGGTCGTCGCGGCGGTGGTGCCGTTCGTCGAACTGGCGCTGGGTTCGCTGCTGTTGGTGCAAGTGCAACGACATGTCGTGGCCTGGTTCGCGGTTGCGTTGTTCGTGTTGTTCACCGCGCTGCTCGGCGTCCGCCTCGCGCAGGGTCGCCGGCCACCGTGTGCGTGCTTCGGCTCCTTGAGCTCCACGCCCATCGGGCCGGCGCACCTGTTGCGCAACGCCGTGTTCATCGCGTTGTCCGTTGCGGCCGCCGTGCTCTGACGTCGGCCGCAGCGGCGCGGCGAGTGGTTCAGGCCAGTTCGGTGAGCAGGAAGGTGAGCACGCGGGCCTCGTCGCGCCACGCCTCGTAGCGGCCGCTCGGCCCGGCGTGCCCGGCGCCCATCTCGCAGCGCATCAGCAACGTCGCGTCGTTGGTGCGCAGTGCTCGTAGCTTGGCGATCCACTTCGCCGGCTCGTGGTAGCTCACGCGCGGGTCGTTGAGGCCGGCGGTGATGTAGACGGCCGGGTAGTCGGTGGCGATCGTGTGGTCGTACGGCGAGTAGCTCAGCATGTAGCCGGCCATCGGTTCCTCGCGCGGATCGCCCCACTCCTCCCACTCGGTGACGGTGAGCGGCAGCGACGGGTCGGCCATGGTGGTGACCACGTCGACGAACGGCACCTCGGCGACGGCCGCGCGGTAGAGCGCGGGTCGCATCGTGACGCATGCGCCCACGAGCAGTCCGCCCGCGCTACCGCCGCGGATCGCCAGCTTGCTCGGGTGACCCCAGCCCTCGGCGACCAGGTGGTCGACGCACGAGTTGGTGTCGGTGAACGTGTTGCGCTTGTGCTCGAGCTTCCCCTTCAGGTACCACTCGCGGCCCAGCTCGCCGCCACCACGTGGGTGCACCAGCGCCCACACCGCGCCGCGGTCGAGTAACGAGAGTCGAGCCACGCTGAACCACGGCGGCATCGACGATTCGTAGCTGCCGTAGCCGTACACCGCGAGCGGCGCGGTGCCGTTCGGCTCGGTGCCCGTGCGGTACACGATGTCGACAGGCACGCGAGTGCCGTCGTCGGCCGTCGCCCACAGCCGCCGACTCTCGTACAGCGAGAGGTCGACGCCCGGGACGGGCGTGTGCTTCAGCGCTGCTCGGTCGCCGGTGCGCACGTCTTCCTCGAAGACCGTGATCGGCTGCGTGAGCGACTGCACCACGTAGCGCACCGTGGTGGCCCGCCACTCGGGGTTCGACTCGAGCTCGAGGTCGTGTGGTTCGTCGGTGCCGCGGACGGTGCGTTCGCTGCCGTCGCGGAACAGGATGCGGATGCGCGGCTGCGCGTCGGCCCACTCGTGCAGCACGAGGTGATCGGCGAACGCTTCCACCGACGTGATGCGGCGGCCGGGCACGTGTGCCACCAGTTCGGTCCACTCGCTCGGCCGATCGATCGGAGCGGTCATCACCCGGAAGTCGGTGGCGTCGAGGTTGGTGAGCACGATCCACTGGTCGCCCCAGTGCTCGAGCCCGTACTCGAGGTCGTCGGCACGCGGGCGCACCACCACGGGAGCCGTGTCGGGGGCGTGGGCGGGGATGAAGTGCACCTCGCTGCTCAGCTTGCTGCCCACCTCGATGACGATCCACTCGCCGCTGCGGCTGAGATCGATGTAGACGTAGAAGCGCTCGTCGAGCTCCTCCAGCACCATCACGTCGTCGGCCTGGGTGGTGCCGAGGCGGTGCCGCCACACCTGGTAGGGCCGCATCTGCTCGTCGGCGGTCACGTAGAAGAGCGTGGTGCCGTCGGCCGACCACGCGGTGCCACCCCACGTGGTGCCGCTGAGCGTCTCGGCGCGGTCGAGGCCGGTGTCGAGGTCGCGCAGGTGCACGGTGTACTGCTCGCTGCCGTCGGTGTCGCTGCTCCACGCGAGCACGGTGTGCTGCGGGTCCACGTCGAACGCGTTGATGCTGAAGTAATCGTGCCCCGCGGCTTCCACGTTCTCGTCGAGCAGCACCTGCTCGGTGGCGGTGGCAGCGCTGCGGCCACGACAGTGGATCGGGTAGCTGGAACCCTCGACCGTACGGGTGACGTACCACCAGTCGTCCTTGCGCACCGGTGCCGAGAGGTCGGTCTCCTGCACCCGCGACTTGATCTCGCCGAAGATCGTCTCGGTGAGCTCGGCGTGCTGCGCGAACCACGAATCGGCGTACTCGTTCTCCGCCTTCAGGTAGGCGACGGTGTCGGGGTCGTCGCGGTCGCGGAGCCACGCCCACGGATCGGACACCTCCCCTGTGGGGCGTTGCCAGACGTGAGGGACCTGCTTTGCGATCGGGGCATGCACGGGCCACAGGGTAACGGCGCGGTGGCTCCGGGAGAGTGCGCGGTGGATCTCTCATCGGGCCGTTCGCGCCGGTAGCTTCGACGTCATGCGGGTGTGGATCGACCAAGACCTGTGCACGGGCGACGGGCTGTGCATCGACCACTGTCCCGACGTCTTCGTGCAGTTGGAGGACGGCATCGCCTACGTGGCTCAGGACGGTTACCCGCTCAACGATCCGGGTGGGTCGAGCAGCCTCGCGGTCGTCGACCCGAGGTACGAGCAGGCGGTCATCGACTCGGCCATCGCGTGCCCCGGTGAGTGCATCTTCATCGAGGTCGAGCGCGCTCGCGTCGCCTGAGCGCGCGCACCCCTCACAGTTCGATCACACCTCGTCGTCATCATCGGCGACATGGAAGAACGAGACGCAGTCGCCTGTTTGCACCGGCGAGCCGGCTTCGGGCTGGCCTCGGCAGAGATGCGCGAGGCGGTCGGCCGCGGTGCCGCGGCCGAGCTCGACCGGCTGCTCGATCCCCAGGGCGCCGGCGGCCTGCCCGCCGACCTGTGGAACGACGCGCTCCTGCCGTCCGACCCTCGCGACCGCGCGTCGAAGTCGCACGCGATCGGGCAGTGGGTGGACGGCATGGTCGCGTCGGAACAGCCGGCGGTCGAGCGGGTCGCGTGGATGTGGCACGGCCACTTCGTGAGTGCGCTCGACAAGGTGCGCGTGGCGCGCCTGATGGTGGAGCAGGCGCGGCTGTTCCGCAGCGCGGGACTCGGGTCGTTCCGCGAGCTGCTCCGCGCGGTCACCCTCGATCCGGCGATGCTGATCTACCTCGACCTGCGGACGTCGACCGGCTCGGAACCGAACGAGAACTATGCGCGTGAGCTGCTCGAGCTGTTCACGCTCGGCGAAGGCAGATACACCGAGGCCGACGTGCAGGCCGGCGCCCGCGCACTCACCGGGTGGACCTTCTACGACCTCGACGGAGGCGTGAAGTTCGCGCCGCGCCGCCACGACGACACACCGCGGGAGTTCCTCGGTGTCGATGGCGTGCACGACCTCGACACGGTGCTCGACGCGGTGCTCGCGCACGACGAGTTGGCTCCGTTCATCGCTCGCACCGTTGCCGCTGAACTGCTCGGCAGTACCGATGACGCGCTCGTGGCCGGCCTGGCAGAGGGCTTCGCCGCAGGCGGCTTCGACGTGCGGTCGCTCGTCCGTTCGGCGCTCCAGGCCGGGCTCGCCGGTGGGTCCGCGCCGGTGGTGCTCGGGCCGGTGCCATGGTTCGTCTGCGCCCGTCGCGTCACCGGTGCGCAACCGCCGATGAAGGACGTGCTGCCGTTGCTGCGGTCGACCGGCCAGCTCCCGATGCTGCCGCCCAACGTGGCGGGTTGGCCCGGTGGGCCGGCATGGTTCGGTGCCAGCAGTCTCGTCGCCCGGGCGAACCTCGCCGCCTCGGTCGCGGCAGCAACGCCGGACGGTGAGGTGCTCGCTGCAGCGCAGGGCGACGACGGCGATCTGCTCGCCGACGTGTTGGGGCTGCCGTCCGTCGGCTTCGGCGACGACTCGCTGGCCGCGCTCGATGCGGCCACCGCCGGTCGGGACCGACTGGCCGTGGCACTCATCACTCCCGAATTCCTGATCGCCTGAAGTGGAGCCGCTCATGTCCGAATCGCTGGATCGTCGTCAGTTCTTCAAGATCGGCGCCGGGGCCGTCGTGGTGGTCGGCCTCGGCGCCTGCACTCGCGATTCCTCGACGGGCACCACCGCGAGCTCCGCAGTACCCGGCTCGACCGTTGATGACGGCGTCGCGCCGGTGACCACCCCTCCTCCTACGACGACCGCGCCCGCGGCGACGTCGATGCTCGCTGGTCGGCGGTTGGTGGTGGTGCAGCTGAACGGCGGCAACGACCTGCTCAACACGTTGCCGCCCACCGACGGTCGCTACCACGACCTGCGGCCGACGCTGGCACTTCCCGACAGCGATGTGCTCGCCCTGTCGGGTGTGGCCGACATGGGGCTGCACCCCAGCCTGGCGCCGATCTCGCGCTTCTGGGACGCCGGTCGACTGGCGGTGATCCGCGGCATCGGGTTCGAGGTGCCGAACCGCTCGCACTTCGTGTCGATGGATCGTTGGTGGCGCGCCGACGAGCTGACCCAGCCGGGCTGGTTGGGGCGAGTGCTCGACTCACTGCCCGGCGAGCCACCGCCGCTGTTCGCCACGGCACTGGGTGGTGGCGCGCCACTGCTCGACGGCCGCGAGGTGCGTGCCACCGTGATCACCTCGCCGAGCTCGTTCCGATGGGTCGACATCGAACCTGCGTGGCTGGCGCAGATGGGCGAGGGTGGCGACGACCTCGCCGGGCTCGCCCGCCATGCGCTCCGCCGCACGGTGCAGGCCGTCGCCGACTTCGCCGAGATCACCGATGGCGACGCCGTGGCCGACGACCTGCCGACGCGCGAAGGCGGGGCATCCATCACCGAGGGGCTCGACGTGGCGGCCCAGATGTTGGCGGCCGACGTCGGCACACAGCTGGTGGTGGTGAGTGCGGGAGGGTTCGACACCCATGCCGGCCAGCTCCCGATCCACGCCGACCTGCTGGCCGACCTCGCCGGCGGGATCGACGCGTTCTTCACCGCGGTCGACGCGGCCGGCATGGCTGACGACGTGCTGCTCGTGGTGACCAGCGAGTTCGGCCGCCGCGCCGCGGAGAACGGCAGCGGCGGGTGCGACCACGGGGCCGGCGGCGCATCGTTCGCGGTCGGCGCGCCGGTGCGCGGCGGTGTGTTCGGCGAGGTCGACCTCGGCGACCTGCTCGACGGCGACGTGCGGCCGAGCGTCGCGCCGCACGCCCTGTTCACCCGCTGCCTCGACTGGCTCGGCGTCGATGCCGAGCAGATCCTCGGCCGCCGCGACGACTCACTCGACCTGTTGCGGCGCTGACCCCTCGTCCGGTCCCACCGGATCCACATCGATTGTGGATTCCGTAGGACCAGTCACGGACTCTGTGGTCGGGTCAGCCTCGGCGGCGAGCCCCTCGTCCGGTCCCACCGGATCCACACCGAATGTGGATTCCGTAGGACCAGT
>JAUXQB010000059.1 GCA_030685215.1 Actinomycetota bacterium
GTTGGACCGGTACCCGTTGGACCGGTACCCGTTGGACCGGTACCCGTTGGACCGGTACCCGTTGGACCGGTACCCGCTGGACCGGTACCCGCTGGACCGGCACTCGCTGGACCGGCACTCGCTGGACCGGCACTCGCTGGACCGGCACTCGCTGGACCTGAGTCAGGTCGCCGGCGCGCCTCGCGCCAAGATGACTGCATGACCCGTTCCTCGCGGGGCGGGCGCAGCTCGCCCGCACAACAGGTGATCGATCACCTCCGCGCCGCCGATCGCTTCCCGCCGGGCGATCCACGGCGCGAAGCCGCGCAACGTCGCGCGGCGCGTACCGTCGCGTCTGCTCCTGAGGCACTCGCGCACCCCGCGCTGGCCGGCATGGCCACGCAGCTCGCACAGTGGGCGCGGTTCGCGCCACATCTCCTCTCCGACGCGGAGGAGGTCGCGCTCGCCGCTCGCAGTCGATCGGTCGTCGCCGAGCAGCTCCAGGTGCTCCGTGCGCTCGAGGAGTCGCCCGACACCCGCCTCGACGTCGCGGATGCCGCGCTTCGTGACCTCGATGCCGACGATCCGCAGCAGCGACGCGAGGCCGACATCGCTGCGCACCGGGCCACCGATCGACGTGCGCCCGTCACCGCCGCCGTGCTCGGTGCGCTGGCCGCGTGCCACCTGGCCGACGACGCGCAGCGTGGCATCGCCGATTGGCGTACCCGGTTCGCCATCGTGCAGGGCACCAGCGCACCGACGCTCGCGCTCGTGCGCGACGCGGTCCGTGCCGCGCAGCCGTCGGCGCGCCGGTGGTGGGCCGTACGGTCGGCGCTCGTCGGTGGCCGGTATCACGATCGGCGCGTCGGTCTCGCCGCGCCGCCCGCGTCGTTGACCGAGCACGCCGCTGCCGCAGCGAACGGCATCGCCAGCGCCGCGCCACCGTTGGCTGGAGCAGCTCGGGCGGCCGCTGCCCGCATCGTTCCCGGCGCCGACAACCAGGTCGTCATCGAAGCCGACGGTCGCATCTCGGCCACGGTCGCACACCGACCGACGCCTCGCGGTGGGCTGATGGTGGCGCACGAGACGGGCCACGCGATGCACGCGCTCGAGGCGCGCAGCGCGGAGCCTCCCGGCGCACTGGTGGGCGAGACGGTGGCGTGCTGGTCGTCGCTGGTCACCGGCGGCCGGGTCGACGGCGATGCGGCGCTGGCACTCGCCCTCGGCGACACGCTGGTGGAGGAGCTGTTCGTGTCGGCCGCAGTGAGCGGCTTCGAGGACCGCGTGTACTCGCTGGTCGCCGCGCACGGCTCGGTGTCGGTCGACTCGTTGAACGACGCGTGGTTGACGTCGCACCGCGAGCTGTGGGGTGAGGCCGTCGTGCCCGACCACATCGCGTCCGGGTGGGCGAGGTTGCCGGCGCTGGCCACCGACCCCGGCCACGCCTGCTCGTACGTGTGGGCCACGCTGCTCGCGCTGGCGATGCAGGCGCGCCACGGCGCCGACGGTGAGCGCCGCATCGCGGCGGCGGTCGCGGCGGGTGGCATCGGTGCCGATGAGTTCACACGCGTGCTGGGGTTCGACGGCGATGCGTGGATCGGTGAAGGAGTCGCGCAACTCGATCTCGAGCTCGAGCGACTCGCTCAGCGGATCGGCTCCGGCGCCCCCGCCTGAGGCACGTCGCCGACGCCGCGTGGCAGCCCGACCAGCAGCGCGACCACCACCGGGAACTGCAGCACGCCGGCCACCACGGCCACGGTTCCCGCCGACGTGGCCCGGCCGAGCACGCCGCCGCCGAGTGCGCCGATCACGCCACCCGCGCCGAGCGCGGCGCGGAAGATGCCCATCACGCGCCCGATCAGCTCGCCGGGGATCACACGCTGGCGAATGCCCACCGAGGTGATGTTGCCCATCGTGACGGCGAAGCCCCAGACGAACAGCGCCACGACGGCCACCGGCCACCAGCGGGTGGTGCCGAGGGCGATGTAGGTGCACGCGTTCAGTGCCACCGCGCCGGCGATCGCCCACCGCGCGGGCACCCTCGCGCGGAGCCGGCCGGCCACCACACCGGCCACCGTCGCGCCGCACGCAACGACCGTGAGCGCGGGGCCGAACCAGCCCGCATCGAGGTCGAGTCGCTCGCGCACGAGCAGCACCAGCATCGCGAGCACTGCGGAGCCGCACAGCGAGAGCATCAGCATCGACCCCGCCAGCACCACGAGCGCTCGCGTGGATCGGAAGTAGGCCCAGGCAGGGGCCATCGTCGGTCGTGGCGAGAGCTCGGTGGGCGCCGGCGGCGGTGTGCGCGGCAGGCGCAGCAGCAGCGCTGCCGACACCGCGTACGAGACCGCGTCGGCCAGGAACGGGATCCAGGTGCCGAGGCGGAACAGCAATGACCCCACCGGCGGGCCGATGAACTCGCTGCCGACGTTGTCGGCGGCCTGCAGGTGACCGTTGGCATCGTCGAGGTCTGCGGGCGCGACGAACGAGGGGAGTGCGCTCTGCGCGGCCGTCACGAACAGCGTGTCGCCGGCGCCGATGAGGAACGTGATGGCGGCGAGCACGATGCCGGGGAGGTCGCCGATCAGCAGCGCGACGGCGCCGACGATCATCACCGCGGCGCGTCCCACGTCGGCCACGACGAGCATGCGACCGCGGTCGTAACGATCGGCCAGCACACCAGCGGGCACGGCGAGCAGCACACCTGGCAGCAGTCCGGCGGCGGCGATCACACCGAGCAGCAGTTCGCTCGGCGGGGTGATCGAGGCGAGCAGCGGCACGGCCGACACGGTCATGCCGGTGCCGACGGCGGAGAGCGCGTTCGCGGTGAACAGCCGGCGGTAGGCACTGCCGAACCGGCTGGTCATCGTGTCGCGCGTCGAGTCGCCGAGTCGCCACACCATGCGGCCGAAGAGTGCACAGTGTGAGAGTAGGCGCGCGCTGGGTCACGGATGCGAGCATCGGCGAGCGCGAGGACACGCCGTGTCCCAGTACGTGGGATACCCTTCCCGACATGAACCAGCTGGACAGTTCGCTCAGCGGCGTCGGGGTGATCGACAAGGCAGTGATCATCCTGCAGGCGCTCGCCACGGGACCGCACGACCTGCAGCAGTTGCAGACCGCCACCGGGTTGCCGCGGGCCACGGCACACCGGCTCGCGGTGGCGTTGGAATCGCACCATCTGGTGCGGCGCGATCCGCAGGGCCGGTTCTGTCTCGGGTTCGAGCTCATCCATCTCGGCCGCGCCGCGACCGAGGCGTTCCCGCTCGCGGAGGTGGCGGCACCTGCGCTGGCGGCGCTGCGCGACTCCACCGGCGAGAGCGTGCAGCTCTACGTGCGCGAGGGCGACCATCGCCGTTGCGTGGTCTCGCTGCAGTCCGACCACGCGCTGCGTTGGATCGTGCCGGAGGGCGCGTTGCTGCCGCTCGGCCTTGGCTCCGCCGGCCGTGTGCTCGCCGATGGTGGCCCCCACCTGGCCGACAGCGTGGAGGAGCGAGAGGCAGGTGTTGCGTCGGTGAGCGCCGCGGTGGTGGACCGGGCGGGCGGGGTTGTCGCAGCGGTGAGCCTGAGCGGACCGGTCGAGCGGCTCAGCCGGCACCCGGCCGAGCAGTTCGGGTCGGCGGTGCAGGCCGCGGCGCGGTCCGTGGGAATGTCGCTCGCTCGCTGATTTTGCCGATCCCGCCCACTGGGTGTGCCCAGTGATGGCATGGACGACGATGCACTCCCGCTGTTGATGGCCCGCTGGTTCGAAACCCGCCTGCACGACTCCGTGGGCTTCTGCCTGCGTGGCAGCCGGTTGTACGGGCTGGAGGTGATCGATGCCGACGGCCTCGGTCGCGGCGATCCGGCGGCCGCTCGCGTGTCGTTCATCGCGGAGGCGGAAGATCGCGAGCAGGTGGTGCGCCATCCCGACGCGCTGCGGGTGGCCGACTTCGACGCCGCCGTGCTCGTCACCGTCGAGTGGCGACCCGCGGCGCCGGCGCGGGTCACGCGACCCGGCGAGTTCAGCGGTCGCCGGCGCGCGCGGGTGGTCGAACTGCTGGCCGACGGCGCGGCGGCCACGGTGGTGCGGTTCGAGAACGACCCGGAGTACGTGGTGCTCGCCTCCTGACCCTGACTGCGTGTGTCAGTGGCGCTGCAGCCAGGGCTGTTCGGCGACCGCGAGGTCGGTGCTCGGTGGGCCGCCGACGAACGGCCACAGCTCTTCCGCGATGCGGCGGTAGTTGCCGGTGGCGCGCAGCTCGCCGAGCAGTGCGTACAGCCCGAGGTTGATGCGTTGGATGAACACGAACGCCTTCGGCACGGTGGCGTACTGCGCGATGGGGCTGGTGCGGTCGAAGGTGTGGCGCACGATGCGGCTGGAGTACTCACTGCTCCAGGTGACCTCACGGTCGTCGCGAACGCTCTCGTAGAACTGGCTGAAGTACTCGCCCACCTCGTCGTCGGGACTGGGGCAGCCCGGGCGCAACATGCCGGCACGTTCCACCACGGCGCGGAAGGCAGCCACGTCGTGGTCGTAGGCGGCGGCCTTCACCATCGCGATGAACGCGTTCATCTCCGCGTCGTCGAAGTGCTTCACCAGTCCGAAGTCGAGGAACGTGACCCGCCCGTCGCGGTGGAAGAGGTAGTTGCCGGGGTGAGGGTCGCCGTTGAAGGCGTGCATGCCGTACAGGCTGCGGAAGACGAATCGGAAGATCACCTCGCCCACTCGGTCGCGGTGCTCCTGCGGCCACTCGAGCATCTCCTGCCACGTGCAGCCGTCGACGAGCTCGCTGGTGATGACATGGGCGCCGCTGAAGGTGGGGAACACCTCGGGCACGTGGATGAACGGGTGCCCGCGGTAGAAGTCGGCGAACAGCTGCTGGTTGCGCGCCTCGAGCCGGTAGTCGAGCTCTTCGGCGAGGCGCTCCTTGATCTCGGCGACCATCTCGTCGGGGTCGAGCCCGCCGAAACCCTGCTGCAGCAGCATGCCGAGCAGGTCGGCGTTGCGGAGATCGGCTTCCACCGCGTCGGCCACACCGGGATACTGCACCTTCACGGCCACGGCGCGCTCCTGGCCGGTGGCGGGATCGACGATGACGGCGCGGTGCACCTGGCCGATGCTGGCTGCCGCGATGGGCTGTGGATCCCACTCGACGAACAGCTGGTCGGGCGGGGCGCCGAACTCGGACTCGATGACCTGTGCAGCGAGTGCTGCGCTCATCGGCGGCGCGTTCGACTGCAGTTGGGCGAGCGCTTCGCGCAGTGGTGCCGGCAGTGCGTCGTCGACGTAGCTGGCCATCTGGCCCAGCTTCATCAGCGCGCCCTTCATGTGGCCGAGGCGTTCGGCTACCGCCTCGGCGGTCTTCAGTTCACGCTCGCCGTCGAGCTCGATGCGCCGCTCGGTGCCCGCGAAGAGCTTGCGTGCCGCGGTGCTCGCGTAGGCGGCACCGACGCTGGCGCCCAACTTGGCGAGATCGCTGTTGCGTTGGCCGCGGCCGGTGCGCAGATGCGGCCGCAGCTGCGTCGGGAGTGTGGCCCGACGGCGCCAGACGGCGATGCCGGCAGCGGCACCGGTGAACGCGAGGAGCGGGACGACGCGACGGAGGAGGGATCGACGAACGGGTGCGATCGGTTCAGCGTACGGGTCGACGTGTCGCGGCGGACATCAGACCGCCGACGATGAGGAACAGCGCGGCGACCATTGCCACGCCGTGCTCGCCGCCCACGGACGGCAGCAGACCCGCGCTGCTCTGGCCTCCGGCCCCACTGGCGAGCGCGGTGGTGACCGTGGATCGCTGCGGCACGCGATAGGCGAGCACGCAACGGGTGAACTGCACCGTGCTGATATCGGCGACCACGATGGGTGTCGCCGCGACCGACTCGTAGGTGGGCGCTGCGATGCACTGCAGCGGCAGCGGCTCGGTGCCGAGCGCGGCGAGGTTCGACGTGACCTCGTATCGGCCGGAGGGGAGGCCGCTGCACTCCCAGACGGCAGCGCTGGGGTGGCTGCACGGCACTGCGGCGCCGCCGACGCGACGCAGGTTCACCTGCACTCCGTCGATCGTGCCGTTCACGTCGGCGTCGTGCACCCGGATGCGCACGGTGGGCGGACCGATGGCCCAGTCGCAGCGGATGAACCCGGTGGCCGTCGTGATGCGGATGTCGGTGGGGGAGGGGAGCCCCGGACCGTTCTCGGCCACGCACTGGTAGCGGCTGTACGCGCCGGCGGGAAGGTCGGCGACGGCGAGCCGGTAGCTGCCCGCGGCGTGACCCGCACAGTCGATGGTGAGCCCGTCGGACGACGTGGTGGTGGTGCAGTACTCCGTGAAGCGGTCGTTGCCGAGCTCGTCGAGATACTGGTAGGTGAGCACCGAAGCCAGCCCGAACGGCACGGCCACGTGCGCGACCAGCGTGGCGCTCACCTCGCCGGAGCCGTCGGTGGGGAACACGTTCATCGTGCACAGGTGCTGTGCGACGCCGTCACGGATGCGCGCCGAGCCGTCGGGTTCCGGCTCGATGTCGGCGTCGGTGGGCGAGCACCAACTGGTGAACCCGACACCGGTGGCCGGTGCCACGAGCGTGGGGCGATAGCTGCCGTCGGGCAGATCGAGGCAGGTCAATCGCAACAGCGTCGGGGCAGCGTCGACCTCGCAGTACACCGGCGCCATGTCGACACCGAACGCGTCGATCAGGCCGATCTGCACGCCGGCGAGCGCGGCCGCCGAGCCGCTCGCCTGCACGTTGACCTGGCCGGCCGCGGCAACGGGTGATGCGTGCAACCCGACGCCGGCGAGCACGAGCACCACCGCGACCGCAGCCGCGCCGACCGCCGCGGCGATTCCTGGCTTGTTCCCCCCGCTGGGTTGCACTCCGCCTCCGTTGTTCGCTCACGCGAACAGTACTGCGCCCGCCCCATTTCCTGGGTGACCGTTCAGGAGCGTTCGACGACCGACGACACCGCTCGCAGCAAGGTGGGGACGAAGCGGTCGGGGTTCGACACGACGCAGTCGTGGTCGCCGTCGACCCGGAACGCCTCGGCTCGGTGAATGGTCTCGAACAGGCGCACCTGCCGGCGAACTGGAACCACGCGATCGCGCATCGTGATGAGCACGGAGGTGGGCACATCGACGTCGGCGATCCACTCGCGAGAGTTGAACTTGCCGATCGCCCGGCCCGCCTCGAGCACCATCCGCCAATCGTGCAGCGACGCTTCCTGGATGGCCCACGGCTCCCAGATGTCGCTCTTGCGTTGCAGGTAGAACTGCTCGGTGAGCCACTGGCGGGCTTGCAGTGGGGTGAGGCGCGCGAGCGCCGCCATCCCGGAGAGGCCGAGGAAGCCGAGCTTCTCCTCTCGCGAGGTGAGGAAGTACGGCGCGGTCGCGCACAGCACCATGCCGCGCACTCGCTCGGGGTGGCGTCGCCACATCAGCTGCGCGATCGGCCCACCCATCGAGTAGCCGACCGGGATGACCTTGTCGATGCCGAGCACGTCGCACACGGCGAGCGCGTCGTCGGCGCAGTCCTCCAGGCGGAAGCCCTTCTTCGATCGGATGCCACGGCCGTGGCCACGGTGGTCGAGCGCGACGACGCGGTAGTGGCGGGCGAGTGGGGAGTAGCACGTGAACCAGTTGAGGTCGGCGCTCGCGGTCCATCCGTGCAGCAGCAGCACGGTCGGGGCGTGCTGCGGGCCGCCCATGGTGCGCACGAAGGTGGTGCCGCGGCCGGGCAGGTGCATGGCCGCGCCGTGAGGGAGGTGCGGCGCGGTGTCGGCACCCTTGCCGTCGCGTATGGCCATCACTCGTGCACTATCATCGTCACGACCGTCGACCCGTCAAGCGTGGTCGACCTTCAGCACCTGCACGCGCAGCACCCCGTTGGGTGCTTCGTACGACACCCACTGCCCTTCGCCGGCGCCGAGCAGCGCAGCGCCGAGCGGCGAGAGTGGGCTGACCACGTCGAGGTCGCCGGTCCTCTCCTCCATGTGACCCACCAGGTAGGTCTCGGCGAGATCCGGCGTGTCGCCTTCGTAGACGAACGTGACGATCGAGCCGGTCGCCACCGTGCCGTCGGTGCCGACCTCGATGATCTCGGCGTTCTCGAGCAGGTGCTCGAGTTGCCGGATGCGGCCTTCCATGTGGCCCTGTTCGTCCTTCGCCGCGTGGTAGTCGCCGTTCTCGCTGAGGTCTCCCATCAGGCGTGCGACTTCGATCTTGTTCGCGACTTCGATGCGACCGCGGGTGCTGAGGTCGTAGTGCTCGGCCTGCAGCCGCTCGTACGCGGAACGTGACAGATGAGTACTGGCCATAAGGCTGTGGAGCCTATCCGGGCGTGCCCGGCCTGGACAGCCGTGCCCGGTACGCGCCCGGCGTGATCCCCACGGCACGCTGGAACTGACGGGTGAACGAGCTCTGGTCGTAGAAGCCGCACTCACCGGCGATGGCGGCGAGCGACAGGTCGGTCTCGTCGAGCCGGCGCGCGGCCTCGTCGATGCGCGTGCGGATGATGAGCTGCTTGGGTGAGACGCCGAGCGCCCGCCGAGTGGCGCGCTCGAGTTGCGTGGCGGTGAGCCCGGCGGCGGTGGCCAGGTCGGCCACCTTCAACGGTTCGTCGTACCGGTGGCGGACGAGATCGATGGCCGCCTGCAGACTCGCGTGGTGCCTGCCGGCAGGCGCGGTGGCGCCGACGCGGAGGTCGTCGCTCACCACCACGATGCCGCTGACGGCGCCGTGTTCGTCGCGCAACAGGGTCTTGCTGGTCACGTACCAGCCGCGCGATCCGTCGGGCCGCAGGATCATCTCCAGTTCGTTGCGGATGGCCTCGCCGGTGGCGAGCAACCGCGCGTCCTGCGCCTCGTACGTGTCGACCAGATCCGACGGGAACAGGTCGCGGGCCGTGGAACCGAGCACCTGGTCGCTGCGCCGCCCGGCCCGTTCCGCGAAGGCAGGGTTGATGGCGAGGTAGCGACCCGCCGTGTCCTTCACGCAGAACATGGTGTGGGGCACACCCGCGAACGCATCGTTGAGCGCGGCGACCACCATCTCGGTCACCGACATCGCTCCAGCTCTGTGCACCCGCTCATTGTGTCGCGCCGCCACGTTGTACGAACGCGACACCGTCGCTGGCTGATCGGTGCTAGCGGAACGGCGCCGAAGAGCGTTCGATGGAGCGATGAGCGACACGCACCCCGTCATCGCACCCGACATCGTCGCCGTCACCGCACGCGCGGAGCGCCTGCTCGTCGACTCGCTGGCCGATCTCAGCCGGCGCGAGCGTCGCCAGCAGCAGCGCCTGGCCGGGGTGGTGCAGGACGAACGGTTGCGCGCGCTGACGTTCGCGCTCACCGATGAAGTGTTGCGGTTCGGCGACGTGCGGCGCGCCGCTGCTCGGTTCCGTTCCATCGTCGCCGACGTCGGTGTGCCCTCGTCGCTGGGTCTCGTCGATCGCTGGTCGCTGCGACTCGGCGCCGCACTCGCACCGCTGCTGCCGTGGGTGGTGATGCCGCTCGTGCGTGCTCGCATCGTGCGCGAGAGCAACGGCGTGGTGCTGGCGGCCGACGACCCTGCGTTCGAGCGCCACCTCGCGACGCGTGCCGACGACGGGTTTCGCATGAACGTGAACGTGCTCGGCGAGGCCATCCTCAGCGACGACGAGGCGGCGGAGCGGTTGTGGATGATCCGTGAACGCATCGCACGTCCGGACGTCACCTACGTGTCGTTGAAGATCTCGGCGGTCGTCGCCAACCTCGACGTGCTCGCGTTCGACCAGTCGATCGAGCGCATCTGCGAGTGCCTGCGCGTGCTCTACCGCGATGCGGAGACGGCAGTGCCGACCACCTTCGTGAACCTCGACATGGAGGAGTACCGAGACCTGCCGCTCACCATCGCCGCGCTCGTGCGCGTGCTCGACGAGCCCGAGTTCGCGAGCGTGCACGCCGGCGTGGTGCTGCAGGCCTACCTGCCCGACTCGCACGACGCGTGCGATCGATTGGGCGAGTGGGCGCAGGCTCGCCACGAGCGAGCCGGCGGCACGCTGAAGATCCGGATCGTGAAGGGTGCGAACCTCGCGATGGAGCAGGTCGAGGCGGAGCAGCACGGCTGGGAGCAAGCGCCGTACCTCACCAAGGCCGAGGTCGATGCGAGCTTCAAGCGGCTGGTGCTGCGGGCACTCGACCCTCGTTGGGCGTCATCGGTCAGGGTCGGGTTCGCCAGCCACAACCTGTTCGACCTGGCATGGGCGTTGTCGCTGCCGAAGGCCGAGCGTGCGCGGGTCGACATCGAGATGCTGGAGGGCATGGCCCCGGCGCAGGCCCGCACGGTGCGCGCCGCGGCGGGCGATGTGCTGCTCTACGCACCGGTGGTGCGCCACGACGACCTGTCGGCGAGCATCGCTTACCTCACCCGCCGGCTCGACGAGAACACCTCGCCCGACAACTTCCTGCGGTCGCTGTTCACGCTGCGGCCGGGCTCGGCCGAGTGGCGCGACCAGCGCAGCCGGTTCGAGGCAGCGGTGACGTCGATCGACGCGGTGTCGGTCGCGTCGCGTCGGCGTCAGGATCGGACGCTGCCGCCGGCACCTGTCGATCGCGACGGTTTCGAGAACTGCGCCGACACCGACTGGACGCGTGCGGCGAACCGGGCGTGGATCGCCGATGCGCTGGCCGCATGCGAGCCGACGGTGCCGCCGCTGGTGGACACCATCGACGAGACCGATGCCGTCGTCGCCCGCGCATGCGGCGCGGCGACGTCGTGGGCGGCGGCGCCGTTCGCGGAGCGCCGAGCCTTGCTGTCGGCGGTGGCCGACGAGATGGAGCGGCGTCGCGGGCACACCGTGGCGTTGATGGCTCGCACCGCGTGCAAGACCGTCGCGGAGGGCGATCCGGAGGTCTCGGAGGCGATCGACTTCGCTCGCTACTACGGCTGGTGCACGCATGCGGTCGAGCAGCGCATCGACGAGGGCCTCACGTTCACCGCTGCGGGTGTCGTGCTGGTGGCGTCGCCCTGGAACTTCCCGTACGCCATTCCCGCGGGCGGCGTGCTCGCCGCGCTGGCGGCCGGCAACGCGGTGGTGTTGAAGCCGGCGCCGGAGGTGCGCGAGGTCGGCTACGAGTTGGCCGAGCAGCTCTGGCGGGCGGGAGTGCCTCGCGACCTCGTGCAGTTCGTCGCGTGCCCCGACGACGAGGTCGGCCGGCGACTGGTGACCCACCCGCAGGTCGCGACGGTGGTGCTCACCGGCGCGTACGAGACCGCGCAGCTGTTCCGTTCGTGGAAGCCGAGCATCCGTGTGCTCGCCGAGACCAGCGGCAAGAACGCGCTGGTGGTCACGGCCGCCGCCGACGAGGATGCCGCCATCCGCGATCTGGTGCGCAGCGCGTTCGGGCACGCCGGGCAGAAGTGCTCCGCGGCGAGCCTCGCCATCGTGGAAGCAGCGGTGTACGACGACCACGCGTTCATGCGTCGCCTCGCCGCGGCGGTGCGCAGTGTGCGCGTCGGTCCGTCCGACGACCTCGCGACCATGACCGGGCCGATCGTCGGGCACCCGTCACCGAAGTTGCGGCGTGCCCTCACGACGTTGGAGTCGGGGGAGTCGTGGCTGGTCGAGCCACAGTGCATCGACGACGAGCGGCACGTGTGGTCGCCGGGCGTGCGGATCGGTGTGCAACCCGGTTCGTGGTTCCACCTCACCGAGTGCTTCGGGCCGGTGCTGGGCATCATGCGCGCCGACCACCTCGACCACGCCATCGAGTTGCAGAACGCCGGTCAGTTCGGGCTCACCGGTGGCATTCACTCGCTCGACGAGCACGAGATCGCACACTGGCTCGATCGCGTGGAGGTGGGCAACGCCTACGTCAACCGGCACATCACGGGTGCTGTGGTGCAGCGCCAGCCGTTCGGCGGGTGGAAGCGCTCGTCGGTCGGCTGCGGTCCGAAGGCGGGCGGCCCGTTCTACGTGGAGGCGTTCGGCACGTGGTCTGCCGGGCCGGGCACGGTCGACATGGATGCGCTCGCAGCCGACTTCGGCACCGTCTGGCGCGAACACTTCTGCGCCGAGCACGATCCGTCCGGCCTGGCGTGCGAGCGCAACGTGCTGCGGTACCGGCCGCTGCCGAGCGTGAACCTGTACGTCGCGCCCGACGCCGATCCGGCGGACGTGGAGATCGCACGAATGGCCGCTCGTGTCGCGGGCGTACCTGCGCCGATGGTGGCCAGCCCCGCGACAGGAACGGCGGATCGCGTGCGTGTGATCGGGTCGATCACCGAGGCGGAGCTGGTGGCCTGTCACGCGGCCGGCGTGGAGGTCGACCTGGTGCAACCGGTGGCCGAGCCGATGGTGGAGCTGCGCCGCTGGGTCCGCGAGCAGTCGATCAGCACCACCCGGCACCGTCACGGGCGACTGCTCGACTGACCCGCTCATTCGGAAGCGGATGGCGCGAGGCGGTACCGTGCACGGCTTATGGCACATCGCATCGCAGTCATCGGTGGCGACGGGATCGGTCCCGAAGTCACCACGGAAGCACTCAAGGTCGTCCGTGCGGCGGGCGTGGAGATCGAGACCACCGACTTCGATCTCGGTGGCGCCCGCTACCTGCGCGATGGCGAGATCCTGAGCGATGCGGTGCTCGACCAGCTGCGTGGCTTCGACTGCATCCTGCTCGGCGCGGTGGGCACCCCGGAGGTGCCGCCCGGCGTCATCGAGCGCGGCCTGCTGCTCAAGATGCGCTTCGAGCTCGACCTCTACATCAACCAGCGCCCGTTCATCGGCACTGCACCCGGCGGCACCGTGGCGCACGACTTCGTGGTCATCCGTGAGAACACTGAGGGCCCATACGTGGGCGAGGGTGGCGTGCTGCGCAAGGGCACGGTGCACGAGGTGGCCACGCAGGGCTCGGTCAACACGTGGATGGGCGCCGAGCGCGCGTGCCGGTATGCGTTCGAGTTGGCGGCCGGGCGTCGCCGGCACGTCACCTTGGTGCACAAGACCAACGTGCTCACGTTCGCCGGCGACCTGTGGCAGCGTGCGTTCAATTCGGTGGCCGCCGACTTCCCCGACGTGGCGACGGCGTACAACCACGTCGACGCCGCCTGCATCTACTTCGTGCAGGACCCGCAGCGCTACGACGTCATCGTCACCGACAACCTGTTCGGCGACATCCTCACCGACCTCGGTGGTGCCGTCAGCGGTGGCATCGGGCTGGCGAGCAGCGCCAACCTCAACCCGGCGCGCACCGGGCCGAGCATGTTCGAACCGGTGCACGGGTCGGCGCCCGACATCGTCGGCACGGGCACGGCCAACCCCACTGCGGCCATCCTCAGCGCGGCGCTGATGCTCGACTTCCTGGGCGAGGGCGCGGCAGCCGATCGCATCCGAGCCGCGTGCACGCACCCTGTCACCGGCAGCACCACCGACATCGGTTCCGAAATCGCCGCCCGCGTGGCAGGCTGACCGCGATGCCAATCCAAACGACTCCCAAGATCTGGATGAACGGCGAGCTGGTCGACTGGGCCGACGCGCAGATCCACGTGCTCACGCACACCCTGCACTACGGCACCGGCGTGTTCGAAGGCATTCGCGCCTACGAGACCGCCGACGGTCCGGCCGTGTTTCGCCTCACCGAGCACATCGCTCGTCTGCACAACTCGGCGAAGATCGTCGGCATGGAGATCCCGTACTCCGTCGACGAGTTGGTGGCCGCCACCAAGGCCACCGTCGCGAGCACGGGTCTGCCCAGCTGCTACGTGCGCCCCATCGCGTACTACGGCTACGGCGAGATGGGTCTCAACACGCTGCCGTGCACGGTCGACGTGGCCATCGCCTGCTGGCCGTGGGGCGCCTATCTGGGCGACGACGCGGTCAACAAGGGTGTGCGCATGAAGATCTCGTCGTGGACGCGCCACGACCACAACACGATGCCGCCGGCGTCGAAGACCACCGGCAACTACGTGAACAGCTCGCTTGCCAAGGTGGAGGCGCTGAAGGCCGGTTACGACGAGGCCATCATGCTGGCGCCCAACGGTCTCGTGGCCGAGTGCACCGGCGAGAACATCTTCGCGGTGCGCAACGGCATCATCCTCACACCGCCCATCTCGGCCGGCGCGCTCGAGGGCATCACCCAGAACACGGTCACCGCCATCGCCAACGACCTCGGCTACGAGGTGCGCGTCGACAACATCGCCCGCAGCGACCTCTACATCGCGGAGGAGATCTTCGTGTGCGGCACCGCCGCGGAAGTGAGCTCGGTCAACTCGGTCGACGACCGCTCCGTGCCCTGCCCGGGCCCGAAGACCAAGGCCATCGCCGACGTCTACGCCCGCACCGTCCGCGGTCAGGAAGACAAGTACCGCCACTGGTGCGAGCTGGCAGTCTGATCCGATCCGGTCGTTCGGCGCACTGCCCTACAGTGGGCCGATGAACACAGTCGACTTCATCGTCACCGGCGATGCCGCTCGCGCGAAGGCCACCGCGGTGGCGGCGCTCGAGTCCCGCAAGTTCAAGCTCACGTGGCAGAGCGAGTGGGATGGTGTCGCCGAGCGCGGCAGCAAAGTGGCCAACGCGTTGGCCGGTGCGTTCGCGCAGTACTTCAAGGTGGGCGTGCTGGTGCGCACCGCGCCCGACGGCAACGGCGTCATCCGTCTCGAGAAGAGCTCGAAGGGCTACATGGGCGGCGCCGTCGGCGCGCATCGCACCACGAAGAACTTCGATCTGCTCGCGGCCGATCTCGAGGCCACGTTCCGTGCAGCCGGCGTGTTGGTGCACGTGCAACAGGCCTGACCCGCGGCCCACCGCGAGACTGAAGGTTCTACACTCCGCCGCCAACCGGGCACGAGGGGAGTGTGGGGGATGGCTGATGTTGCCGAGACGGTTCCCGAGACCGTTGCCGTGGTGATCGAAGGGTCGGTCGATGTCGACAGCGAGGCCGCCACGCGGCCGTGGGGGCCGCCGATGGGGATGCGACGGCGTGCACCCCGAAAGTTCGCCAAGATCTCCGGCGATCCGCGGCGGGTGCTGACGTGGGCACTGGTCAGCGGCGTCGGCTTCGACCTCGCGGTGCGCCAGTCGCAACCAGGCGTCGCCACGGCGATGTGGTGCGTCGTGCTGCTGCTCGGCGTGGCAGCGCTCGCGGGTCTGCGGAGTCGTGCCGCGATCGTCGTACTGCTCGCGGCGGCTGCGTTCGTCCCGTGGTTCGTGCTGCGGTCGAGCCCGTGGTTGCTCATCCCCGACGCGATGGCCTTCGCTGCACTCGTCGCGTACGCGGCCGATCTCGCGGCGGGTGGGCCGGTGCGTCGCAGTGTCGGCGGTCTGTGCCGTGTGGCGGCCAGCGTCGCCGAAGCCACGGTGGAGAGCGTCCGCTTCGTCGGTCGCACCACCAACAGCGCAGCCGCGGGAGTGGCGAACCGGCGCCGGGTGCCATGGCGAGGGCTCGGCCGTGCTCTGGCGATCGCAGCACCGGTCGTGGCGGTGCTGTTCGTCCTCCTCGTGTCGGGCGACGCGCTCTTCGCCTCGATGTTCGACGGCGGCTCGTCGGTCGATCTCGGTCATGTGGTCGCGTTCGTGGTGGGCGCTTGGCTGTTCGGTGTCGTCGCCACCATGGCAACTCCGCCCAGCCGGGCGCCGGTGGTCGAGCGACGGCATCCGCTGCGCGGCCTCGATGCAGCCGTCCTGCTCGGCGGAGTGGCCACCCTGTTCTTCGTCTACGCCTGCGTGCAGGTGAGCGCGTTGCTGTCGGGAGCGCAGTACGTGCAGGATCGAACTGGGCTCACCTACGCGCAGTACGCGCGGTCCGGCTTCTTCCAGCTGATGGCCGCCGCGACCATCTCGTTCGTGGTGCTCTGCCTGGTGCGCCCGACGGTGCAGCTTGCCACCGTCGGAGCGCGGCTGCTGCGCTGGTCGGTCGGCACGGTGGTCGTGCTGACTCAGAGCCTGGTGGTCGGATCGATCATCCGCATCCACCTCTACTCGGATGTGTTCGGTCTCACGCACCTGCGCCTGTACACGGTGGTGAGCGCGGTGTGGCTGGGGGTGGTGGTACTGCTCGCCGGTGTGGCTGCGGTGCGGCGCGGCTCCGGCGACTGGATGGCGGTCACGGCGAGTGCACTGGCGGCGTTGGCCGTGCTGGCGATGAACGTGGTGAACCCCGACCAACTCGTCGCGAGCGAGAACATCGGTCGAGTCGACACCTCCGCTGCTCGGTTCGACACCCCGTACCTCGCGTCGCTGTCGGACGACGCGGTGCCGTGGATCGTCGAGCATCTCGCCGACGTGCCCGACGAGGACCGGGCCGAGTTGATCGACGCGCTGTGCGACCGACGCGGTGGGGGCGACGGCTGGCTGGCATGGAACCGGTCGGCGTCCGAGGCCGACGCCTCGCTGCGCGAGGTGTGCGGGTGACATTCAGCTGACGTTCCGGCCATGTGCGGTTCAGCTGAACCGCCAGCGGGTGGCACGTGCCGCGAACTCGTCGGCGCGTTCGATGATGCCGAACGCAACGGTGGGCGCGACTTCGAACATCGGGTGCCGGCGCATGAAGTCGCCGAACTCGGGCCCGCTCTCGGCGCCGTACTTGGCGACGAACAGGCTCACCCAGTCGTCGAGGGCCGACCCGGCAAGGACGAGGGTGGCCGTGCCCTGCACAGACACGCACTCGGTGGTGTCGTCGTTGGTGAACGCGACCGCAGCGTTGGCGGCGATGTTGCGTGCCTTCTTCGCATCGGCTGAGCAACCGAACGCGAAGCGCTCCGTCGGTTCGTGCCAGACACCCCACACCGGCATCGAGTGCGGCCGTCCGTCGGCTCCGACGGTGACGAGCCAGAAGTTGTGTGTCGCGGTGAGCCGTGTCGCGGCCCACGACCAGGGGAGCGGCATCCACTCGGCGCCGCCCACGCCGTAGTCGCTCATGCGCGGCATCTCTGCGATCGGCATCGCGCGAGCCTAGATGCGAGCTCGCTACTGCCTCATCCGCTCGAGGCGGTGCACCTGCTGACCGGCGAGCACGTGGGCTTCCCCGTCGAGCACGAGCGTGCGGGCGAGGCCGCGACCGCGCACGGCCACCTGGTGTGGCGCGAGTTGCTTGATGATCCCGGTCGGGCGCGCGATCACGCGGCTCGACGACATCAGCAGCAGCCGGGTGGGAGTGCGGGCGATGAAGCGGAAGTCGCACCCGACGTTCATGCCGAAGCCGCCGCCGATGCACGCGATCGGGACTGCGAGCACCCACGGCGCGCCGAACGCTCGGCTCCCCACCAGTGCGAACGCGAATCCGGTGACCACCGCCGGCCAGTGCCACGGGTGCCGGTGCACGATGAACAGCGCGTCGACCGCCAGCTCGTCGGCCACACGCCCCACCTGGTCGAGCGTGCGCGATCTGGTCGACATCGGACAGCCCGGCGCTCAGCGCGCCGGTCGGCCCTTCGGCGCTCCGGCGGCGTCTCGCCGCTTTGCGGCCATGCCGGCCAGGCACTCGGTGAACAGCCGGTGCGCGACGTTGATGGTGACGTCGGCCTGGTCGTAGGCCGGCGCGACCTCGACGACGTCCATCGCCACCACGTGGTGGCGTTGTGCGAGCTCGCGAACGATGCGCAGCAGGTCGGCGGCGACGATGCCACCGGGCTCAGGAGTGCCGGTGGCGGGGGCGTAGGCGGGGTCGAGCGAGTCGATGTCGATGGAGATGTAGAGGTGCTCGGGGCCGTCGAGCGCTTCGGCGACCGCGTCGGCCATCACCGCCTGGAAGCCGCGCTCCCAGATCTCGTCCATCAGGTGCCAGCGCATGCCCTGTTCGGCCATCCAGTCCCACGTCTCCTCTGGCGGCCAGTAGCTGCGCAGGCCGATCTGGATGAAGTTCTTGCCGGGGATCGCACCGCTCTCGATCAGTCGCCGCATCGGCGTGCCGTGGCTCGCGAGGTTGCCGTCGCAGTGGTCGGCAGTGTCGGCGTGCGCGTCGAAGTGCACCATGCCCACGTTGCCGTAGCCGTACACGTCGGCGACCGCAGTGGCCGACGGCCAGGTGATGGTGTGGTCGCCGCCGATGACGAACGGCACGATGTGACGGCTGGCCACCTCGTGCACGCGTGCCCGGATGTTGGCGAGGCTCTCGTCGACCAGGCCGTTCGGGCAGGCGGCGTCGCCGTAGTCGACCACCTCGACCCAGTCGTACATCTCCAGCCCGAGACCGAGGTGATAGGTGCCGGACTGGTAGGCGTCGGCGCGCAACGCCCGCGGTCCGAATCGAGCGCCCGGCCGGTTGGTGGTGCCCAGGTCGAACGGCGCGCCCACCACCGCCACGTCGGGTCGCCACTCGTCGAGTTGTTCGGGCGATGTGAGCAGCGGCCGCTGACCGAACGTGCGCACGCTGCCGAAGTTGTAGCCCTGGTCGAGCTGTTGCTGGTAGCTGGGGGAGATCTCGCGCCGTGGCTCGTCCATCCCGCGCACGGTAGCCGCCGCCCCGACCCTGCCGCGTGTGTGCAGTTCTGCTCGCATGGCGGGCGCCCGCGCACAGACGCGTGGGTGCGGGGCCAGCGTGTGCGCAGTTCTGCTCGCATGGCGGGCGTTCGCGCACAGACGCGTGCGCGGACCTGGGGAAAAAGCGAAGCGCCCCGGGCTGCGCTGCGGGCCGAAGCCTGCGCGCCGCCCGGGGCGACTCCTGGGTCGGAGGGTGATCCACCACCGATCGATCTTCGGGCGTTAGCCTTCTCTTCGACCAATGTCATCGCCCGTCGGAGCTTGCGCTTCGGCGGGCGATCCGCTTTTGCCGACTGTCTCCCCGGTTGCCCGGATCCTTCCTCGACAACGAAGCCGCTGCGCTCTCAGCCACCGCCGGTTGCCCGACTGCCGCTTCCTTCGCCTCGACCGCCGGCTCGACCTCCCCGGTTGCCCGGTTCGACCTCCCCAGCCACCCCACTGGCTCCCCCGAAGGTTCGCAGCGTGGCGTCCAGATCATCCTCCTACCGGCCCCGCTTCCACCTCGTGAACCCGGTTGGCCCTCCGCTCCTCGTGACCGCCATTGCTGGCTGCCCCGTCTCTGCGGCACCGTTCCTCGGGTTCCGGTTGGCGTGCGCTGCCCGGTACGTGTGTCACTGTGCACCCCACGTTTCCGCAGGTCAAGAGGTATTTTCGGTCCTCACAGGGTTATCCACGGGGAAAGCGGGTTACGCACAGAAGTTTCTTGTTCATCCACTTTTCACACACAGGTTGTGCACAGGCCACACGTTGACGCGAGCCATTCTGCGGGCTTGAATGGCGGAGTGAACTTACTCATGTCGCACACCAGCGTTGCGATCATCATCATTTGCTAGCGCACCTCGGCCTGATGCCGATGTGCGCTCCGAGCCGCCCTCACGGGCGGCTCTTTCATTTCTCCGAAGCACTCCCCACACCACCCTCCACACCACCTCTCCGAACCACGAGGCACCGATGCACACGACACCATCACTGGTCGAAGTCTTCGACACCACCCTGCGCGACGGCCTGCAGGTCGAAGGCGTGTCGGCCACGGTCGACGACAAGCTGCGCATCGCCGAGCAGCTCGACTACCTGGGCGTGCACTTCATCGAGGGTGGGTGGCCGGGCGCCAACCCGAAGGACATCGAGTTCTTCGCTCGCGCCCACGCGGAGCTCCGATTGAGCACGTCGACGCTGGTGGCGTTCGGCAGCACACGCCGGCCGCGCGGCAAGGTCGACGACGACACCACGCTGCGGAACCTGCTCGATGCGAACACGAGCGCGGTGTGCATCGTCGCCAAGAGCTGGGACTACCACGTGCTCGAAGCACTGCAGACGACGCTGGAGGAAGGCGAGGCGATGATCGCCGACTCGGTCGCGTACCTGCATGGCGCCGGTCGCCAGGTGATGGTCGACATGGAGCACTTCTTCGACGGTTACAAGCACAACCCCGAGTTCGCGCTGCGTGCCCTCGAAGCCGCAGTGGTGAAGGGCGCCACCCACGTGGTGCTCTGCGACACCAACGGTGGTTCGCTGCCGCACGAGGTGTCGGCCATCGTCACCGACGTGCACCGCCATGTGGGCAGCGACGTGGTCATCGGCATCCACTGCCACGACGACACCGGCTGCGCGGTGGCCAACAGCATGGCGGCGGTGCTGGCCGGCGGCCGCCACGTGCAGGGAACGCTCAACGGGCTGGGCGAGCGCACGGGCAACTGCAACCTCACCACCGTCATCCCCAACCTGCAGCTGAAGCTGGGCATGCAGTGCCTGCCGGAGGGTCGCATCGAACGACTCACCGCGGTCAGCAACCACGTCGCAGAGGTGCTCAACCGTCCGCTCAACCCTCAGGCGCCCTACGTCGGTGCCTCGGCGTTCGCGCACAAGGCCGGCCTGCACGTGAGCGCCATCAAACGCGCGAAGGATGCGTACGAGCACGTCGACCCGGTGCTGGTCGGCAACGGCACCCGGTTCGTGGTCAGCGAGATGGCCGGCCGCGCCACCATCCAGATCAAGGCCGAGGAGCTCGGTCTGCCGCTCGACGGCGCCACCATCAACCAGATCATCGACGACCTGAAGCGGCTCGAGCACGAGGGCTACCACTTCGAGGCGGCCGACGCGTCGCTCGAGCTGCTCATGCGCCGAGCAGCGGGGTGGGAGCAGAGCGACTTCCGCGTCGAGAGCATGCGAGTCATCACCGACGAGCTGCCCAACGGCGAGTTCAACACCGAGGCGACGGTGAAGGTGTGGGTGGGCGACGGCGATGCCGCCGAACGCCACGTGCACACCGCCGAGGGCAACGGCCCGGTCAACGCCATCGACACAGCCCTGCGCACCGCGTTGAAGGCTGCCTTCCCGCAGCTCGACCGAGTGCACCTCACGGACTACAAGGTGCGCATCCTCGACGGTGCCACCGCCACCGGCGCGGTCACGCGGGTGCTCATCGACTTCTCCAACGGCAAGCGCAGCTGGACCACCATCGGCGTCAGCGGCAACATCATCGAAGCGTCGTGGCGCGCGCTGGAGGACGGCCTCGTCTACGGCCTGCTCCACACCATCGACTGATCGAGCGCGTCGCCGCCGTCGGTGAGGGTCGCTCGGCTACCATCGCTCCACGACGAAAGGCTTGTTGTGGGCTACGCACTCGGCATCGATCTCGGTACCACCTTCACGGCCGCGGCGTTGGTGAGAGGCGGCCGTGCCGAAGTGGTCGCATTGGGCAACCATGCCTCGACCATCCCGTCGATGGTGTTCCTGCGCGACGACGACACCGTGCTCATCGGCGACGCCGCCGAGCGGCGCGGGTTGCAGGAGCCCGGTCGGCTCGCGCGTGAGTTCAAGCGTCGACTCGGCGACTCGGCCCCGATCATGCTCGATCGGTCGCCGTTCTCCGCCGAACGCCTGATGGCCGCGATGTTGCGCCAGATCGTCGCCGACGTGACGGCCCGACAGGGGGAGGCCCCTGACCGGATCGCGGTGTCGCACCCGGCGAACTGGGGTCAGTTCAAGATCGACCTGCTGCGCCAGTCCGTCGAGTTGGCCGGCCTGCAGAGCGCCACCTTCGTCACCGAGCCCATCGCGGCCGCAGTGCAGTACGCCTCCACCGAGCGCGTCGACGTCGGCGACGTGGTTGCCGTGTACGACCTCGGCGGTGGCACCTTCGACGCAGCGGTGCTGCGCAAGACGGCCGACGGATTCGAGACGCTCGGGCGCCCGCAGGGCATCGAGCGGTTGGGTGGCATCGACTTCGACGAGGCCGTCGTCACCCATGTCCGGCGCACCATGGGCGATGCGATCGCCCAGCTCGATTCCAACGATCCCGCATCCCGGTCGGCGCTCGCCCGGTTGCGCCAGGAGTGCGTGGCGGCGAAGGAGACGCTCTCGTCGGACTCCGACGCCACCATCGCGGTGCTGCTGCCCAACGTGCAGACCCAGGTGCGCATCACCCGGTCCGAGTTGGAAGACATGATCCGGCCGCTGCTGCGCGAGACCCTCGACTCCACCCGTCGTGCCGTGGAGTCCGCCGGATTGCAGCTCACCGACGTCAAGGCGGTGCTGCTGGCGGGCGGCTCGTCGCGGATCCCGCTCGTGAGTGAGATGGTGCGCAACGAACTGGGTCGTCCGGTGGTCACCGACAGTCATCCCAAGCACTCCGTGGCGCTCGGTGCCGCACGGGTGGCGCACGGCCAGATCGGCACCGGCGGAGCGAAGCCGCCGCCGCCACCGCTCGCCGCACCTCTCCCGGTCGCTCCGGTCCCCGTCAACCCGGTCGCCGCCGGTGCGACCGTGCCTCCGGTCGCCGCCGCTGCGACCGTGGCGATGCCAGCGACGCAGACGTCGACGGTTCGAGTGCCGGCAGCGTCGAGCGCGTCGGGTGCGCCCGAGGGGAAGCGCTCGCAATGGAAGTTGCTGGTCGCCGGCATCGTCGCCGCCGTGCTGCTCGTCGGTGGGCTCGTCGTCGCGTTCGGCGGCGGCGACGACACTCCGTCCACGGACCCGACGACCACCGCCGGCCAGACTGTTGCTGCCCCCGTCACCACGACCGGCACCACCACCGATGCCACCACCGACGTCACGACGGTGACCACGGCAGACGGCACCACCGCGACCGCCACGCCCACCACGGCCGTGCCGCAGGAGACCTGCGACGATGCCACCGGCTGGTGCGTGGGCATCACCAGCGTCGAGTGGGGAATCGACGGGGTGCTGCGGGCCACGTACACCACGACGGGCTTCGTCCCGACGAACAGCGGCGTCGAGGGCGACTTCCACGTGCACTTCTTCTGGAGCAGCGTCCCGCCCGAGGCGGCGGGACTGCCCGGCGCCGGCCCGTGGTTCGTGTGGGACCTCGCCGACGGCGGCGGCGAGTACCTCTTCGACGACATCAGCCTCGACAACCTCGACCAGTCGGGCTACGTGTGGGAGGACGACCTGTGCATCGCCATCGCCACCCACCAGCACACGCTCGCAACCGACGCGGAGGCCACAGCGGTCGGCACCGTCTACTGCCTGCCGGACACGCCCACGCCCTCGGCGGGCTGACCGGCGATCGGTGGGCGACCGATGAACGACGACCTCCTCGCCCGACTCCTGACGGCGACCGACGGGCCGACAGGTCGGTTCCTCCTGGTGCACGGGGCGCGCGGTTCGGGCAAATCGTGGTGGGCCGATCGCGCTGCTGAACGTGCCCGTAGCGCGGGGTACGACGTGCTCCGTGCTGCCGGTCGCGACTCCAAGGCGACAGCCGCGGTGCAGGCCATCATCGCGTCCGTGCACACACCGCCGGTGTGCGTCGTGGTCGACGACATCGATGGTGTCGATGTGTCGGTGCGGCACGACCTGCGCGGCGTGGTCGATGCGAACGGTGGCATCGCGGTGGTCAGTGCTGCCTCGTCGGCGGCCTTCGACGGCGCCCTGGCGGTTCGGTTGGAACCACTGGCCACCGACGCGCTCGCCGAGTTGCTGGGGCGCAGGGGTGTGGCTCCGCGGGCCGCGCAGCGCTGTGCGAGCGCGGCGGCCGGCAACCCGGGGTTGGCGATCTCGCTGGCCGACGCGCTCTCGGATGCGCAGCGTGCCGACCTGGCGGTGGTACCAGAGATGCCCCGGCTGGCGGCGGAGGTGGCGAACGACCTGCACGAGCGGCTGCGCCGGCTCGGTGAACGGACGTGCCGAGCGTTGGCCGTGGCCGCTGCCGACGAGGACGGAAGTCTGCTGGCCATTCGCAGTGCGCTCCGGCAGTTGGGCGAGGCTGCCGGTGATCCGGCCGACCCTGACGGCTCGCTGGACGACCTGTTCGACATCGCGGAGGAAGCGGCGATCGTCGACGTGGTCGACGCTCGGGTCAGCTTCGTCGACCCCTGGTTGCGGTTGGCGGCGTATCACCTCGTGGCGCCCGCCAGCCGTCGTGCCGCGCACCGCGCACTGGCCGCTGCGTACGACTCTCCACGTCAAGGTGGCGCCCGCGTCCGGCACCTCGTCGCCGCGAGCAACGGCCCCAGCGACGAGGTCGCGCAGGCGTTGACGGTGGTCGCGTCGGCTGTCGCTCGCCGTGGCGACCGAACTGCTGCGGTCCGCATGGCCACTCAGGCCGCCGAGCTCTCGGTCACCGCCGAGCTTCGATCGGCGAGCCTGCTCCGCGCGATCGGCTGGTGTCTCGACGGTGGTGACTACCTCCGGGCGCAGCGGCTCGTCGACGAGCTCGATGGACTCGATGGCGAGGAGCGGAGCGCAGCCCAGGAGGTGGCCGCGTTGCTGCACGGCGACGACGACGACGCGAGCACCGACGTCGAAATCGCAGTGCCGATGAGCGCGCGGGAGATCGCCAGTTGGCGGGGTCGACACTGTCAGCGCCTGCTGTGGTGGGCCGACGCCGACGCGGGCCACCACGGCCGGCCGACGCAGCAGATCGGCGGCAGCACCGCTGCACCGGCAGAGCTGTGGGCACGCGCGATGGCGTTGCGGCACGCCGGGCTCGTGCGCGACGCGGCCGAGCTGGCGGCCCGCACCCTGTCCGCGCTGCCGCCGGGCGCAAGCCAGGTGCGAGCGCGTTGGGAGCTCCTCGACGCCGACCTCGCGATGTTGACCGGTGGCCGCGCCGACCCGGCGACCACGCTGCACGCTCGTGAGAACGACGGAGCGGCTCGGGCGCTGGCGGTGCGTGCCGCGCTGGCCGCATCGCCCACCCTTCCACGCGATGCTGGGTGCATCCACGTGCCGGCACGCGACCCGTTGCGCGGCGTCCGCAGCGAACAGCTGCGCGGCGTCGCGACCGCGGATCACCACACGCTCGCGGCAGCCGCCGCCGCGGCCGAGGCGCACGGGCTGCCGATCGAGGCGGGGGAGAGCTGGTTGATGGCCGCCGAGCTGGCCGCGTCGGCAGCACCCGAGGCGGCACCCGAGTTCGCGGAGTACGCGCGCAAGGCTGCCGACGTGCTGCATCGCTGCGCGGTGCGCTGCTGGGACGCTCGCCTGCAGAGCGTGGTCGCGCTCGCTCGCGCAGCGCCGCCCACGCTCACGCCGACCGTCGTCTCCGACCCAGCGGTCGACGCGCTCAGTGCTGCCGAGTGGCGTGTGGCCGCCTCGGTTGCGGAGGGCCTCACCAATCGCGAGGTCGCGGCAGCGCTCTTCCTGTCGGTGAAGACCGTCGACTTCCACCTGCAGCAGATCTACCGGAAGCTCGCGCTACGGTCGCGGACCGAGCTGGCCGTCAGGTTCGCCGGTCGTACGCACGGTCCCGCACGGCGCTCGCCGCCCACAGCAGGAGCACGGACATGAGTGAGTGGTGGCAGGGAGTCGAGGCGGCACTGGCGGAGCACAGTGCCGAGGCCCCCGACCCGTGGGCCGAACAGGCCGACGAATTGCCGATGCTCACCGACCAGCAGCGAGCGTTCCTCGAACAGATCGCCGCCCAACCCCAGCCGACGCGGCTGTCGCTGGATGACGAACTGGACGACGCCGACCGGGTCGACGGCCCAGATGATGACGGGCCCGAGTCGGCGACGTGGCGGGTGGGTCGACGACCTGGCTGAGGAGCCGGGCGGGTCGGCACGTCGAACCGGGAATGTTCCCGGTCACGGGCCGCGCGCAGCGGCGTACATTACGCAGCGTGAGTGCTGCATCCCGTCCCCGCCTCGCCGTCGACCTGGGCACCACGTGGACCGCGGCTGCGCACGGCGACGGCCGCCCCGTCGAGCTCGGCCCGCAGGGGGCAACGATGCCGTCTGTCGTTGCGCGCGACGGCGACGGATTCGTCGTCGGCCATGCAGCGGAGCGGGTGCTGGCGACTCGACCCGAGAGCGGGATCCGCGAGATCAAACGACGCTTCGGCGACACCACGCCGGTCGTGCTCGATGGGCAGCCGTACACGCCCGACTCGCTCACGGTCGAGTTGCTCCGCGGTGTTGCGGTGTCGGCCGGCGTCGACCCCGGTGCGACGGACGTGGTGTTGACGCATCCCGCCAACTGGGGCGAGTTCAAGTTGGATCTGTTGCGCAACGTGGGGACGCAGGCAGGGTTCGCGTCTGTCGAGCTCATCAGTGAGCCGGCCGCAGCGGCCCGCCACTACGCCGCGAGCGGTCGTCTCGCGACCGGCGACACGGTTGCCGTCTACGACTTCGGTGGCGGCACGTTCGACGCAGTGGTCATGCAACTCACTGCCGACGGGCCGGTCCAGCTGGGGACGCCGCAGGGCTTGGAGCGGCTCGGCGGGATCGACATCGATCAGGTCGTGTTCAGCCACGTGGCGAACACCCTCGGCGGATCGCTCACCGCGCTCGACCGCAACGACCCGGATGTGCGCCGCGCCGTACTCGCGTTACGAGTGGAGTGCACGGCGGCGAAGGAGCAGCTGTCGGTCGATGCCGAGGCCACCATCAACGTCACCGCGCCGGGACTCAGCACTGACGTGCGCATGACACGCGACGAGTTGGAATCGGTGCTTCGGCCTCGCATCGCGGAGACCCTCCAGGCACTCGAGCGCGTCGTCAACAGTGCCGGACTCGCCTACGGCGACCTCGCCGGCATCGTGCTGGTCGGCGGCAGTTCGCGCATTCCGCTCGTCGGCGAGATGGTCGCCGCCGGTACAGGTCGGCCGCTGCTCAGCGATGCCGACGTGAAGCAGGTCATCGTCGCCGGAGCGGCACGATCCGCCCGACCCGAAGTTGTTGCCAGCTCGTCTGGCCGATCCGCAGGATCCGTGCCGAGCGCACTCATCCCTGAACGAGCCGGCGCCGAGGCGTCGACGACCGAGAAGAAGGAGACCACCATGGCTGAGGTTCCCGAGAAGGACGCCCCGGCAGCACCCGGCGGCATCAAGCCGCCGCCGCCCCCACCCTCCAAGGGCGACAAGGAGAAGGGACGGCTCGCGACCGCCGCCGGGGTGGGCGCCGCTGCTGCGGCGGCTGCAGTGGCAGCCGGCGTGTTGTACGGCGACGACATCGTCGACGCTGTCACCGGTGGTGACGACGACAACGGCGATGGCGACGGCAACGCTGCTGACATGGCGTCACCGGAAGCCATCTTCGCCGCTGACGCGCCCGTCGACGAGAGCATGGACGTCTTCGATGCGGCTGCGGCACCGTTGGCTCCACCAGCGTCGGCGTTCGGCGGAGTCGGCGGCGGTGGCGGTGGCGGCGGTGGCGGCGGTGGCGGTGGCGGTGGCGGTGGCGGTGGCGGTCGCAGCGAAGCGCCACCCGCGCCACGTCCCCAACAGGCACCACCCGCGCAGCAAGCACCTCCACCACCGCCACCCATGGACAACGGCATGGACAACGGCATCGACAACGGCATGGACACTGGCGCAGCCGGTGGGGCTGACCCCGAGTTCGAGTCGGCGCGAGCCACGTTGCTGGAGCGCATCGAGAGCCTCGATCTCGGTCCTGGCGTCGACCCGGAGGAGGCGGCGGCGTTCCGGGAGCAACTGCGCGGCACCGTCGAGCGCTTCGAGCCGACCCCCGGGCAGAGTGCCGATGACGCGCTGGCCAATCTGCGTGCTCAGTACGACGAG
>JAUXQB010000338.1 GCA_030685215.1 Actinomycetota bacterium
GATGCCGCGATGAAACGCTTCCTGAACGTTGGACCCACCGCACCACGGGCGGATCGCTGGACAGCGGAACTTCACATCGGGCAGTGTGAGTGAATGCGTCTACTGCTCACTTCGGCGGGGGTCAGGAATGCGACCATCCACGCAGCACTGCTCGACATGCTCGGACGACCCATCGAGGAGTGCACCGCTCTGTGCATCCCCACGGCGATGTACGGCCACCCACACGCCGGCCCCGGCGAGAACGCGTGGGAGTTCGTCGCCGGGCGATCCGAGCAACCGATGGTCGAGCTGGGCTGGAGATCGGTGGGCCTGCTCGAGCTGACCGCTCTGCCCAGCATCAACGAGGAGCGATGGGTACCCCTCGTGCGCGACGCCGATGTGTTGCTCGTGTCGGGCGGCGACGCCCTCTACCTGTCTCACTGGATGCACGAGTGCGGGCTGACCGATCTGCTGCCGTCGCTCGAGGAGACAGTGTGGTTCGGCATGAGTGCCGGGAGCATGGTGATGGCGCCGCGCATCGGTCGCGAGTTCGTCGGGTGGAAACCACCCGCCGGCGGCGACCGCGCGCTCGGGTTGGTCGACTTCGCGATCTTCCCGCACCTCGACCATCCGGCCCTGCCCGAGAACACGCTGGCCGCCGCCGAGCGGTGGGCCGCCGGCCTCGACTGTCCCGCCTACGCGATCGACGACGACACTGCGATCCGCGTGGTCGGCGACACGGTCGACGTCGTGTCGGAAGGGCACTGGCACCGGTTCGATCACGACTCCACGTGAGCCGCGTGGCACCGACCGACGCCGTCTATCCGGTATTGATCCAATACTTGACTCTGTCCAGAATCGGTGGTTGAATGGCCGGCGTGACGAACACGCCCGACGGGGTCGACCAGCTGCTGCGCCAACACGGGGTGCAGGTGACCGCGCAGCGTCTGGCCATCCTGCGAGCGGTGTCGTCACGTCCTCACGCAACGGCCGACGAGCTCACCGACGACGTACGCACGGTGCTCGGCACCATCTCGCGCCAAGCGGTGTACGACACGCTCGGCGTGCTGGTCGACAAGGGCCTCCTGCGCCGCATCCAGCCCGCCGGCTCGGCGGCTCGCTTCGAAGATCGGGTGGGCGACAACCACCATCACCTGATCTGTCGCAGCTGCGCGATCATGTTCGACATCGACTGCGCAGTCGGCGAGGTCCCGTGCCTCACCGCCGACGACGACCACGGTTTCGAGATCGACGAAGCCGAGGTCATCTACTGGGGGCAGTGCCCGTCGTGCCGCAAGGCCGCAGCGACATCCGAAGCATCACCACCACCACCACCATCGCGACGATGAACACCCACCACTTCAAGGAGCAGCAATGAGCGACGACAAGGTTCTCGAGATCAACGACAGCCCGGCAGTGTGCCCGGTGCTGCACGGCCCGCAGGCAGGTCACACGGCCGTCGGCTCGGCGGCGAACGAGCACTGGTGGCCGAACCAGTTGAGCTTGCGCATGCTGCGCCAGAACTCACCCGAGTCGAACCCGCTCGGCGGCGACTTCGACTACGCCGCCGAGTTCAAGACGCTCGACCTCGCAGCGGTGAAGAGCGACCTGGCCGCGCTGATGACCGACTCGCAGGAGTGGTGGCCCGCCGACTACGGCCACTACGGCCCGTTCTTCATCCGCATGGCCTGGCACAGTGCCGGCACCTATCGCATCCAGGACGGTCGCGGTGGTGGCGCCTCGGGCACGCAGCGGTTCGCTCCGCTGAACAGCTGGCCCGACAACGGCAACCTCGACAAGGCACGCGCGCTGCTGCTGCCGATCAAGCAGAAGTACGGCCGCAAGCTGTCGTGGGCCGACCTGATGATCCTGGCCGGCAACGTCGCGCTGGAGACGATGGGCTTCGAGACGTTCGGCTTCGGCGGCGGTCGCGCCGACGTGTTCGAGCCCGAGGAAGACATCTACTGGGGCCCGGAGACCACGTGGCTCGGCGACGAGCGCTACCGCGGCGACCGCGACCTGCTGAACCCGCTCGGCGCGGTGCAGATGGGCCTCATCTACGTGAACCCGGAAGGCCCCAACGGCAACCCCGACCCGCTCGCCTCTGCCCGCGACATCCGCGAGACTTTCGCCCGCATGGCGATGGACGACGAGGAGACCGTGGCGCTCATCGCCGGCGGTCACACGTTCGGCAAGGCCCACGGCGCGGGCGACCCCGACCTCGTCGGCCCCGAGCCGGAAGGCGCCCCGATCGAGCAGCTCGGCCTCGGCTGGAAGAACGCGCTCGGCTCCGGCAAGGGCGTCGACACCACCACCAGCGGCATCGAGGGTGCCTGGACCCGCACGCCCATCACGTGGGACAACACCTACTTCGACACGCTCTTCGCGTTCGACTGGGTGCTCACCCACAGCCCCGCCGGCGCACAGCAGTGGACCCCCTCCAACCCGGAGGCGCAGGGCACGGTCCCCGATGCGCACGACCCGGCTCGCTCGCACGCACCGATGATGACCACCGCCGACCTCGCGTTGCGCTTCGACCCCATCTACGAGCCGATCTCGCGTCGCTTCCAGCAGGACCAGGCGGCGTTCGCCGACGCCTTCGCCCGCGCCTGGTTCAAGCTCACCCACCGCGACATGGGTCCCATCTCGCGCTACCTCGGCCCGGAAGTGCCGCAGGAAGAACTCATCTGGCAGGACCCTGTCCCCGCGGTCGACCACGAGCTGATCAACGACGACGACATCACCTCGCTCAAGGCGAAGGTGCTCGCTGCCGGTCCCACCATCTCCGAGCTGGTCCGCACGGCCTGGGCATCGGCATCCACGTTCCGCGGCAGCGACAAGCGTGGTGGTGCCAACGGCGGTCGCATCCGCCTCGCCCCGCAGGTCGAGTGGGAGGTCAACAACCCTGCCGAGCTGCGGCGCGTGCTGTCCGCGCTCGAAGGTGTGCAGGCCGAGTTCAACGGCACCGGCAAGAAGGTGTCGCTGGCCGACCTCGTCGTGCTCGGCGGCGCTGCGGCCATCGAGGCCGCAGCCCGCAACGCCGGTCACAACATCACCGTGCCGTTCACGCCGGGTCGCACCGACGCCTCGCAGGAACAGACCGACATCGACTCGTTCGCACCGCTCGAGCCCACGGCCGACGGCTTCCGCAACTACCTCGGCAAGGGCCACACCCTGCCGGCAGAGGCGCTGCTCGTCGATCGTGCACAGCTGCTGGGTCTCACGGCCCCGCAGATGACCGTGCTCGTCGGCGGTCTGCGTGCACTCGATGCCAACGCGCACGGCTCCGCCTTCGGCGTGCTCACCGATCGTCCCGGCACGCTCAGCAACGACTTCTTCGTCAACCTGCTCGACTACACCGTCGAGTGGAAGGCCACCGCCGGTTCCGACGACGTGTTCGAAGCTCGCGATCGCGCCACCGGCAACGTGAAGTGGACCGGCACCCGGTACGACCTCATCTTCGGCTCGAACTCGCAGCTGCGAGCCATCTCCGAGGTCTACGCCGCTGGCGACGCACCGCAGAAGTTCGTCGACGACTTCGTGGCCGCCTGGAACAAGGTCATGAACGCCGACCGGTTCGACATCGCCTGACGCCGTCCGGTCACCGACCACCGCATCGTCCATCCGACCGGTCACCGGCCGTCGCACGCTCACCAGCGCGCGGCGGCCGGTGTCCGCGTGTCGGGCCTGGTGCGAGCCGTCGACACGCTGTGCAAACCTGTTGCAAACCCGTTGTCGAGAATCGCACCATGACCAGTTCTCAGCCGACCACTCCCACGCCGTCCGACCTGCCGACCGGCACCGCCGTCGACCGCTTCCTCGCCGCCATCCGCGATGGCGCGTTCGCCGGCGCCGACGACGTGTACGACCCCGCCGTCCGGCTCGACGCCACTGTCCCCGGTTGGAGGTTCGCGGTGGCCGACGATGGCCCGGTGCGCGACGAGTACGGGCGCTGGTTCGCTTCGCCCAACCAGTTCGTGGAGCTGCAGCGGCGGCCGACCGCCGACGGCGAGGTGGTCGAGTACTTCATCACCTGGACCGAAAACGGCGAGGTGCACGGTGCCCACCACGCACACCTTCTCACCGTCGACCGCGTGACCGATCGCATCACCGACGACCACGTCTTCTGTGGCGGTCGCTGGCCGGCGTCGTTGCTCACCGAGATGGGCGCGCCCTCGTTCTCGACGGCCGTCTGAGCAATGGTGCGTCACGTCTGCTCCTCTGTCGACGAGTTGCTCGCGGACGCCACCGACCGGCGACCGTTCTTCACCACCGACTCCAAGTCGGGCAGTGAGTTCGAGCGGGTCACGATCGGCGGCGAGCCGCACATCGTGAAGTACGTGCACGTCGACGACGACTGGACGATGCGCACCTACGGCGACATCGGGCCACGCCCGCTGCTGGTGTGGCAGGCGGGGCTGATGGACCTCGCGCCGGATCTGATCGAGCACGGCACGGTCGGTGTCGCCGGTGGACTCGGCCGCCACGGGTGGGGCGCCGCAATCCTCATGCGCGACCTCAGCGATGCGATGGTGCCGCCGGGCGACGACGCGATCCCGATCGAGCACCACCTCCGGTTCCTCGATCATCTCGCCGGCGTCTCCGCACGCGCCTGGGGTTGGCGCGACGACGTCGGGCTGCTGCCGTACGGGCAACGGTGGTACATGTTCGACGACCGCATGGTCGACGCCGAACGCGACCTCGGCTTCCCGGCCATCGTTCCCAAGATCGCGGGCGACGGGTGGGAGCGGTTCGCACAACGCGCACCTGCGGACGTCCGCGCCGTGATCGACGAGCTCAAGCACGACTGCGCGCCACTGGTGACGGCGCTGCGCACCACGCCGTCGACCTTCCTGCACGGCGACCTCAAGCTCGGCAACATGGGCGCGCTTGCCGACGGCCGCACCGTGCTGATCGACTGGTCGTACCCCGGCGAGGGGCCGGTGTGCCACGACCTCACCTGGTACCTCGCGCTCAACGCCGCCCGGCTGCCGATGTCGAAGGACGACAGCATCGAGGTGTTGCGCACCGCGCTGGTCCGCCATGGCATCGATGTGGACGGATGGTGGGAGCGTCAGGTCGCGCTCTGCCTGCTGGGCGGGCTGGTGCAGTTCGGATGGGAGAAGGCGTTCGGTGCCGACTCGGAGTTCGACTGGTGGTGCGACCGAGCGCGACACGCCGTGTCCTTCCTGTGAAGACCACCACCGTCGCCGACGAGTACTCGCAGAGCGCGCGAGCGTGGCTCGCCGGCCCGCAGCGCGTGTACTCGCGTCTCGCCGACGTGATCGTCGCGGCGCTCCCCGGAGTGGCCGAGGCGGCCGCGCTCGACATCGGCTGCGGCACCGGCGCCGCCACGACCGCACTACAGCGCGCGGGCGCCCGCGTGATCGCCCTCGACATCGCCGCCGCGATGCTCGCCGTCGACGCGGACGCGCGGCCGCCCGCCGTCGTCGGCGACGCGCTCGCACTTCCGTTCCGCGACGCCGCGTTCGATCTCGTGGTCGCCGCGTTCAGCCTCAACCATCTGCCCGACCTCACGGTCGGTCTGCAGGAGGCGCACCGCGTCGCGCGACCCGGCGGGCAGGTGGTGGCCACGGCCTACGCCGACGACGACGATCACCCGGTGAAGGCAGCCGTGTCAGAGGCGCTGAGCGAGCGCGGCTGGACCCCCTCGGCATCGATGCAGGTGATCCGTCAGCAGGCGATGCCGCGCCTCGCGACGGTGGCGCGAGCCCACGACGAGGTCGCTGCGGCTGGGTTGCGCGGTCGTGCGGAACACATGTGCATCGAGGTACCCGGACTCGATGCGAGTGCGCTGGTCGACTGGCGCCTCGGGATGGCCGACGTGGCTCCGTTCGTGGAGCAGCTGGCGGCGCCGGATCGAAGCGAGCTGCGGGCGCGCTCGCTGCAACTGCTCGGGCAGCGACCGCCACCCTTGGCACGTTCGGTGGTCGTCGTCACGATCGACGCCTGAGTCCGTCGATCGTGGAACCCATCCACGCGCGCACCGCGTGTGGGTCGAGGTGCGCAACCTCCGCGGCCCGCGCGCTCAGCGCCAGCGACCTCGACTCAGCCTCCGACCACAGCCGATCGATGTCGCTCGCCGCGGCCAGCTCTGCGATGAGCCACCACCCGTCGAGCGCGGCGAGCCGGTCGAGCGCGGGCAGCAGCGTGTCGAGCTCGGCATCGGGCAGCGAGTGCGAGACGGTCGCGTCGGTCAGCAGTCGCAGCTGCCAGGCGAGCACGCCGTAGCGCTCGGACGACCGGCTGCCGGCATCGACGGCGAGCTCGTGCGCGGCGAGAGCCGCTCGGTCCGGATCGCCGGTGAAGAGCGCCAGCCGCCCGGTCAGCAACAACATCCGCTGGTGCAGGTGCCACGCCATCGTGCTCGTCGCGGAGAAGCCCTCGCGCGCCACGCGCAGCATGTCGGCGGCCGCGTCGAACCGCTGGCGCGCGAGCAGCAGCTCCACCTGGTCGAGCCGAGCATGCGTGGCCGGTTCCTCGAACGACGCGTCGACGGCATCGAGCAGCGCGTGCTCGCTCAGCTCGCCCGCGCGCCCGAAGTTGCCGACCGACCGTTCGAGCCAGGCGCGCATGTTGCACGCGAACGGCCGGAACCTGACACCGGCAACGCCGGTGTGGTGCGCGTGATCGTGCAGCGCGTCGGCAGCTCGATAGGCGGCGGAGAGGTCGCCGGCGATGCCCGCGGCATGGCAGCGGACGAACAGTGCATGCGCGGTCGCGAACGGGTGCGAGCGCAGGGCGTGCGGGTCGCCGGCGCTGTCGAGCATCTCGAGGGCCTCCCCTGCGCGACCACGGTGCGTCAACACCGCCGCGAGCCACACGCGCGCGACACCCGATGTCGGGTACTCGACGCCATCGTCCGCCGCGGCGACCACCGGCTCTAGGCACGCGAGCGCACCGTCGAGGTCGCCCTGCGAGTGCCGCACTCTGCCCTCCAACGTCGCCGCGCTGGCCCGCAGCTCCGGCGACGCGGCCGTCTGCAGCGCTTCCGAGGCGAACGCACTCGCCGCCGGGTAGTCGCGGCGGTAGTACGCGATCCAGCCGGCCAGCCCGAGCGCGTCGGGCGACCGGTCGAGGTGGAGCGCGGCTTCGATGTCGGCATGAGCCGAGTGCAGGTCTCGCCGGGTCAGGTGCACACGGGCTCGTGCGACCCGCGCTCCACACGAGTCGACGCGAGCGATGGCCCGGTCGAGCAGCTCCGTCGCGACCTCTGCCTCGAAGCGATCCATCGCCACCTGGGCGCCCTCGAGGAAGGCATCGGCGGCCACCGCCTCCGTGCCGCCGCGCTCTGCATGGTGCGCTGCGTCGAGCGGGCTGCGGTCCGGGCGAGCGGACAGCTGCACCGACGCCTCGCGGTGCACGAAGGCTCGTACCGAGTCGGTGGTGCCCGCGACCAGGGCCTCGCGCACCACGTCGTGACGGAACCGCAGGCCGGCCGCCTCGTCGACCAGTAGTCCGTGTGCCATCGCGACCTCGATGTGATCGAGCACCTCCGCCACCGGACGTCGACAGCAGGCGGTGAGCAGATCGAGGTCGATGTCGAGTCCCAGCAGCGCGGCCACGCGCACCGTCGACGCCGCGGGCCCGAGCGCAGCGCTCCGACGGCGCACGGCCTCGACGATCGACGTCGGCAGCTCGCCGTCACCCACGTGCGCCAGCTCCAGGAGGAACAGCGGGTTGCCGCCGCTGCGGTCGTACAAGCGCGACACGGCA
>JAUXQB010000340.1 GCA_030685215.1 Actinomycetota bacterium
GGCCGTGGGCGCCGAAGGAGACACCGTGGGACTTCGTGTTCCAGCTGCTCCCCCACGACCTCGATCGGATCGAGCCCGAACTTGCGCGCGGCTTCGAGCACTTCCCGGCAGTCGGCCGTGCCGGCATCAAGAAGTTCGTCAACGGGCCCTTCACGTTCAGCCCCGACGGCAACCCGCTGATCGGGCCGATCAAGGGCATGCGCGGCATGTGGATGGCCAACGCAGTCATGGCCGGCTTGTCACAGGGAGGCGGTGTCGGCCTCAGCCTCGCGAACTGGATGGTGCACGGCGACCCCGGCGCCGACATCTGGGGCATGGACGTCGCTCGCTACGGCGACTACGCCACGCTCGCCTACACCAACGCGAAGGTGCGCGAGAACTACTCCCGCCGGTTCCGCATCACGTTCCCCAACGAGGAGCTCACCGCCGGGCGCCCGCTACACACCACCCCCATCTACGACCGCCTGCTCGCACACAACGCGGTCATGGGCGCCGGCTTCGGCCTCGAGCACCCGCTGTGGTTCCAGAAGCCCGGCCTGGAGCCCACCGAGGAGGTCACCTTCTATCGCTCGAACGCCTTCGAGAAGGTGGGCGAGGAGAGCCGTACGGTCCGCGAACGCGTGGGCCTCAGCGAAGCCTCGAACTTCGCGAAGTACAAGGTGTCGGGGCCGGGGGCGGCCGACTGGCTGCAGGGTCTGTTCACCAACGCGCTGCCCAGGATCGGACGCACCAACCTCACCGCGATCCTGAACCCGCAGGGCCGCATCGAAGGCGAGTTCTCGGTCAGCCGCATCGGTCCCGACGAGTTCTTCCTGTTCGGCTCGCAGGCCGCCGAGGTGCACCACCCGCGTTGGTTCCTCGAGCACCTGCCCGCCGACAGCCAGATCCGGTTCGAGGTGCTCGCGCTCTCGATGGTGGGCCTCACCGTCGCCGGCCCACATGCGCGCGACGTGCTCCAGAAGCTCACCGACACGTCGCTCGCCACCTCCGACTTCCCCTTCATGGCGTTCCGCAAGGTCGACCTCGGCATGGTGCCGGTGTGGTTGTCGCGCATGACCTACACCGGCGACCTCGGCTACGAGATCTGGATGCAGCCGGAGGCGCAGCGGTACCTGTTCGACCTCATCTGGGAGGCCGGCCAGGAGTACGGCATGGGACTGTTCGGCTTCCGCGCCCTCATCACCATGCGGCTGGAGAAGAACTTCGGCACCTGGTACCGCGAGTACCGCCCCATCTACACGCCGCTGGAGGCGGGCATGGACCGCGTGCTCAAGTTCGACCACGACTTCATCGGGCGCGAGGCCGTGGAAGCCGAGATCGCTGCCGGTGGGCCGAAGCGCAAGCTGGTCATGTTCGAGGTGGAGGTCGACCCCGAGCGCCCCGCCGACGTGCTCGGCGACGAACCGGTGTGGCACCGCGGCCCCAACGGCAGCGAAGTGGTCGGCTGGATCACCAGCGGCGGCTACGCCCACTACTCGGGCGTGTCGCTCGCGCTCGGCTACGTGCCCACCGAGCTCGCCGACGCCACCGAGGGCTTCGAGATCGAGATCATCGGCCGCCGCCGGCCGGCCACGCTGCGCCACGAGCCGGTGCTCGACCCCAGCGGCTCGCGCATGCGTGCGTGACGCCTGAGTGCGCGACGCCTGCGTGCGCGCTGTGACGCGCCCTGCGCGACACATCGCGCATTGTGGCGTCGCGCGTCAGGTGTAGGCGGCGGCCTGGATGCGGAACAGCTCCGCGTACTGGCCGTCGCGAGCCATCAGCTCGTCGTGCGTGCCCACCTCGGCAACGAGGGCGCCGTCGAGCACCACGATCAGATCGGCCATGCGCACGGTGGAGAACCGGTGTGAGACCAGCACGGTGATGCGACCGTTGTCGTTGCGTTGCTTCGCGGCCTCGGCGAACCGCTCGAACAGCGCGTGCTCGGTCTCTGCGTCGAGTGCCGCGGTCGGCTCGTCGAGGATGAGCAGCAGCGAGTCGTCGCGCATGAAGCCACGAGCGAGCGCGACCTTCTGCCACTGACCGAAGCTCAACTCGGCGCCACCGGGCCAGGTGGGTCCGAGCTGGGTGTCGAGGCCCTCCGGGAGCCGGCGGACCACATCGCTCGCGCCGGCGCGCGCGACTGCGTGATCGGCGGCCGGACGGTCGTCGACGCGCGGCAGGTCGCCGAGGCCGACGGAGGTCTGCGCCGCGAACTCGAGGCGGGCGAAGTCCTGGAACGCACCGGCCAGCCGCTGCCGCCACTGCAGCGTGTCGATGTCGGCCAGGTCGCAGCCGTCGACCGTGATTCGACCGGACGCGGGTGCGTACATGCGCGAGAGCAGCTTGACGAGCGTCGACTTGCCCGCGCCGTTCTCCCCCACCACCGCCACCACCGACCCGGCCGGCAGCCACAGGTCGACACCGTCGAGCACCAGCCGTTCGGTGCCGGGGTAGCTGAACGACACCTGCTCGAACCGGATGCCGTCGACGAGAAGGTCGGGCGGCGACTCGTCGCCACCGTGGCCGCGCTCCGCCGCGTAGTCCTCGAGCCACGCGAGCCGACGCGACGCATCGAGCCAGAACCCGCGCAGGAACCCGAGCTCGCTGGACGTGGCGCCGACGTAGGAGATGAGCTTCATGCCCGCAGCGATCGCGAGCGTGACCACCGCGACGCTGCGGTCGAGCCCGGCCGACACGAACACGATGGCCCCGACGTAGGCACCGGCGAACACGGTCCAGCCCGCGCCCAGCCACAGCGCCGACCGCACGCGCACGGCGGCGACGGGCCGGTACCAACGCAGCCATGCAGCTCGACGCTCGGTGACGAGCCACTGGCCGGTACCGGTGGTGCGCACCTCCTTGCCGGGCGGCGCCGATGTGGCCACCGAGAACAGGTGGCGAGCCAGCCGCGTGTTCGCGACCACCGACTCCTCGGTGCGCCGCTCGACCGCGGGCCGCCACGTGGAGATGAAGAACGCCGGCAGTGCGAACGGCAGCAGGAGCAACAGCAGCGAATGGATCGAGGCCAGCAGCAGCGTGGTGACCACGAGCCGGAACAGCCAGCCGAGCGTGGAGAACAACGACATGAACATGTGGTCGAGCGCGAACACCTGCTCGCGCAGCATCGCCAGCCGATCGAGGTGGTCGGGCCGCTCGTGGTGCTCGATGGTGGGCACGGACGCCTGCAACCGGGCCACGTGCGACTCGAGCGCGATGGCGACGCGGTCACGGAATCGACGCTGCACGCGCTGCGAAAGCACCGACAGGAACCAGATGAGCGTGGCCGACACCGCAAGGCCGGAGACCGCGACCACGATCGACGATCGCCGCTCCTGGTCGACCCCGTCGACGAGCAGCGCGAGCCACAGCGCGAGCAACGCGTCGGGCAGCATCATCAGCAGCCCGAGCCCCAACGACAGCGCGAGCAGCTTCGGCTCCGCTCGCCACCCGAGACGGAACGTGCGCCACAGCGATTCGAACGCCGGCGGCAGGTCGGCGTCGGCGCTCGGGACGCGGTCAGAGCGACTCATACACCACCTCCTGTCCCGCCTCGTCGACCTCGGTGAAGCGTGAGGCCTGCAGCTCGAACATCTCCTTGTAGCGACCGCCCAGCGCGATCAACTCGTCGTGGCTGCCCACCTCGACCACCACGCCACCCTCCAGCACGCAGATGCGGTCCACCTGGCGAACCGTGGAGAACCGGTGCGACACGAGGATGGTGGTGCAGTCGCGGGTGGCGCCGAGCACCCGCTCGAAGATCTCCGCCTCGCCGCGCACGTCGAGCTGTGCGGTGGGCTCGTCGAGCAGCACCACCTTCGCGCCCATCCGGACGGCACAGAGTGCGCGGGCCAGCGCGACCCGCTGCCACTGGCCGCCACTCAGATCGGTGCCGTTGGGGTACGCCTTGGAGAGCACCACGTCGAGGTCGCCGGCAGCGATGGCTGCGGCGCCGGCGTCGACCAGTGACGCGCGGATCACCTCGTCGGGCGCGCCGAGCGGCGCGACGTTGGCGCGCAGCGGGAGCTCGAACCGCACGAAGTCCTGGAACACGGCGGTGACCTGCCGCCGCCACGCGACGACGTCGAGATCGGTCAACGGCGCGCCGTCCACCGAGATGGAGCCCGAGGTCGGGTCGTACAACCGGCACAGCAACTTCGCGAGCGTGGTCTTCCCCGCGCCGTTCTGCCCGACGATGGCCAGCGACGAGCCGGCCGGGATGGTGAGGTCGACACCGCGCAACACCTCCGGCGGCGCGACGTCGGCGGTGGCGGGATACCCGAAACGCACTCCGTGGAAGCGGATCTCGTGTGCCGCATCGATCGGTGTCGCCTGCCGCCCGGGCTGCAGTGCACCTGCCGTGGGCGTGGCCGCCTCCAGGCGCTCCAACGCCGCTACCGGCGCAGCAGCGCCGTCGAGCGCCCAGCTCAAACCGCCGAACGCGATGGCGCCCACGCCGAGCGCCGCCTGCGCGAACACTGCAACCCTTCCTGCACTCAGATCTCCGGCGAGCGCATCGCGGCCGAGCACCCAGAACACGAGCGCGTTGGCCGCGGCGACCACCACCAGGCATCCGAGCACCGACTTCTCGCGCAGCCTGGTGGCCTCGAACTGCAGATCGTAGAGGCGGCGACGGGTGGTGACGAAGCGGTCGATCACCCACGTGCCGAGGCCGAAGAAGCGCAACTCCTTCGCCGGCGCCGCTTCCACCGCGAGCCGATAGGCGTACTCGGCGTGGCGCTGCGCACTGCGCACCTCGCTGGTGTTGCGGTCCTTCCACACCCCGCTCTCCCGCAACAGCCAGTGAGTGGAGCCCCACGCCACCAGCAGCACCAGCGGCGCCCACCAGTGGAACCATGCGAGCAACACCGCGGCCGACACGCCGGTGACCAGTTCGACGAGGCCGCCGGCGATGAAGTCCATCGAGATGTCGAGCGGCGGACCGGTGAGCCCCTGGTCGAAGTCGCGGGCGAGCGTGAGGTCGTCGGCAAGCTCCGGTCGCTCGAGGTGGCCGACGCCCTCCGGCTCCGTGCACAGCGTGGTGAGCCGGTCGTAGAGGTGCGCCGACATGCGGCTGCCCAGGTTCGAGCTGGCCAGCTGCAGGAACGGGAACGCCACCAACGACACCGTGAACGACACGCCGAACAGCACCAGCGGCCACACCAGCGAGCCGCCGGTGGCGACTGCACCGATGAGCGCACCGAGTGCCACCGACACCACCGCCGGCAGCACGCCGCGCAGCACGAGCAGCCCCCACCAGCACGCGGTGGAGCCCGGAGCCGCGCGCCACAGCGCGCGGAAGAAGCGCACCTCCTGGCGGTCGCGGATGCGATCGGTCACGCTGCTCACCGTAGTCACAGGATCACCATCGTTCGAGAGGGCAGGTTTCCGTCGCGGCACCACGCAGAAACACCCGCGAGACGTGCACTTCACACGGCGAGCACCTCGGTGAATTCCCGGTGCATTCGTACAACGAATGGCCAGATGTCGTTGACCCTCCTGGCCGGAGACAGTAGGTTGCGCAGAACGGCCGATCGGGGCCGTGCTTTTCACAGGGGGAATACATCCATGGAGCACATGGACTACGAGTCCGCACAGGACTCTCAGTTGCGAGGTCAGTTCTCACGTCGTCAGATCGTCGGTGCCGCACTCGCAATTCCCGCCATCGGCGTGGCACTGGCAGCCTGCGGCGACGATGACGAAGGTGGCGACACCGACGGCACCTCGCCGGCCGGTGGCGACACCACCGTTGCCGGCAGCGACACCACCGCCGGCGGCGGCGAGCCGGTCGCCGGTGGCACCATCCGCGTCGCCACCACCAAGCCCGCCAGCCCGCTCGACCCCATCGCGATGGTCGACCTCGGCTCCTACAACGTCATCGCCCAGAGCTTCGAGTACCTCACCGGCCCCGACGGCGCCGGCATCGGCCCGATGCTCGCCACCGAGTGGACCGCCAACGACGACTCCAGCGTGTGGACCTTCACCCTTCGCGAGGGCGTCACGTGGCACGACGGCTCCCCCTTCACGTCGGCCGACGTGGTGGCAACCATGGAGCGCATCGGTTCCGCCGGCGACGCACTGGGTGGTTCGCTGCCCACCGAGGAAGACCCCGACGCACCGCCGCCCGTGGGCGACGCCGCACCGGCGAAGCGCCTGGTGGCCGGCACCGTGACTGCACCCGACGATCTCACGGTCGTGTTCGATCTCGGCGGCGCCTCGAACGCCAGTCTCCCCTACCTCGTGTCGATCTTCAACACGCAGGCCGCCATCACGCCCGTCTCGTACGAGCCGGGCACCACCCTCGACGGCACGCCCGCCGGCACCGGCCCCTGGATCCTCGAGACCTACGACCCCAACACGGGCATCAAGTGGAAGCGCAACGACGCATGGTGGGGCGGCGAGATCCCGCTCGAGGCCGTCGACATGCAGTTCTTCTCCGACCTCGCCGCGATGGTCACGGCCATGTCCGGCGGTTCCGTCGATGCGATCCAGCAGTTCTCGGTGGTGGGTGGCGACGCGCTGCTCAACGACAGCAACTTCAACACCGTCGAGATCGACGCCTCCACGCACCGCCAGATCTGGATGGGCCTCGACGAGGGTCAGTTCACCGACGTCCGCGTCCGCCAGGCGTTCGCTCTGGGCATCGACCGCGAGGAACTGATCGCCGCGCTGTTCGACGGCAAGGGCAAGATCGCCAACGATCACGTCATGTTCGACCTGTGGCCGTTCTACGATCCCGACGCGGTCGAGCAGCGGGTGCGCGACACCGACGCAGCGAAGGCGCTGTTGGCCGACGCCGGCTTCCCCGACGGCATCGAGGCCACGCTCAACGCGGTCGACCTGCAGGAGATCCCGCAGCTCGCGGAGCTGCTGCAGTTGCAGCTGGCCGACGCCGGCTTCAACCTCACGCTCAACGTGGAGAGCGACGCCACCTTCTACGGCTCGCAGTGGTGCGTCACCTACCCGTGCGCCGGATCCGCCGAACTGGGCATCGTCGACTACGGCCACCGCCCCACTCCCGACGTCTTCCTGTTGAAGGCGTTCAAGGGCGGCGGCGACTGGAACAGCTCGCAGTACGCGAGCGACGACCTCGACGCTGCCATCGTCGAGTTCCAGGCATCCGCGGAGGACGACGCTCGCAAGGCCGCGTCCGGCAAGATCCAGAAGATCATGTGGGAAGACGTCCCTGCGGCCATCCCGTACCGGTACAACATCCTCGGTGGTCACTCCAAGACGTTCACCGGTGTCGAGTTCACCGCACTCGGCCACACCCTGTTCGCCAAGGCGTCGCAGGTCTGAGTCAGCACGTACGGTGAGGGGGCTGGTCGCATCCGTGCGGCCGGCCCCCTTCGCCTACTCGTTCCCGGTTCGTTCGCCGATCCGTCGGCCCGATCGCACGCAAGGACCCACACATGTGGCGTTACGTCGTCAAACGGGTGTTGTTCTCGCTGGTGACCTTGTGGCTGCTCGCCACCATCGTCTTCCTGATGACGTGGTTCCTGCCCAGTGACTCGGCGCGCCTCATCCTCGGCGCGCAGGCGCCGGAGGCGTCGGTGGCCGAGTTCCGAATCCGGAACGGTTTGAACGACTCCTTCCTCACGCAGTACTTCCGCCTGATGAAGGGGCTGATCACCTTCGACTTCGGTCAGTCGTGGAAGTACCCGCAGTACGAGGTGTGGGAGTACCTGCGCACGCCGCTCGCCAAGACCGCGAAGATCGCCGTGCTCGCGCTCATCATCACCACGCCCATCTCCATCGGGGCCGGCCTCATCGCCGCCAAGTTCCGTGATCGCAAGACCGACCGGGCCATCGTGCTGTTCGGCCTCGCCGCCTCGTCGATCCCCGAGTTCGTCACGTGCGCGCTGCTGATGGTGGGCCTCGGCCTCAAGCTCGGCTGGCTCGAGCCGGTCTACAGCACCGAGGCCGAGAAGCTGTCGCTGTTCGGCCAACTGCGCTTCCTGCTCATCCCGGCGCTCGCGCTCGCACTCGCCTACTTCGGGTACATCGCGCGCATGATGCGCGCCGGCACCATCCAGGCACTCGACTCCGACTACGTGCGCACCGCCTCGATGAAGGGCCTCAGCGGCTCGCAGGTCATGCGCAGCCACGTGTTGCGCAACGCCATCGCTCCCACCATCACCGTCATGTCGGTGCAGGTGGGCTACCTCATCAGCGGCATCCTCGGCGTCGAGTACATCTACAACTACCCCGGCTTCTCGCGAGTGCTTCTCGACGCCGCCACCGACGGCGACCTGCCGGTTTTGCAGGTGGCAGTGCTCATCTCCGCCCTCATCTACATGGTGGCCACACTGTTCGCCGACCTGTTCATCGCGTGGCTCAATCCCCGCGCCCGACTCGAACTGGGGTCGTCATGAGCGACACGGCAACTCCGTCCGCACCCAACGTGCTCGTTGCGTCGATGGCCGAGCGGAAGACGGCGCGCCGCGAACGTTGGCACCTGCTGCGCAAGCGTCCCGGCTTCATCATCGGTGTGTTCATCTGCGGGTTCTGGACCGTGTGCGCGGTGCTCGGCGATCGCATCACCCCGTACGACCCGTTCACCGACCGCGATGGCCTCAGCTGCGGGCGTGCCCCCTGCCCGCCCAGCAGTGCACACTGGTTCGGCACCGACAAGATCGGTCGCGACATCCTCTCGCGGGTGATGATGGGCGCACGCGACCTGCTGATGGTGGCCCCCGTGGCCGCGGTGCTGTCGGTCATCTTCGGCACCATCCTCGGCATGGTCATGGGCTACTACCGCGGGCTGGTCGACAACGTGCTCAGCCGCATCGTGGAAGCGTTCCTGGCGCTGCCTGTGGTGATGGTCGGCCTGTTCATCCTCACCCTCAGCAAGGACAGCGCCGTGCTCGATGCCATCAGCTTCGGTTCGCGCAACGTCATCATCATCTACGTGGTGGCCTTGCTGTTCACGCCGATCGTCGCCCGCACGGTGCGCTCCACCGTGCTCGGCGAGCGAGACCTCGACTACGTGGTGTCGGCCCGCCTGCGCGGCGAGTCGAGCCTGTTCATCATGACTCGCGAGATCCTGCCCAACATCACGGCGCCCATCATCGTCGAGCTCACCGTGCGCATCGGGTACTCCATCTTCACCGTCGCCACTCTCAGCCTGCTCGGTGTCGGCCTGCAGCGCCCCTCGCCCGACTGGGGCCTCGCCATCGCCGAGGGCCGCGACCTGCTGCCCGCCGACCAGTGGTGGCCGGTCACCTTCCCCGCGCTCGCCATCGCCACACTGGTGGTGGGTGTGAACCTGATTGCCGACTCGATCCAGGCGGTGTACGAACGATGAGCCTCACGACCAGCCGTCCCGGCAGCAGCATCGGTGCGCTCGCGCTCGACGTCGACGACCTCCACCTCGCCTACAACGTGCGAGGCATTCCCCGCCCGGTGCTGCGCGGTGTGTCGTTCCACATCGAACCGGGCGAGGCCTACGGACTGGTCGGCGAGTCGGGCTGCGGCAAGAGCACCACCGCGTACGCAGCGCTGCGCTACATGCCGCGCAATGGCATCATCACCGGGGGCACCATCAAGGTCGACGGCGACGACATCACGTCGATGAACCGCAGCCAGCTGCGCGAGTTCCGTGTGCACAAGGCATCGATGGTGTACCAGGATCCCGGCTCTGCACTGAACCCCACCATCAAGATCGGCAAGCAGCTCATCGAGTCGTTCACGGTGCTCGGGCAGTCGGGCACAGAGGCGGAGAAGAGCGCGCTGGAAGCCCTGCGCAAGGTGCAGATCGCCGACCCGGCTCGCGTGATGGGGCGCTACCCGCACCAGCTCTCCGGCGGCATGCTGCAGCGCGTGGTCATCGCCATGGCGCTGGCGTGCGACCCGAAGCTGCTGGTGCTCGACGAGCCCACCACCGGCCTCGACGCCACGGTGGAGGCGGAGGTGCTCGACCTGGTGCGCACGCTGCGCAACGAGACCGGCGCCGCCATCCTGCTCATCGCACACAACCTTGGCGTCATCCGCTCCATGTGCGACCGGGTCGGCGTGATGTACGCGGGCAAGATCGTCGAGGAGGGCGAGGCGCAGGAGGTCTTCGACAGCCCCAAGCACCCCTACACGATGGGCCTGCTGCGGTCGCTCCCACGCGGCGGCATGCACAAGAGCCAGAGCGCGCTCGCCACCATCCCCGGCACGCTGCCGGTGCTCGGCTCCGACCTGCCCACGTGTGTCTACATCGACCGCTGCCCGCTGGCCGACGACACGTGCCGCACGGTGGTGCCGCCGGTGGTGCAGGTGGCCCCCGGTCATACCGCTCGCTGCCACCACATCGACAAGGTGTCGGAGATCGCCGCCGTCGTTCCGTCGACTCTGCGCGAGGCGGGCACCGACACGGTGCTCGAGATCACGGGCGTGTCGAAGACCTTCCGTCAGGCGGGTCACGACATCCCCGCACTCGTCGGCGTCGACCTGTCGCTCACCGACGGCGAGACCCTCGGCCTGGTCGGCGAATCCGGTTCCGGCAAGAGCACGCTGGCCAAGGCCATCCTCGGGGTGCACGCGCCCGACGCCGGCAGCAGCCTCACCCTCGACCAGCACCAGCTCGCGTCGAAGATCAACAAGCGCTCGGCCGACGACAAGCGGGCCATGCAGATCATCTTCCAGAACCCCGACTCGGCGCTCAACGCGTCGTGGACCGTGCGCAACATCCTGCTGCGGTCGGTACGCAAGCTCACCGGCAAGGACAAGGAGGCCGCCAACGCACGCGTGGCCGCGTTGGCCGACCACCTGCGGTTGTCGCCGCGGCACCTCGACATGAAGCCGCGCCAGTTGTCGGGCGGCCTCAAGCAGCGCGTCGCCATCGCACGTGCCTTCGCCGGCGACCCGCGCATCGTGGTGTGCGACGAGCCCACCTCGGCGCTCGACGTGTCGGTGCAGGCCGCCATCCTCAACCTGCTCGCCGAGCTGCAGAGCGAGCAGCGCACCAGCTACGTGTTCATCAGCCACGACCTCGGTGTGGTGCGCTACCTGGCCGACCGCATCGCGGTGATGTACCTCGGTCGCATCATGGAGGTGGCCACCACCGCCGACATCTTCGAGGGTCCCAACCACCCGTACACCGAGGCCTTGCTGTCGGCCGTGCCCAGCGTCGACGGCGAACCGCGCGTGCGCATCCGTCTCGACGGCGAGATCCCCAGCCCGGCCAACCCGCCCAGCGGCTGCGTGTTCCACCCCCGCTGCCACCGGTTCATCGAGGGCGTGTGCGATGTCACCGAGCCGCCCATCGTCGAGGTCGTGGTCGGCCACTCCATCCGCTGCCACATCCCACCCGATGAGCTGCAGCGCCTGCAAGCCCTCGACGCCTGAGGCCCAACGGCTTCTGGACAGGAATCGTCCCAGCCATGATCCTGGACAGGAATCGTCCCGGCGACCGGGACGGATCCTGTCCAGATCCACTGCACGAATTCATGGTACGGTCGTTCCACTTACCGGCCCTTGGGGGTCGCCGGCTCGAGGAGTGCGCATGACCGAGGTCGACGCCAATCCAGTGCGGACACGAGGCGGTGGCCGCGCCGGTCGCGCGGCCACTCGAGCGGCCAGCGCGGCAAAGCAGGGCCCCGCGTTCATCCGCCGCGAGATCGCCCCCTACGAGTTGCTGAACGCCGACGGACTCGACCTGGTGGAGGCGAAGGCGGACCAGATGCTCGCCGAGGTGGGCATCGAGATCCGCGACGACGAGGAGGCGCTCAGTCTGTTCCGCGCCGCGGGCGTCGCCGTCGACGGCATCACGTTGCGGTTCCAGCCGGGGCAGGTGCGAGAACTGTGCAGCACCGCGCCACGCGAGTTTACACAGCACGCGCGCAACGCCAGCCGTTCCGTGCAGGTGGGCGGGAACAACGTGGTGCTCTCTCCCACCTACGGGTCGCCGTTCGTGCGCGATCTCGAGGGCGGCCGCCGCTACGGCACCATCGCCGACTTCCAGAACTTCGTGAAGCTCGCGTACAGCACGCCGTGGTTGCACCACTCCGGTGGCACCGTCTGCGAACCCACCGACGTGCCCGTGAACAAGCGCCACCTCGACATGGTGTACGCCCACCTGCGCTACAGCGACAAGGGCTTCATGGGCTCGGTCACGGCACCGGAACGTGCGGCCGACAGCGTGGCGATGGCGCGGCTCGCGTTCGGCGACGAGTTCACCGACGCCAACTGCGTCATCATGGGCAACGTCAACGTCAACTCACCGCTGGTGTGGGACGCCACGATGACCGGCGCGCTGAAGACCTACGCCCGCGCCAACCAGTGCGTGGTGGTCACACCGTTCATCCTCGGCGGCGCGATGGGTCCGGTCACCACCGCCGGGGCCGTCGCGCAGGCGCACGCCGAGACGTTGGTGGGCGTCGCGCTCACGCAACTCGTCCGCCCGGGTGCGCCGGCCATCTACGGCAACTTCCTCTCGTCGATGGCACTGCGCAGCGGCAGCCCCACCTTCGGCACTCCCGAACCTGCGCTCGGCTCGCTCATCGTCGGTCAACTCGCCCGCCGCGTGGGCCTACCCCTGCGCTGCTCGGGCGCGTTCACCTCGTCGAAGGTTCCCGACGGACAAGCGATGCAGGAGAGCGCCGTCAGCATGCTGTCCGCGCTGCTGTGCGGCGCCAACTTCATCCTCCACTCGGCCGGGTGGCTGGAGGGCGGCCTTGCGATGGGCTATGAGAAGTTCATGATGGATCTCGATCTGTGTGGCGCCGCCCACACGTACCTGAAGGGCGTGTCGCTCGACCTCGACCAGTTCGCAATCGACGGATTCGCCGAGGTCGGCCCAGGCAAGCACTTCTTCGGTTCACAGCACACGCTGCGCCACTACGAGACGGCCTTCTACGAGCCTGCGCTCAGCGACAACAACTCGTTCGAGCAGTGGCGCGACGCCGGTGAGACCACCGCCGAGCAGCGGGCCGCCGTGATGGTGCGCGAGACCCTGACGCACTACGAGGCGCCGCCCATCGACGATGCGGTCGACCAGGCGCTGATCGAGTTCGTCGCTCGTCGCAAGCAGGAGATGAACGACCAGTGGTACTGACGACGGCATCCGGTCGCTGCATGTGCGGCGCGGTCACCTTCACGGTGCACGGCGAACTGCGCGACGTGTGGAACTGCCACTGCCACCGCTGTCGACGCTTCACCGGGCACCACATGGCCGGCACCAGCGCGCAGGCGACTGCACTCGCCATCACCGGCGACACGCTCGCGTGGTACGAGCCGGACGGATCCTGCGCCTACGGCTTCTGCCGTTCGTGCGGGTCGTCGATGTTCTGGCGCTCCACCGAGCGGCCGGAACACGTCACCATCTGCGCCGGCACGCTCGACCAGCCGACCGGCCTGCAGACCACGGCGGCATGGTGGATGGCCGAGCACGGCGACTACCACGCCCCCGCACCGAACCTCATCGAATACGAGTACGACGGATGAACGACACCGCCACGCCGAACGACACCGCTGGCGACCCACTTCTGCAGCCGTTCCAGCTGAAGCACCTCACCCTCAAGAACCGGGTGATGAGCACCTCGCACGAGCCCGCGTACAGCGAGGACGGCATGCCCAAGGATCGCTATCGGGCGTATCACGTGGAGAAGGCGAAGGGCGGTCTGGCGCTGACGATGACGGCAGGCACCGCGGTCGTGAGCCCCGACAGCCCGCCTGCCTTCGGCAACCTGTTCGCGTTCGACGATGCGATCGTGCCGTGGATCCGGCGGATGACCGACGGCATCCACGAGTACGGCTGCGCGGCGATGATCCAGCTCAGCCACCTCGGACGCCGCACCGGCTGGGGGCAGGACGACTGGCTGCCGGTGGTCGCGCCCTCGCCGCTGCGCGAGCCTGCGCACCGGTCGCACCCCAAGGCCGCCGAGCCGTGGGACATCGTGCGCATCGTGCGTCACTACGCCGACGCCGCAGAGCGCATGCAGACCGGAGGCATGGACGGCATCGAGATCGAGGCGTACGGTCACCTGTTCGACCAGTTCTGGTCGCCGGCCACGAACCAGCGCAACGACGAGTGGGGCGGGTCGTTCGAGAACCGGTTGCGCTTCCCGCTCGCCGTGCTCGGAGCCATCCGCGAGCGGGTCGGCAGCGAGTTCATCGTCGGCATCCGCATGGCGGTCGACGAGACCCGGCCCGACGGCATCGACACGCCCACCGGCATCACCATCCTGCAGCGACTCGGCGGCGAAGGGCTGATCGACTTCGTCAACGTCATCCGCGGCAGCATCGTCAACGACGCGGTGCTCAGCAACGTCATCCCCATCCACGGCATGGCGTCGGCACCGCACCTCGATTTCACCGGCATGGTGCGCGAGCACACCGACCTCGCGGTGTTCCACGCGGCGAAGATCGACGACGTGGCCACCGCGCGCCACGCGGTGCGTGAGGGCAAGGTCGACATGATCGGCATGACCCGCGCGCACATGGCCGACCCGTACCTGGTGCGCAAGATCGAAGCCGGTCAGGAAGCCACCATTCGTCCGTGCGTGGGTGCCACCTACTGCCTCGATCGCATCTACATGGCGGGCGAGGCGCTGTGCATCCACAACGCGGCCACCGGTCGCGAGCTGTCGATGCCGCACCTCGTCGAACCGGCCGCGCAGTCGCGCCGAGTCGTGGTGGTGGGTGCCGGCGTCGGCGGGCTGGAGGCGGCCCGGGTGAGCGCCGAACGCGGCCACCAGGTGGTGCTGCTGGAAGCGATGCCGTGGGCCGGCGGCCAGTTGCGGCTCGCCGCCCGCAACCCGCGCCGGCGCGACCTGATGGGCATCGTCGAGTGGCGCATCAGCGAACTCGAGCGGCTGGGCGTCGACGTGCGCTACGACACCTACGCCGACCCCGACCTCATCGACTCGCTGCAACCCGATGTGGTCGTCGTCGCCACCGGCGGCCTGCCACAGAACCCGTCGGTGGAGACCGGCGGCGAGCTGATGGTGAACGCGTGGGACGTCGTCGGTGGCGATGCACGACCGACCGGCGACGTGTTGCTGTACGACGACGACGGCACGCACTCCGCGATGACCACCGCCGAGATGTTGGCGCGCAGCGGCGCCCACGTGGAGGTGGTGACGCCCGAACGGACCATGGGCGTCGATGTCGGTGGCCTCAACCTGGTGCCGTACGCGCGGGCGTTCAACGAGACCGACACGCGCGTGACGCTCAACCAACGCGTGCGAACCATCCGTCGAGTCGACGGCCGCCTGCACGTGGAAGTCGGCAGCGACCACTCCCCGGTGCGCCACGAGCGCGTGGTCGATTCGGTGGTCGGCGACCACGGCGTGCTCGCCAACGACGAGCTCTACCACCAACTGGTGCCGTGCTCCACCAACCTCGGCGAGCTCGACCACGACGCGTTCATCCACGGTCGACCGCAGGCGGTGCACACCAACCCGAGCGGCCGCTACCAGCTGTTCCGCATCGGCGACGCCGTCGCCGGCCGCAACATCCACGCCGCCGTCTACGACGCCCTGAGGTTGTGCAAAGACCTCTAGCAGATCAGTGGCCGGTGAAGTTGGCCGGTCGCTTCTCCAGGAACGAGGCCACGCCCTCGCGGTGGTCGTCGCTCTTGAAGCACGCCGCCATCGCGGCGGTGTGTCGCTCCATGTGCTCGCCCACCGGTGCGGTGAGGCCCTGCTGCACCAACGACTTGATCAGGCCGAGGCTGTGCGGCGATCCGGCGGCGATGGTACGCGCCAACTCCATGGCCGCC
>JAUXQB010000003.1 GCA_030685215.1 Actinomycetota bacterium
CGCAACACCGCCCACACCGAACCAGCCGACTGACCAACCACCGACGAGATCTCACGCCCAGACAAACCAGCCATCGACAACCGATACACCTCCCGACGCGTCTCAGGAGTCAACCGCCTATGCCGCTTCTTCGCCTTCGCAGACACCACACACCTCCAACTGAGAGACCGACCAGAACACCAATCGGAACACTCACCTCAAGGCAACTTTGCGACCACCCCTAGAAACCGCCCCCGCATGCCGAGCAGAAGTGCGCAGACGCGGGAACGACCCGATCGCGTGTGTGCAGTTCCGCCCGCATGCCGAGCGGAAGTGCTCAGACGCGGAGGTGGGCGGACGGGTCGTTCCAAAGGTGAGCTGCGATGGAACTACTCTTCCGGCATGTCATTCGAGCGAGTTGCGGTCCTGGGCCTGGGCAAGGTGGGCATGCTGGCCGCCACGTTCCTGCACGAAGCAGGATTCCAGGTCACCGCCATCGATGTCCGCGAGCCGAAGCACTCCGGGTTGTTCCCCGTCCGCTGCTCCGATCTCGCCGATCGAGCCACCCTTCACGACGACCTCGCCGGCGTGCAGGCCGTGCTGTCGTGCCTGCCCTACCACCTCAACCGGCAGATCGCGGAAGTCGCGCACGAGCTCGGCATTCATTACTTCGACCTCACCGAGGACGTCGGCACCACCCAGACGATCGTCGAACTGAGTGCCACGGCCGAGGGCCTGATGGCTCCGCAGTGCGGGCTCGCGCCGGGCTTCGTGGCCATCGTCGGCGCCTCGCTGATCGAGCAGTTCGACGACTGTCGCTCGGTGCGCATGCGAGTCGGTGCGCTGCCGCAGACACCCACCGGCCTGCTCGGCTACGCGTTCAACTGGTCGCCGGAGGGCGTGGTGAACGAGTACCTCAACGACTGTGAAGTGCTCGAGGAAGGCGTGCGCAAGTGGGTGTCGGCGATGGAGTGGCGCGAGACCCTCTACGTCGACGGCATCCAGCTGGAGGCGTTCACCACCTCCGGCGGTCTGGGCACGATGTGCGACACGTACGAGAACCGTGTGGCCAACATCGACTACAAGACCATTCGCTACCCGGGCCACATGGACCTGATGAACTTCTTCTTCCACGAGCTGCTCATGCGTGAGCGCCGCGAGCTGGCCGGCGAGATCCTCACCAACGCCAAGCCGCCGGTGAGCAACGACGTCGTGTACGTGCACGTGTCGGCGGAAGGCCACATCGACCACCACCTCCGGCGCCTCGAGTTCGTGCGCAGCTACCTGCCGAAGATGATCGCCGGCCAGGAGCGCACGGCCATCGCCTGGACCACCGCCGGCTCGGTGGCAGCCGTCATCGAGATGGTGCGCGACGGCACGCTGCCGCGCCAGGGCCTGCTCAAGCAGGAGCACATCGCGCTCGACTCGTTCCTCGCCACCCCCACCGGCCGGCTGTTCGCCGAGTAGCGCGCCGCTGAGTACGTGCGCGATGTGTCGCGCTGGGAGCGACACATCGCGCAGGTATCCGTCGAGCGACGTCCACATGTGAGGCGGCGTCCGACAGAGGTGACCCGACGTGCTGTCTCCACCCGGCGGCGCAGGCGCCGTGGCTGGGGCCGTGGCCGAGGCCGTGAATGAACCGGGTGATCAGACTTCGGGGCGGAGGCGGTTGGTGTCGACCTTGATGCCGGGCCCCATGGTGCTGCTGATGGTGATCTTGCGCAGGTAGCGGCCCTTGGCCGATGCCGGCTTCGCACGCTGCAGCTCGTCGAGCACGGCGCGGAAGTTGGCCTCGAGCGCCTCGGGGGTGAAGCTCACCTTGCCGAGCTGCACGTGCACGTTGCCGTAGCGGTCGGTGCGGTACTCGACCTTGCCGCCCTTGAACTCGCCGACCGCGCGGCCGACGTCGTTGGTGACGGTGCCGGTCTTCGGGTTCGGCATCAGGCCACGCGGGCCGAGCGTGCGACCGAGGCGACCGACGAGCGGCATCATGTCGGGCGTCGCGATGGCGATGTCGAAGTTGAAGTTGCCCTTCTCGATCTCGGCAGCGAGATCGTCGGCGCCGACGACATCGGCGCCGGCGTCGCGGGCTTCCTGCGCGGCTTCGCCGGTGGCGAACACGGCCACCCGGACGTCCTTGCCGGTACCGCTGGGCAGTGCCACGGTGCCGCGGACCATCTGGTCGGCTTTGCGGGGGTCGACGCCGAGGCGCATCGCGATCTCGACGGTCTCGTCGAACTTCGCGCTGGCCACCGACTTCACCAGCGCCAGCGCCTCGGTGGGCGTGAACAGCTGATCGGTGTCGAACTTCTTGGTTGCGTCGGCGTACTTCTTACCGGACATGGATGTCTCCCTCAGTGGTAGCGCCGCCGGGCGAGGTGGTCCCGGTCGAGCGGTGTGTTGATGTGTGCTGCAGCGCGTGAGCGGATGCTCAGGCGTTGATCTTCAGGCCCATGGAACGGGCCGTGCCGCGGATCTGCTGCTTGGCGGCCTCGAGGTCGTACGCGTTGAGGTCGGGCATCTTGATCTTGGCGACTTCTTCGATGTCGGCTTCGGTGACGGTGCCCGCCACGGTCTTGCCGGCCGTGCTGGAACCCTTCGCGAGCCCGGCCTTCTGACGCAGCAGCACGGGTGCCGGCGGCGTCTTCAGGATGAAGGTGAAGGTGCGGTCCTCGAAGACCGTGATCTCGACCGGGATGATGGTGCCGACCTGCGACTCGGTGGCAGCGTTGTACTGCTTCACGAAGTCCATGATGCCGACGCCGTGCGGCCCGAGCGCGGTACCCACGGGCGGGGCCGGGGTGGCCTTGCCTGCGGGGATCTGGATCTTGATGATCGCAGCAACCTTTTTCTTTGCCATGACTGAACTACTTCCTTTTCGTGCCCTGGTGCCGGTGGGCGGGCTTAGAGCTTGCTGACCTGGCTGAAGTCCATCTCCACGAGGGTCTCGCGACCGAAGATGTTCACCAGCACCTTGAGCTTCATGTGATCGGCATTGATCTCGGCGACCGTGCCGGCGAAGTCGGCGAACGGGCCTTCCTTCACGCGCACGCTCTCGCCTTCTTCGTAGTCGAGCTTCGGCTTCTTACGAGTGGGCATGCCACCCGTGCCGTCGCCCTTGGCGGCGAGGAACGTCTGCACTTCGCGACGCGAGAGCGGCGTGGGCTTCTGCCCGTGCTTGCTCTGGCCCACGAACCCGGTGACACCGGGCGTGTTGCGGATGCAGTACCAGCTGTCGTCGTCCATCTGACAACGCACCAGCAGGTAGCCGGGGAAGACCTTCTTCTGCACGGTCTGCTTGCGACCGTTCTTGAACTCGTCGACCTCTTCCATGGGGATGACGATCTCGTAGATCTTCTCCTCCATGTTCATGCTCTGGATGCGAGCCGTGAGGTTGGCGGTGACCTTCTTCTCGTAGCCGCTCTGGGTGTGCACGACGTACCAGGCACCCGGGCGGGTCCAGGGATCGTCGACCACTGGCGCGTCTTCTTCGACCGCCGCATCGGAGTCGACTGCGGCGTCGTCGGAGAGGTCGAAGCTGGCATCGACGGCATCGTCGCCTTCGGCAACGTCGTCGATGACGGGCGCCTCGGTCTCGGCGGTGTCGTCGCTGTCGGTCGCCGGCACTGCGGCTTCGACGGTGTCGTCGCCAGCAGTGTCGTCAGTGGACAGTTCGGGGGTGAGTTCGTCGTTCATATCAGTCGTACAACCAGCCAGAGAGCACACCGAACAGGGAATCCAGGCCGAACACGTAGGCCGTGTAGATGATGACCGTGACGAGCACGATGATGGAGAAGCGCCGGACCTCGGGCCACTTCGGCCAGGCCACCTTGCGCATCTCGTCGCGCACCTCGCGCAAGTACTGCACGGGGCCCGTGCGGGCTTCCTTCGTGCGCTTGGCCGGAGCAGGGGCGCGCGTGGGTTGCCCCTGGGCGTTCAGGGCACCCTGGCGCTTCAGCGACCGCTTCTGCTCTCGGTTGAGGTCATCCAATGACATTCGTTCACTCGGTTCTGCACTCGACCGTGACGGCCGTGTACTTCGGGTGGGTATGGGCAGGGCAGGAGGGATTCGAACCCCCGACCGACGGTTTTGGAGACCGTTGCTCTACCAGCTGAGCTACTGCCCTCTGTGGGCGGTGCATCACGCTACCAGCCGCCCGGCGAGGTACTCCCTACACGATTCGGGTCGTGTCAGCGGGTCTCTTTGTGAGTGGTGTGCTTCCGGTCATGGTTGCAGTACTTCTTCATCTCGAGTCGCTCGCGATCGTTGATCTTCGACTTCATCGTGATGTAGTTGCGGTGCTTGCACTCGGTGCACTCGAGGGTGATCTTCACCCTCTTGTCGTTCTTTGCCATCTGAGGACCTCCGGTCCGGCAGGGCTCTCGCCCCGATTCGTGGAACCGCCCGGGCGAGGCCCGGGCGGCACCGACTTCCTACGATTACTTGGTGATCTTGGTGACGCGGCCGGCGCCGACGGTGCGGCCACCCTCGCGGATGGCGAAACGCAAGCCTTCGTCCATCGCGACAGCCTTGCCCAACTCGACAGTGATCGCCACGTTGTCACCCGGCATCACCATCTCG
>JAUXQB010000004.1 GCA_030685215.1 Actinomycetota bacterium
TGCCGTGCGGTGCGAGTGGTGGTGCCGGCCACCAGCCTCGGTGGTGTCGAGTCGACGATGGAGCGCCGCCAGAAGTACGCGGGCGACGCGCACGTGCCACCCGGACTCATCCGCATGAGCGTGGGCATCGAGCACGTCGACGACATCTGGGCCGACCTCAGCCAGGCCCTCGGCGCGGCCGGCCCCGGATGAGGATCTTCCTCGCCGGCGCCACCGGTGTGATCGGCCGCCGGTTGGTGCCGTTGCTCGTCGACGCGGGGCACGAGGTGACGGGGATGACTCGCACCCCCGAGCACGCTGCACTGCTCACCGAGCTCGGCGCCGCAGCGGTGGTGTGCGACGTGTACGACGCCTCCTCGTTGAGTGCCGCGGTGGTGGCCGCGCAGCCCGACGTCGTGATCCATCAGCTCACCGACCTCCCCGACGACACCTCGCTCATCGCCGACTACGCGCCGCGCAACGCGCGCATCCGTCGCGAGGGCACGGCCAACCTGTTGGCCGCGGCGAGTGCGGCCGGAGCGACCCGGTTCATCGCACAGAGCGTCGCCTGGGAACTGCCCGGCCCGGGCGCCGCGGGCATCAGGGCGTTCGAACAGACGGTGCTCGACGCGTCGGGCATCGTGGTGCGCTACGGCCAGTTCTACGGCCCCGGCACGTACCACTTCGAGCCGCCGCCGCACCCGCGTATCCACATCGACGACGCCGCGTCCCGCACGCTCGACGCGCTCACCACCGACGAGTCGATCCTCACCCTCGCCGACGCGCCCGACTGACTCGCCTCGGTCCTCACAGCGGATGTTCTGGGCCTGGATCGTCCCGGGCGCCGGGACGATTCCTGTCCAGACACCCGAGTGGGACGATTCCTGTCCAGAAGCCGTGGGAGTCAGGAGAGGCGGGCGAGGGTGACGGCGCCGAGCGCGAGTTGGGCGCTGAGGTCGGCGGCGCACTCCGACGCGACGGCCACTTCCACGACCTCCGTCTCGATCTCGGCGCTCGCGACCACCACGCCGTCGCACCACCGGTGGCCGCTGCCGAACACGACGACGCGATCGAGCACTGCCAGGGTGGGCGCGGCGTCTGCCGGGACAGCGAACACCACCCAGCCGGGAGGGGCGAGCGAGTCGCCGGCGAGGTCGTCGGCCACCAGCACTTCGCCGGCGCCGATGCTGCGAGCGGCGACGGCATCGGCCGTCAGCGACGTGAGCGCCGCCGCGGGCACCATCGCCACCGGGTACTCCCGCGGGCGCGCGACCACGGCCTCGCCGGCGCCCACCTCACCGGAGGCGACCCAGACGGTGCGAGTGGCACCCCACGAGTCGCGCGCCGCCACCACACGCGCCTGCGCAGCTGCGACCGAGAACCACACGACCGCGGCGCACACGCCGACGCACAGCCAGTAGAGCCACGGCCGGCGCGCCAACGCCAACCGCACGCGGGGGAGCAACGACATGGGGCCTCCCAGGGCGAACCGAGTTCCAGCGTGGGGGAAGCCGCTGCGGCGCACCATATCGGTGCGCCGGCGGAGTCAGTCGCTCTTGGAGCCGGAGCTGCTGGAGCTGGCGGCCGGGGTGCTGGCCGCGGCCGGCGCCGGGGTGCTGGACGAGCTGCTGCCCGAATCGCTGGAACTGCTGGACGAGCTGCTCGACTCGCTCGACGAGCCGCTGCTCGACGGCGTGGTGGAGCTGGACTTGCCGCGGCTGTCGGTCTTGTAGAAGCCGCCGCCCTTGAACGTGACGCCCACGGGCAGGAACACCTTCTTCACCGGCATCGTGGCGCCGGTGGACGGGTGGACGGCCTCGGTGAGCGCGTCGTCGCTGAACGATTGCTGGACCTCGATGGTCTCGCCCGTATCGATGAACTTGTAGACGTAGGTGGGCATCGATGGCTCCGGATTAGCAGTCGAGTGGTGCGACTGCCAAGGCTATCCCGCGGTGGTGGCGAACAAACGGGCCTATCCTCTCGGGATGCGAGCACGGACGGCCGTCATCCCGGCAGCGGGCATGGGCACCCGCTTCCTCCCCGCCACCAAGGCAGTTCCCAAGGAACTGCTCCCCATCATCGACACGCCGGCGTTGCAGCTCATCATCGACGAGTGCGTCGGCGCCGGCATCGACCACATCGTGGTCGTCACCAGCCACGCCAAGCCGGCCATCGAGGCCTACTTCGCCGAGGCGCCGGAAGTGGTGGCCAAGTTGCGCAGCACCGGCCGCGACCACGTTGCCGACCACCTCGAGGCAATCGGCCGCGACGTGAAGATCAGCTTCGCCTATCAGGACGTGGCCATGGGCCTGGGCCACGCGGTCTGGTGCGCACGCGATGCCGTCGGCGACCAGCCGTTCGCCGTGCTGCTGCCCGACGAGATCATGGGCGACAGCAGCCTGCTGGCACAGATGTGCGACCTGTGCGAAACCACCGGCGGCAGCGTCGTCGGCCTGAAGGAGGTGCCGCACGAAGAGGTGAGCGCCTACGGCGTCATCCAGCCCGTCGGCGCGCTCGACGAGCAGGGCGTCATCGCCATCAGCAACATGGTCGAGAAGCCTGCACTCGCCGACGCGCCCAGCGACCTCATCATCATCGGCCGCTACGTGCTCACCGCCGACGTGTTCGAGAAGCTCGAGCGCGTGCAGCCCGGGGCCGGTGGCGAGATCCAGCTCACCGACGCGCTGCGCATGCAGGCCGCCGAGGGCACGTTCCATGGCGTGCTGCGCGACGTGCGCCGCTACGACACCGGCAACCCACTCGGCTGGCTCACCGCGGTGGTGGAGATCGCGCTCGACGACGAGCGCATCGGCCCTCAGTTCCGCAGCTGGTTGCAGGACCGCATCTGAACCCGGCAGCCGACGTCGTCGGGTTGCGGTCGCGCTACGACAACCGGCGGAACAGTTCGGGATAGTCGAGCAGCAGGCCGAACTCGTCGACCTCGAGGTCGGCGGCGAAGCCGTTCTCCACGTTCTCGTAGTGCCACCGGTGCGAGCCCACCCGTGTGTAGCGCTGCACCATCGGCCGCACCTCCAGCGTGTCGGGGTTCACGTGCACCACGGGCAGCTCGGCGGTGTGACCCTCCAGCAGCGGCAGCCGGCGGATGGGCAGCGTGTTGGTGAAGGGCGTGCAGGCGAGGTCGATGTCGTAGCAGCCGTCGAGCTCGGTGCGGTGCTCGCCGTTCATCTCGCCCCAGCGACCGCTGCCGTCGGTGGCGAGCCACAGGTCGGGTTCGTCGAGATCTCGGAACAGCAGGAACTGGCGCACCTGCCAGGTGGGGGAGAGGCGCAGCACGTACTGGATGTGCTCGCGATCGGCGGCGTCGCTCACCTCGCCGCTGACCGTGAAGCCCTCGTTCTCCCACAGGATGGTGGTGGTCTCGATGCCGTCGCCCGCCCACGTGGCCCAGGTGGCCACGTGCCCGGTGGGCTGGTGTGCCGCGGGAAAGGGCGCGTACGACGTCACGACCTCACGGTACCGTGGGCACGTGATCGACATCGCCGAGGCCCGCGAGTACGTGTTCGCACACTGCCCCGCGGCTGCTCCGGTGCCGGTGCCGTGCCGTGAGGCCACCGGGCTGGTGCTGGCGGCGCCGGTGGTGGCCGCGGAAGACGTCCCGCCGTTCGCCAACAGTGCGGTCGACGGGTATGCCGTCATCGCCGCCTCCGTCGCCCAGGCGCCGGTGGAGCTACCGGTGGTGGGGGAAGTGGCCGCCGGTGCGCACACATCACACGTGCTGCAGCCCGGTGAGGCCATCCGCATCATGACCGGCGCTCCCGTGCCGGAAGGCGCCGACGCCATCGTGATGGTGGAGGACACCGAGCGCATCGACGGCGGCGCGCGAGTGCTCGTCCGCCGCGCCGTGCAGGCTGGCGTCGCCGTCCGTCACGCCGGCGACGACGTGCGGGAAGGCACCGAGCTCTACGCGGCCGGCACCGTCGTCACTCCGGCTGTCGCGGGCGTGCTGTGCAGCGTGAACGCCGCGGTCGTCAGCGCGGTGCCACGCGCCCGCGTGGCGGTGCTCTCCACCGGCGACGAACTGATCGACGACGGGTCGCCGTTGCAGCCCGGACAGATCCGCGAGAGCAACCGCACGATGCTGCTCGGTGCGGTGCGCGACGCCGGCTGCGAGGCGGTCGACTTCGGCGTCGTGCGCGACGACGAAGCCGTGCTGGAGGCCGTGCTGCGCACCGCCGCCGAGACCTGCGATGCCATCGTCACCAGTGGTGGGGTGAGCATGGGCGACTACGACGTGGTGAAGGCCGTGCTGTCGCGCCTCGCTCGCATGCGCTGGATGCAGATCGCCATCAAGCCGGCGAAGCCGTTCGCGTTCGGCATCCTCGCCAGCGGCTCGCGCGACGTCCCGGTGTTCGGTCTGCCGGGCAACCCGGTCAGCTCGCTGGTCAGCTTCGAGCTGCTCGCCCGGCCCGCGCTGCGGCGGATGATGGGTCACCCGCAGGCAGATCGTCTGCAGGTGGCCGCCGTCGCCGACGAGGGCCTGCCCCGCCGACCCGACGGCAAGACGCACTACGTGCGGGTCACCGCCGCGTTCGGCCCCGACGGCCGTGTGCACGTGCGGTCGGTCGGCGCGCAGGGCAGCCACCAGTTGGCCGCCACCTCGATGGCCAACGCCATCGCCATCGTTCCCGACGGCGATGGTGTCGCGACCGGTGCCCCTGTCCAGACGCTGCTGCTGTCGGTAGTGTGACGCGATGGACTTGATCGACCCGTTCGGTCGCACCATCCGTGACCTGCGCATCTCGGTCACCGATCGCTGCAACTTCCGCTGCACGTACTGCATGCCGGAGGAAGGCATGAAGTGGGTGCCGCGCAGCGAGGTGCTCACCTTCGAGGAGATCGAGCGGCTGAGCCGCATCTTCGTCGAGCGTTTCGAGGTCGACGGTCTGCGCCTCACCGGCGGTGAGCCGACGGTTCGCGCGCACCTGCCGGTGCTGGTGGCCAAGCTCGCGGCGCTGCGCGTGCCCACCACCTCGTCGTCGCCGCTCGCCGGCCGCAAGCCCGACCTGTCCATCACCACCAACGGCTCCACGTTCCGGCTGCAGGCACACGACCTGCGCGAGGCCGGGCTCGACCGGGTGAACATCAGCCTCGACACGCTGCAACGAGACAAGTTCCTGCAGATGACCCGTCGCGACGAGCTCGAGCGCGTGCTCGACGGCATCGAAGCGGCGAAGGAGGCCGGCTTCTCGCCGGTGAAGATCAATGCCGTGGTCGAACGAGGGGTGAACGACGACGAGATCGTCGACCTCGCCCGGTGGGCACGCGACACGGGCGTCGAGTTGCGCTTCATCGAGTTCATGCCGCTCGACGCCACCGGTCACTGGTTGAACGACAAGGTCGTCGGGCAGGACGAGATCGTCGCGGCGTTGCAGGCCGAGTTCCCGCTCGAGTTGATGCCCGCCCGTGGTGCCGCGCCGGCCGACCGCTGGCGCTACCTCGACGGTGGTGGCACCGTCGGCGTCATCCCCACCGTCACCAAGCCGTTCTGCGACGACTGCGACCGTGTGCGCCTCACCGCCGACGGCCAGTTCCGCACCTGTCTGTTCGCCACCACCGAGTTCGACCTGATGAAGATGATGCGAGCCGGTGCCACCGACGACCAGGTCGCTGCCGAGATCCAGCGCGCGGTGGGCACGAAGTGGGCCGGCCACCAGATCAACCAGGTGACGTTCGTCAAGCCTCGTCGCACGATGAGTCAGATCGGCGGCTGACCTCGTCGGCGGCTGGGGCCCAACCTGCGGTGAGGCGCCACACCGCCACGGCCTGCAGCACCAGCCCCGCCAACACGGCGGCGCCCACCAGCACGAGCATCAACAGCGGCGCCCGCACCCCGGCGAGCTCGAGGCCGCGCAGGATGGAGGTGTCGGCGTCGGTGTCGGCCAGCAGTGCCGCCAGCTGCGCCCGCAGCCCCCACACGTAGGCGACGGCGGTGACCACGAGGAACGCCACTGCCGTGACGCCACGTCGTGCGCCGGGTAGTGCGAGCAGGCCGACCGCCGCGGCCGCCGACGCGATGCCGATGCCGGGCAGCACGTAGCGCACGTGTGTGCCGCCACCCTGGCTGGTGAACTGCATCACCGACAGCTCCAGCAGGAGGAGGAACACCAGGCCGAGCACCCAGGCGGCCGGGAGCGCCAGTCGTCGCGGATCGCCGTGGTTCACCCAGTGGCGCCACCCGTCGAGCGACGCCTGCAGCGACCCGGATCGCCGCACCGAGGTGCGCAGCGCGTGGCGCGCAGCCAGGACGAGCCCGGCGATCGGGGGCAACGCCAACACCCAGAAGTGGTGGGTGACGCTCTCGGTGTTGATCGCGTGGTTGGAACCCACTCCCCACAGCAGACGCTGCTGGGTGCTCCAGAAGTCGATGCTCGACACGTACCACGTCGTCGGGCGTCGCGGCACACGGTCGAATCGTTCGAGCAGGTACCCGGTGGCGGTGAGGTCGCCGTAGAGGTCGACGCTGCGCACCCAGAACCAACCCGACGTGGCCACGACGGCGGCTCCGACGACGGCGGCAGGTGCGAGCAACGACACCGCACGGGTTGCCCGCGACGCCGGCCGCTCGCCTCGATCGGCTGCCGCGTGGATGACGGAGCCGATGAGCACGGCGAGGCCGACGACACCGACGACCAGCAGGCCCGAGGCGCGGGTGGATGCCGCCAGTGCGCAGGTGACCGCGGCGAACGCGAGCCTGGGGGTCGACGGGCCGCGCACCAACCACAGCACGCCCGCACCGAACGCGAGCGTGGACGTGAGCACCGCCAGCGAGTCGTTGTACAGGTACGACGACGTGTTGATCATCGCGGGGAGCAGCGCGGCGACGCCGGCGGCGACGACCGCCACCACCGGCCGGCGAGGAACGAGCAGACGGGTCAACCACGCGACCGCCACCACGGCACCGCCGGCGATCAGCACCACGAGCACGCGGCCGGCGTGCATCGCACCGAGCTCGCGATCCGTGGCGCGACCGATGCCGATCGGCACCGCTTCGATCACGTAGAAGAGCGGTGGATGGTTGGCCGTCCAGATCGTGCGGCGCACCTCGTCGCGGTCGTTCATCAGCTCCTCGAGCGGAGCGATGCCGTCGACCGGCACCAGGTCCTCGATGTGGGGCAGCCTGCCGTCGGCCACCTCGGCGGCGTAGCCGTAGTGGGCCGGTTCGTCGGGCAGGGAGAACAGCGGCAGCGAGTACGCCCCGAGCAGACCGAGCGCGACGATCGCCAGCACTGCGCCGCTCACGCCCAGGCGAACGGCTCGTGCCTGATCGGGTTGGAGGCGACTCGGGTTCTCCGTGGTGCGCACGGGTTCCTCGGTCGTCGTCTGCACGAAGGCCGATGCTATGCGTCGTTGCTGGCCGCCGGTGGTCAATCGCGGCGCGTGCGGCAGCGGTAGCGTCAGCGCGGTGAGAGGTCCTCAGTGAGAGGTCGAGTCGTGGTCGCGACGATGGTGGCCGTGGGCGCGCTGGTCGCCGGTGCCCACGCGGAGCCCATCGACGAGCCGGCCGTGGCGTCGGCCGTCGCGGTGCGCGGCACGCTGCCCGGCCCGTTCGTCGGCGGATGCCGGGTGTTCCCCACCGACAACGCGTGGAACGTCAACATCCGCAACGCTCCGCTGCATCCGCGCAGCGCGCAGATGATCGGCTTCATCCAGGCCCACGGCAGCGACAACCTGCACCCCGACTTCGGGGAGAACCCGGCCTATGGCATCCCCTACGTCGTGGTACCGCAGAGCCAGGCGACGGTGCCCATCACCTACGACGCGTACGGCGACGAGAGCGACCCCGGTCCGTTCCCGATCCCGCTGAACGCTCCCGTGGAGGGTGGCAGCGACCGGCATGTGCTCGTCGTGCAGCAGGGCACGTGCCACCTGTTCGAGCTGTTCGTCGCGCGCCGCAGCGGAGCAGGTTGGGTGGCCAACAGCGGAGCCCGCTTCGACCTGAAGAGCAACGCACTCCGCCCGCTCGGCTGGACCAGCGCCGATGCCGCGGGGTTGCCCATCTTCCCCGGACTCGTGCGCTACGAGGAAGTGGCTGCCGGTCGCATCGACCACGCGATTCGCGTCACGTTCAGCACCACGCGACGCGGCTACATCCTGCCGGCCACGCACTTCGCCTCCTCGAACACCGACATCGACGCACCCGCGATGGGACAGCGGCTGCGGCTGAAGGCGGGCTACGACATCAGTTCGCTCACCGGCCAGGCGCGGGTGATCGCGGAGGCGATGAAGAACTACGGCGTCATCGTCGCCGACAACGGCAGCAACTGGTACTTCCAGGGAGCGCCGAACCCCGGCTGGAACGACGACGACCTGAACCAGTTGAAGGGCATCCCCGGCACCGCGTTCGAGGCGGTCGACATGGGTCCGGTGCGCACCGGTTGACCGCCGCGCGCGGTGTGCCGCCGCGCTGGGTGGCGCGACGTCGTGTGTCCGGGGTACTACAGTTCCGTGACGGATGAGTGACCTGACTTTCACCCACCTCGACCCGATGGGTCGTGCCCGAATGGTCGACGTGACCCCCAAGGACCCCACCCATCGCCGAGCGGTCGCACGCGGCAAGGTGTTCATGCAACCCGCCACCACGGTCGCGGTCGCCAACCGTGAGGTCACCAAGGGCGACGTGCTCGCCGTGGCGCGAGTGGCCGCCATCCAGGCCGCGAAGCGCACGAGCGACATGATCCCGCTCTGCCATCCGCTGCTCGTGGGGTCGGTGCACGTCAACTTCGAGATCGGCGACGACTTCATCGAGGTGGAAGTGCAGGTCGACACCGTCGACCGCACCGGAGTGGAGATGGAAGCGCTGCACGCGTGTGCGGTGGCAGGCCTCACCATCTACGACATGTGCAAGAGCGCCGATCGAGCCATGGTGATCGGCGAGATCGCACTCTGGGAGAAAACGGGAGGGCGGTCCGGTACGTACCGCCGACCCGCTAACATTGCGTCCGTCGTTACGAACGTAGTAGAACCGTAATGAAACGGATGCTGCTGGTTACACCGCAGTTCGGCCAACAGACACCCGGAGAACTTTCGTGAACAACCTCATGTACTCAACTCCCATCACACAGGTCGGTCGCTGATGCAGCCCGTCGTACTCCTCGCCGTTGCCGCCGTCTGGGCCGCCGTCATCATCCCGCCGCTGCTGCGGTCGCGGGTCGAGAACCGGCCCAACTCGTCGGTCACCGACTTCCGTCGTCAGCTGTCCACCCTGCAGCGTGCCGTGCCCACTCGCACCATGGTGCCGATGCGTGGCATGGCTCGTCCGCTCACGCAGGCCCACGGCCACCCCGGCCAGGTTCGCCGCTCCGGTCAGGCGCCCACCGCTCCCATGGCGCAGCGCACGCACGGCGACCACACCGCCGGTCATCGCCAGATGCACCTGCACAAGGTGAGCCAGCGAGAAGTCGTCCGTCGTCGTCGCGCCAACGTGCTGTTCGTGCTCGTGCTCACCGTCGGCGTCACCGGCTTCCTGGCGGCCACCACTCACGCCACGGCGATGGTGTATGCGTTCGCCCTGTCGTTCATGTCGCTGTGCGGGTACTGCTACAAGCTGGTGCAGATCCGCAACTACGAGATGGATCGCAGCTACGGCGACCAGGCCTGGTTCCACGCCGCCTGACGCTCGGGCGCCGCTACACTCGGCGTCTCCAACGGGGGTGTAGCTCAGTTGGCAGAGCGCAACAATCGCACTGTTGAGGCCAGGGGTTCAATTCCCCTCACCTCCACCCGTTGCCCAAGGCCCTTCCCAACCGGGAGGGGCCTTGTGCGTTCTCGGCGTCTGCTGTCACCGAGTACGAGGCGACATCGGCGACGCCCTCGGATAGCGTGACCGCACTTCGAAGGGAGGTCCTGCCCCGTGGACCGAATCTTGATCGACGATCTCCGCGTGCTCACCGTGATCGGTGCCCTTCCGCACGAGCGTGAGATCGCACAGCCGATTCGCATCGACCTCTCCATCGGGGTCGACCTGCACGAGGCCGGCCGCAGCGACGAGCTCGCGGCCACCGTGCACTACGGCCTGGTGTGCGAGCGGGTCACCGAGCTCGCTCGCGACAGCAAGGACATCCTGCTCGAGCGGCTCGCGGCGAAGGTGGCCGACGTGGTGCTCGAGTTCGACCTCGTCGACGAGGTCGAGGTCACGCTCACCAAGTTGCGCCCGCCCATTCCGGAGGAGGTGCAGAGCACCGCGGTGCGTATCGTCCGCACGCGCGCCGAGGCCGCAGCACCACCGCTGGTCGCACACACCGCGTTCATCGCGCTCGGCAGCAACCTCGGCGACCGCGAGCGCTACCTGCGCTTCGCAGTGTCGGAACTGGGCAACGTGGTGGCGATGTCGCAGGTGTTCGAGACCGCGCCGGTCGGTGGCCCCGACGACCAGGGCGCGTACCTCAACATGGTGGTGCAGATCGAGACCCCGCTCGACCCGTACGCGCTCATCCGTCGCTGCCAGCGCATCGAAGCCAACGCGCTGCGGCAGCGACTGGTGCACTGGGGGCCGCGCACGCTCGACGTCGACCTGCTGTTCTACGACGACATCTCCATCACCAGCGAGGCGCTCACCGTGCCGCATCCGCGCATCTTCGAGCGCCGCTTCGTGCTGGCCCCGCTCAGCGAAGTCGCGCCGCAGCTGTGCCCACCCGACTGGGATGCCACGCTGCCACCGAGCGAGATCCACGCTCGCGGACCGCTCGTCGTCTGAATGTTCCCCGACTCACTCGGCGGCGAGGCGACGCTCGAAGGCGCGCACCTTGGCGGGGTAGTGCACGCGCCCGAACTCGGGCCGGTTGCGGATGACGATCTCGAGCAGTTCGTCGTGCTGCGCGGTCTCCTTCCACGGCAGCGCGATGTACAGCGGCAACCCGAACACGCGCATCGCGGCGAGGTTGCCGTACACCTGCTTCTGATAGAGGTAGCGCTCCTCCCACGGCCAGTTGCTGGGCGCGAAGCCGGTGCCCGGGTCGAGCACGCATCGGTCACGCAGGCCGTAGCGGTCGGCGTCGCGCAGGCGCTCGTCGAAGAACTCGACGATGGCCTCCACCGGGTCGCGGCGCACCATCTCCATGGCACGCGGGTTCGGCCCGCTCAGGAACGGCACCACGATCGGCACGTCGAACTCGGTGGCCACCTGCCACATCGCCTCGCTCTGCATGCCGTCGGCCGCGTTGATCACGGTCGCTCCCGACTGCAGCGCGCGGCGCAGCACCTCCGGGCGCCAGGTGTCGACGCTCATCGGCACCCGCAGCGCGGCCAGTGCGGGCAGCACCTCGCGCAGGCGCTCCCACTCGGCTTCCCACGGCACCACGGTGGCTGCATCGGTGCTGCCCTGCCCGCCCACGTCGAGCCCGTTCGCGCCCTCGGCCAGCAGCCGAGTGGCACGGGCCACCGCCTGCTCGGGGCCGTCGACCACGGAGTCGGTGTTCAACGAATCGGGGCTGGCGTTCACCACGCCGTACAGGAACATTCCGTCGGGAGTGGCGGTGTCGTCAGGCGCTGTGTTCTCGGGCACGACGGCGAAGGCTACTGGAGGTCGTTGCGATGAAGTCGGTGCGTCTGTTCGAGATCGACGATTGTGCGATCGACGTCGCCGTGGAGGCGAAGGCCGGCCGCACGGTGTCGGTGTGCATTCCCTGCCGCGACGAAGCGGCCACGGTGGGTCCGTTGATCAGCGTCATCCGCAGCGAGCTGATGCGCAAGGTGCCGCTGGTCGACGAACTGATCGTGCTCGACGACCGCAGCACCGACGACACCGCGTCGGTGGCACGCAGCGCTGGTGCCACGGTGGTGCCCATCGAGTCGATGCACGAACGATTCGGTGAGGGCCACGGCAAGGGCAACGCCCTGTGGGCCAGCCTGGCCGCCAGCAGCGGCGACTTCGTGGTGTGGATGGACGGCGACATCACCAGCTTCGAACCGCACTGGGTCACCCGCCTGCTGGCACCGATGCTCGACGACGATTCGGTGGCGCTGGTGAAGTCGGTGTCGCACCGGCCCACGCAGATGGGCGGTGGCGGCCGCACCACCGAGCTGGTGGCTCGCCCGTTGATGTCGCTGTACTACCCCGAGCTCACCGGCCTGCACCAGCCGCTCGCCGGCGAGTACGCGGGCCGCCGCACGGTGCTCGAGCAGCTGCCGTTCGTGCAGGGCTGGGGCGTCGAGATGGCGATGCTCATCGATGTCGCGCGTCGTTACGGCCCGGAGGCCATCGCGCAGATCGATCTTGGCACCCGCGAGCATCGCCACCGTTCGCTGCACGCGCTGTCGGTGCAGGCGGCGGAGGTGATGGCCACCATGCTGGCCCGCGTGCCGGAGGGCAGCCTGCTCGCCGATCCCGCGCCCACGCTGCGCCGTGCCGACGGTTCCGTGGTGCCGCTCAACCTGTCGGAGCGGCCGCCGCTGGCGTGGCTCACACGGTGATCGTGAGGCTCACGGTCCACCCGGCGTCGTTGCTGCCGGTGACCGTGGCCAGCTCTTGCTCCCACCCGTCGCGGAAGACGTTGTCGCTCTCCAACGAGGTGCGGCCGAGGTTGCTGACGCTGCTCTCGTAGCCGCTGGTCGCGTACACGGTCTGGCACTCGGCCTCGGGCAGCGCGATCTGCGAGGTGGTGATGGTGTTGGCGGCGGCCAGTGCGTCGTCGATGCTCGGGTACACCTCGAAGTGGATGTGCGGCCAGCGGCCGTCGTAGCAGCCGGGCCAGATCGTCCGGAAGGTGACCATGCCGTTGGCGTCGGCTTCACCGACGCCGCGCAGGTAGTTCGCGTCGGGTGCGGTGTACATGCTGTAGTGCCCGTCCTTGTCGGCGTGCCACAGGTACACCGCGCCGCTGGCCAACGGGGCGCACCCGTTCGACGAGTCGAGCACCGTGAGCGAGATCGTGGTGGCCACGCCGGTGGCGGTACCGGTGTAGTCGCCGAAGCTGCCGGTGATGTCGCTGCGCACCACTGCGGGGTCGGCCAGGATGTCGGGGCCGTTCGACCCGTCGCCGGGGTACGGCCCCGCCGTCTCCTCGGGCACCACCGTGGTGCACTCCAGCGCTCCCGAGGTCGCTGCGGTCGTCGCGGCGGTGGTGGCTGTCGTGCCGGCCGTCGTGCTCGCCGTCGTGCTCGCTGTGCTTCCGGCGGTCGTCGTCGCGCTCGTCGACTCCTTGCCGCACGCAGCCAGGAACGCCAACGCACCGGCACCGGCGAGCGCCTTCAGCGCTCCGCGTCGGTGCATCATGCGCTGCATGTCGAAGGCGAGACCGCGGTCCCAGTCGTCGTGTTCGTGTTCCATGGTGGTGGTCCCTCGTGTGTCTTTGCGTCGTGGGGTCGTCGCCCGTGGTGATGCGAGCAAGGTAGGACACCCGTGTAGGAGGGGGTTGGCAGCGGGGTAAGAGTTCGGTGCGATCCCCGCGTCTGCGCACTTTCGCTCGCTCAGCGAGCGAAAGTGCACACACGCGGAAGGACGTCGCCGCCGTCTGCGCAGTTCCGCTCGCTCTGTGAGCGGAAGTGCTCACACGCGCAAGGAACGCTGGGTGGGTCAGGCGCCGAGGTCGATGACGCGCATGTCGGGTGGCAGCAGGTCGCGGCGGTGCGTCACCAACAGCACCGTGCGTCCGGAGAGCGCGTCGAGCATGTCGGTGAGAACGGCTCGCGCGGTCGCGTCGTCGAGGTGCTCGGTGGGCTCGTCGAGCACCACCACCGGGGCATGCGACAGCACGACCCGGGCAAGTGCCACCCGCTGACGCTCGCCGCCCGACATCGTGTCGCCGTGCTCGCCGACCATCGAGTCGAGTCCGTCGACGCGCGACGCCACCCACTCGCTCAGCCGTGCGGTGGCGATCGCTGTGCCCAGTTCGCCGTCGTCGGCCGCGGGGCGAGCGAGGCGGACGTTCGCCGCGAGCGTGGAGTCGAAGACGTGCGCGTCCTGGGCGCACCAGCTCATCGCCCGACGCAGATCGGCTTCCGCCAGCTCGCTCAGCGGTACCGAACCGTCGCTGCCGACGAGCGTGACGGTGCCCGACTTCGGCGGCAGGAAGCGCATCAGCGTCGCGGCCAGCGTGCTCTTGCCCAAGCCGCTGTCGCCGACCAGCGCGACGTGCTCGCCGGCGGCCACGTCGAGCGTGAGGTCGCGCAGCAGCACGTCTCCGTCCGGCCAGCCGACGTCGAGTCCGTGGAGCCGCAGCCCGAGCGGTCCGGTGGGCGATCGGGCCGGCACGACCGGCTCGTCGACCACGTCGGGTGCGTCGAGCACCTCCAGCAGGCGGCCGGCCGACGCGGCCAGTTGCGGCAGCTGCGTCGCCGCCGGAGTGAGCAGTGCCACCAGTTCGTGTACGGCCAGCGGGAGCAGCACGGTGACCGCCAGTCCCGGCCCGTCGAGCCGGCCGTCGGCAATGGCCGAGGCGGCCACGATCAGGCCCGCGACGAGGCCCGCACCGAGCGACAGCATGCCCAGCGCACTGCCGAGGCCGGAGCCCCAGGCGCTGCGCGTCTCCGCCCGACGCGCGCGCTCGTCGATGGAGTGCAGCCTCGACAGTTCCTGGTCGAGTGCCCCGTAGAGGCTCAGTTCGGCGGCGCCGTCGAGCACGGTCAACAGCTGCTGCTGGTACTCGCCGCGCGCCGGTGCCAACCGTGCGGTGGCCCGGCTGCTGAAGCGAACGGCGATCGCCGGCGCGACGAGCATGGCCACTGTCGCCGAGACGGCGAGCACCAGACCCGCGGCCGGCAACAGCACGACCAGCATGACGATCGAGCCGAGCGTGACCAGCACGGTGACGGCGGCCGGTAGCAGCACCCGCACCCAGAGGTCGGCCAGGCCGTCGACGTCGCCGACGAACCGCGCCAGCAGGTCGCCGCGGCCCAACGAGCCGGTGCCACCGGGGGAAAGGCGAGACCAGCGGCGGACGACGGCTACGCGCAGGTCGGTGAGCACGCGGAACGACGCGTCGTGCGCGACGAGTCGTTCCGCGTAGCGCAGCACGCCGCGCCCGATGCCGAACGTGCGCACGGCCACGATCGCCACCATCAGGTGCAGCACCGGCGGCCGCTCGGCGGCACGGGCGATCAGCCACGCCGACACCCCGGCGAGCGCGACGCTCGCGCCGGCGGCGAGCGTGCCGAGCAGCACTGCCATCGCCATCCGCCCGCGCCCCGACCGGCCGAGCTGTGCCACTCTCCAGAGCGACCTCACAGCGACTCCACGCGATCGGCGGCGGCGATGGTGTCGGGTCGGTGGCTCACCATCAGCACGGCGACGCCGCGGGCGGCTTCCGCACGCACCGCGCGCAACACATCGGCTTCGGTCGCGGCATCGAGGCCGGCCGTGGGCTCGTCCAGCAGCAGCAGTGGAGCGCCGCGCAGCAACGCACGCGCGAGCCCGGCGCGTCGGCGCTCGCCGGCCGACAGTGCCTCGCCGTGCTCACCGACCTGACGATGCGGGTCGAGCGCGAGCCCGGCGCAGTGCAGCACGGCGACGAGCTCGGCATCGGTGGCGTCGGGACGCGCGATGCGCAGGTTCTGGGCCAGGGTGCCGGCGGCCATGTAGGGGTGCTGATCCACCCACCCGATCTGTCGCTGCCAGTGCGCATGATCGAGATCGGCGACCATGGTGTCGCCGATCTCGCTGTCGTCGGTGAACCCGCTCACGGTCACGCGCCCGGCATCCGGCGTTCGTTGGCCGAGCAGCAGCGACAGCAGCGTGGTCTTGCCGCTGCCGCTGGCGCCGGTGACGCACACCACCTCGCCGGCCTGCACCGTGAGGCTGGCGGTATCGGGTGCCGGCTGGTCGCGGCCGGCGTGGTGCACGCTCACCCCGTCGAACGAGATGCTCAGGCGGTGTGTCGGGGCGGCGCCGCGCCCCGAGTGAGAAGGCATCGGAGTCTCGAGCAGCTCGAACGCCGCATCGACCGCGGCCAGCCCGGCCGCGCTCGCGTGGTAGTGCGCGCCCACCTGGCGCAACGGCAGGTAGGCCTCGGGTGCGAGCAGGATGACCAGCAGCCCGGTGCGCAGGTCGAGGTTGCCGTCGACCATCCGCAGACCGACACCGACGGCGACCAGCGCGACCGAGAGCGTGGCCAGCGTCTCCAGGATGAGTGACGAGAGGAACGCGATGCGCAGGGTGGCCATGGTGGTGCTGCGGTAGCGGTCGGTGCTCTCGCGCACGAGGTCGGCCTGCGCGGTACCACGACCGAACGCCCGCAGCGTGGGCATGCCCTCCACGATGTCGAGGAAGTGGTGACCGAGGCGCGTCAGCGCGTCCCACCGCTTGGCGTTCGACGCTTCCGTCGCCATGCCGACCAGGATCATGAACACAGGGATCAACGGCAGCGTGAGTGCGACCGTGAGCGTGGCGGTGAGGTCGGTGCGCAGCAGCTGCAGCAGCACGACCAGCGGCACCACCACCGCGAGCACGAGCTGCGGCAGGTACTTCGAGAAGTAGCCGTCGAGCGCGTCGAGGCCGCTCCCGGCCAACGCCGCCACCTCCGCGCGGCGGCCTCCTCTCGCAGGATCGGCGGCGATGCGACTCGCACGGTCGACGAGCTGGGTGCGCAGCTCCGACTTCACGGCCGCCGATGCCCGCTGCGACACGACCTCCGTCGCCCACGTCAGCACCGCGCGGGCGCCGATGGTCGCAGCCAGTCCGACCAGAAGCGGCGTCAGCCCGTCGGCGCCGCGCCGCTCGATCACCCGCGCTACGGCCGTGGCGATGAGCCCCGCTTGCACCACCACCAGCACGGCGGTGGCGGTGCCCAGCACCACCGTGGCGGCGAGGTGCGGGGCGCTGCTGCGCGCGGTACGGAACAGGCGGGGGTCGACAGGCTTCACGGAGTGGTGTTCGCTGCGGCCTCGGCGGCGAGTGCCTCCGCGGCTGCCACCACCGGCGAGTCGGCCGGGATGTGGTGCACGCCGATCCGCCTGCGGAACACGAAGATGGACCAGCCCTGGTAGAGCAGGACCAGCGGCGTGAAGATCGCGGCCACCCACGTCATGATGGTGAGCGTCTTGTGCGTGGACGCCGCGTTGGTGGTGGTGAGCGAGTACGCCTCGTCGAGCGACGACGGCATCACGTTGGGGAACAGCACCACGAACAGCGACGCGACCGCGAGCGTGAGTGTGGCCGCGGTTCCGATGAACGCCCAGCCCTCTCGGCCGCGACGGTTGGCTTCGAGACCGGCGAGCAACGCCACCGCCGCGAGCACGGCCAGCAGTACGAACCAGCCGGCCAGTTGCGCACCATCGCGCCGGACGTAGGTCCACACCAGGAACGCGACGGCTGCACCGGCGGCCACGAGCCCCGACTTCAGCGCAATCGCGCGAGCGCGGTCGCGCACGTCGCCCAGCGTCTTCAGCGAGAGGAACACCGCTCCGTGGGTGACGAACAAGCTGAGCGTCACCAGGCCGCCGAGCAGGGCGTACGGGTTGAGCAGGTCGAAGAACGTGCCGACGTACTCCTTGTCGGCGTCGATCTCGGTGCCACCGACGATGTTGCCGAACGCCACACCCCACAGCACGGCGGGGAGCAGCGAGCCGAAGAAGATGCACCGATCCCAGCGCCGGCGCCAGGTGAGGTCGTCGCGCTTCCCGCGGAACTCGAACGCCACGTTGCGCACGATGAGCGAGATGAGGATGAGGAACAGCGGCAGGTAGAAGCCGCTGAACAGCGTGGCGTACCACTCGGGGAAGGCGGCGAAGGTGGCGCCGCCGGCGACGAGCAGCCACACCTCGTTGCCGTCCCAGAGCGGGCCGATGGTGTTGATGAGCACGCGGCGCTCGCGGTCGTCGCGGCCCAGGACGGGCAGCAGGATGCCGACGCCGAAGTCGAAGCCCTCGAGCACGAAGTAGCCGATCCACAGGACTGCGATGAGGATGAACCAGACGGTGGTGAGTTCCATGAGGGTGGCCTCTCAGTAGGCGAACGCCAGCGGGCGCTCTTCGTCGGTGCCGTTGCCGTTGACGTTGACGTTGTGGGCGCCCTCGCCGTCGTCGCTGTGGTCGCCGCCGGCGGCAACCGGTGGCAGTCCTGCCGCGATGTACTTCAGCAGCAGCTTCACCTCGATCACGGCGAGCACGCCGTACACGACGGTGAAGCCGAGCATCGAGATCCACACCTCGAGCGCGCTGACACTCGGCGACACGCCGGCACTGGTGGGCATCAGCCCGAACACGATCCACGGTTGGCGGCCCATCTCGGTGAAGATCCACCCGAAGCTGTTGCCGAACAGACCCATCAGCGGCACGGTGACGGCCGCCCACCACGCGAGTCGGCCCTTGAACGGTGTACGGCGGCGCAGCTTCCAGAGCGCCCACACGGCCACGAGCGCGCCGGCCATGCCGATGCCGATCATGAACCGGAACGTCCAGTAGGTGACCGCGACGTTGGGGGTGTAGTCGCCGGGCCCGAACTTGGCCTCGTACGCGGACTGCAGGTCGTTGATGCCTTCCACCCGGCCGTCGAAGGTGCCGGTCGCGAGGAACGAGAGCATCTTCGGCACGCGGATGCTGAACGTCTCCTCACTGCCGTCGGGCGTACCGATGCTGAAGATCGAGAACGACGCGCCGTCGGTGGTGGCGTACAGCGCTTCGGCCGACGCCATCTTCATCGGTTGCACCTCGGTCATCACCTTCGCCTGGCGATCGCCGGTGAGCGCGAGCGCGGTGGCGGCCAGCACGATGGTGACGCCGCCGACCTTGGCTGCGCTGCGGAACGCGTCGCTGTCGCGGTTCGGGTGGCGCAGGAGATGCCACAACGCCACGCCGAGCACCACGCCCCCGGCTGTGATGAACGCGCCGGCGATGGTGTGCGGGAACGTGACGAGCACGACCTTGTTGGTGAGCATCGCCCAGAAGTCGGTGAGCTCGGCGCGACCGGTGACCTCGTTGAACTCGTACCCGACCGGGTTCTGCATGAACGAGTTCGCCGCGAGGATGAAGTACGCCGACAGCAGCGTGCCGCTGGCCGCGATCCAGATGGTGGCGAGGTGCACCTTCTTCGGCAGGCGGTCCCACCCGAAGATCCACAGGCCGAGAAACGTCGACTCGAGGAAGAAGGCGAGCAGGCCTTCGATGGCCAGTGGGGCGCCGAAGATGTCGCCCACGAACCGGGAGTAGTCGCTCCAGTTCATCCCGAACTGGAACTCCTGCACGATGCCGGTGACCACACCCATCGCGAAGTTGATGAGGAACAGCTTCCCGTAGAACTTCGTCAACCGCAGGTACTGCTCCTTGCCCGTGCGGTACCACGCGGTCTGGAACCCGGCGACGAGGAAGCTGAGGCCGATCGTGATGGGCACGAAGAAGAAGTGGTAGACGGTGGTGATCCCGAACTGCCACCGTGCGATGTTCAAGGAATCCATGTGCGCCCCTCTCGGCCGTCACGGAACATGGTCGCTCGCATACCCCCTGGGGTTCCCGGGACCTTGGTCACTTTCGAGTGAGACAGGGGTCACGGCGCGGCACCCGCTCATCATGCCCCGAACGCATCGGTCCGTCGAGCGCGTGCGCCACCCGCGTCTGTGCACCTTCGCCCACCGTCTGAACCCGCCGAGCGGAAGTGCACAGACGCGGGGTGGGTCAGGCGCCGAGGCCGGCGAGGGCTCTGGCCACCTTCTGCGGGCTCGCCGGGCGGGCCGTGCCCAGCTGCTGTGCGAAGACGCTCACGCGCAGCTCCTCCAGCAGCCAGCCGAGGTCGACCACTTCGGCGGTGATGTCGTCGCGGTCGAGTCGGCGCAGGTGCGCGACGTAACGCTGCTCGAGCGCGGCGACGTCGCGCAGCCTGGCCTGGTCGCGGTGCGGGTCCTCCGGCAGCTTGGCCAGCCGCATGTCGATGGCCTTCACGTAGCGCAGCAGGTCGGGCAGCCGTGTTTCGCCCGCGGCCGTGACGAACCCGGGTCGTACGAGCCGGTCGAGCTGGGCTCTGGCGTCGGCGGACGATGCGGCGACGGCCGGCGCCGTCAGCCGGTCGAGGCGTTGCGACACCTCGGCCGCGGCGGCCAGCACGTCGGCGGCCAACTGCAGCGCGCGGGCCGCCCCTGCTGGCAGCTCGTCGCGCGCGGCCTGCACCAGTGCGGCGAACCCGTCGGCGCT